>NZ_JBLRVY010000013.1:0-295709 GCF_048159485.1 Streptomyces sp. 4F14
AGCGGGCAGCGGGCAGCGGGCAGCGGGCAGCGGGCAGCGGGCAGCGGGCAGCGGGCAGCGGGCAGCGGGCAGCGGGCGCAGCCTCACCGGCGTCCACCGGCGAGTCAAGAGGCCCGGCTCGTCGGCAGCACCTCGCGAACCGGTGGGGACGGCATGGCCCGTGGCCATCAGCGAGCCAATGAGGGCGGCATGAGCGGCGAGCGGCGAGCGGCGAGCGGCGAGCGGCGAGCGGCGAGCGGCGAGCGGCGAGCGCAGGGTATCCGCCGGTATCTGTGTCTCGCCGCCCCGCCCGGTCCCTCAGCGGATGCCCCCCACCCGTACCGCCGCCCCCAGCGCCGCCACGCTCAGCAGTGCCGTACCCAGGAGGTAGTACCCGGGAGCCACGCCGGACCCCGTCGCCCGGGTGAGCGCCGCCGCGATCGTCGGGGTGAAGCCGCCGAAGACGGCGACGGTCGTGTTGTAGCTGAAGGAGAGGCCGGTGGCGCGGGCGTGGGCGGGGAACGCGTCGGCCATCACCGAGGGGAGCGTGCCGAAGTACACGGCCTTGAGGAGGCCCAGGATCGTCGTGCACAGGGCGAGTGTCAGGAAGGTCGGGGAGGCCGTGAGCCACAGGAACAGGGGGACCGCCGTGATGCCGAGGAGCAGCGCGGCCGGGACCATGAGGGGCAGTCGGCCGTAGCGGTCGCCGAGGAGGCCGACGACGGGGGTGACGAACGTGAGGACGGCCCCGGCGATGAGGAGCGCGGTGAAGGAGAGGGAGTCGTCGAGGCCGAGTTCGTCGATGCCGTACGTCGGCAGGTACTGGAGCATGAAGTTCACGGCCGTCGACACGACGAGGACACCCCCGGCGATCAGCAGGCCCCGCCAGTGGTCGCGGAACACCGTCACCATCGGCGACTTGGCCTGCGGCTCGCGCACGACGGCCGGGGACTCCTCGACGTACCGGCGTACGAAATAGCCGACGGGCCCGATCAACAGGCCGAAGACGAACGGGACTCGCCACCCCCACGCGTCCATCTGCCCGGTGCTCAGTACGGCGGTGAGCCCCGCCGCGAACCCGGCCGCCATCAGCGTCGACAGGCCCTGGCTCGCGAACTGGAAGCTGCCGAGGAAGCTCTTGCGGCGTTCGTCCTGCTCGACGAGGAACGAGGTCGCCGCCCCGAACTCGCCGCCCGCCGCGAACCCTTGGAAGAGCCGGGCGACGACGATGCCGATCGTCGCGGTGATGCCGATCGTGTCGTAGCCGGGCATGACCGCGAGCATCAGCGTGCCGAGGACCATGAGCCGGATCGACAGCATGAGGGCCTTCTTGCGGCCGTGCCGGTCGGCGTAGGCGCCGAGGAGGAGCCCGCCGAGGGGCCGGATCAGGTAGGTGACCCCGAACACGGCGTACGCCTGGACGAGTTGGACGCCGGGGTCGCCGCTGGGGAAGAAGGTGCGGCCGATGTGCGCGGCCATCAGCGCGTACACCGCGAGGTCGAACCATTCGAGGGCGTTGCCTATGGTCGCCGCCGCGATGGCGCGGGTGGTGCTCCGGGGGACGGGGGCGGCGGTGTGGGTGGGCTGCGGGGAGGGAGCGGTCATGGGGAGGGTCCTTCCGGCGTACTACACGGGGACTACCTGAGGACTACGCGTGGCAGGACGACGAGCCGCAGGACTACGAGCCGCAGGACTACCCGCGCACCGGCAGCGGATGATCCGCCGTCGGATTGCCCAGCGCGTGCAGCAGCCCCACGGTCAGCACCAGCCCCTCCCGCGCGATCGACACGGGAAGGTGCTCGTCGGTGGCGTGCTGCCGGCAGCCGGGGTAGGAGTGCGGCAGCCAGAGCGTGGACAGGCCGAGGACGTCCGTGAAGACCGCGTTGGGCAGCCCGCCGCCGATGTTGGGGAGGACGGCGACGGGCCGCCCGGCGGCGCGGTCGAGGACCGGCCGGGCCCAGCGCACCCACGGGTCGTCGAGCGGCGTACGACTCGCGGGGTACGTCCCCCGGGTGCTGACGTCGATCATCGCGTAGCCGTGGGAGGCGAGGTGCGCGGCGACGGCCGCGGCGGCGTTCTCGGCCTCCGTGCCGACGACGTGCCGGAGTTGGAGGACCGCGCGGGCCCGGCCGGGAATCGCTCCCACGGGCCGGTCGGTGTCCCCGGCGGAGATCGCGAGGACTTCGAGGGTGTTCCAGGCGTAGAGCCGTTCGGCTGGGGTGAGTCCGGGCTCGCCCCAGCGCGGGTCGGCGTCGACCTCGACCCCGGCGAGCGCCTCGCGGACCTCGGGGCTCACCGGCGGCGGCAGCAACTCGGGGACGAGGATGCGGCCGTGTCCGTCGACGAGGGTGGCGATGGCGGCGGCGAGGGTGGTCGCCGGGTTGCGCAGGACGCCGCCGCGGTTGCCGGAGTGGTGGGCGCCGGGCCGCAGATCGGCGTCCAGGAGGAGCTGTACGCCGCCCCGGGCGCCGAGGAACAGCGTCGGTGTCGTCTCGTCGAGGCGCGGCCCGTCGGAGGCGAGCAGGACGTCAGCGGCCAGCAACTCCCGGTGGGCGGCGGCGAATTCGGCGAGGCCGGGCGAGCCGATCTCCTCGCCCGGATCGAAGAGGAACGTCAAGTTGAAGCCCAGGCGGCCCTGTTCGGCGAGCAGCAGCCGCAACGCGGCGAGGTTGACGAGGTGTTGGCCCTTGTTGTCGGCGGCGCCGCGCCCGTACCAGCGGTCACCGTCGGCCGTGAGGGTCCACGGGTCGCGGTCCTCGCTCCACCGTCCGGCCATGCCCTCGACGACGTCGGCGTGGCCGTAGCACAGCACGGTCGGCAGCGTGGGGTCCTCGATCCGGCGGCCGACCAGGAAGGGGCCGGCCGCCGGTGAGGGGTTCTCGTGCCGGGTGACCGTGCAGCCGAGGTCCTTCAGCGCGGGGGCCAGGATCTCGCCGAGGTATGCCTCCAGGGCAAGGCGGCCCTCGGGGCGGGCACTCTCCGTGGCGTAGGCGACCATCGTCGCGAGCTCGGCGAAGAAGGCACCGGAGTCGACGAACTCCTCGGCCGCACGGGCGAGTTTCTCGGGGGTCACGGGTGCTTCGCTCCAGGTTTCCGGGGAGGTGTGGCATCAGCAGAGTAGGGCGGTTCCGGGTCTGCGACCATTGCCGTTTGCGACGCCCTGCGTTCTCTTTGAAGCAAACCTCCGGAGGTTTTGGTGCAGATGCTGCCGGTGAACCTGGCGTATTTCCTCGAAGTGGCCCGCGCCGGTTCGGTGACGGAGGCCGCGCAGAGTCTGAACGTGGCGCCGTCGGCGGTCAGCCGGCAGATCGCCAAGCTGGAGTCGGGGCTCGGGGTGCCCCTGTTCGTGCGGCACCCGCGCGGAATGACACCGACCGAGGCGGGCCTCAGGCTGCTGGCCCACGCGCGCCGCACGGAGGCCGAATCGGCTTCGTTGGTCGAGGAGTTGAGGAGCGGCGGGGGCGCCGCGGCGCGCAGTGTGGTGGTCGCCTGCTCGGAGGGGTTCGCGCAGCGCCTCGTCCCGCTCGCGGTCGTCGAGCTGCGCCGCGACCATCCCGACGTGGCGTTCCGCGTCGACGTCGTCCAGCGCCAGGAGGCGACCCGCCGGGTGGTGGAGGGGCTCGCGGACGTCGCGGTGACCTACGCGATGGGCCCGCAGGCCGACGTACGCGTCGAGTGCTCGGTGGTGGTGCCGGTGACCGCGCTCGTCCCGTACGGCCATCCGCTGGCCGGGCGCGACCGGGTGGGCCTCGCCGAACTCTGCGGGTATCCCCTGGCGTTGGCCAACCCGGGGACCAGCCAGCGCGAGCTGTTCGACATCGGCGTACGCCTCGAAGGGCTCAGCGTGCGCCCGGCGCTGGTGTGCGACGCGCTCGCCCCGCAGTACGCGTTCGTCCGCGCGGGCGGCGGCATCGCCCTGGTCGGCGACCTCGGCGACCTCGACGACACGGGCCTCGCGCACGTCCGCGTGGACCATCCGGTGTTCCGCCAGCGGGAGGCGCAGGTGCAGACGGCGGCGGTACGGCGCCTGCCGTGGGCGGCGACGAGATCCGCGGAGCTGCTGACGGAGGCGCTGCTGAGGGCGTCCGGGGAATGAGGCGCGGGGCGGGGGGTGACGTGGGCGTAGCTCCCAGGTACGTCGTACCCAGGGCCTAGTCCCATCCGCCTACCCCGCCTCCGTCCCGAGGTCCTTATCCGCGCCGAGCCGCGTCGTTAGCCTGAGCGGCCCATCCCCCTTCCCCCGAGGAGAACGGTGCCCGAGAACGGCTTCACCCACGTGTGCGCGCTGGACGTCCTGGAGGAGGACGTGCCCCGGCGGTTCGAGGTCGCGGGGGTGCCGCTGGCCGTCGTACGGACGAAGGCGGAGGTCTTCGCGATCCACGACGTCTGCTCGCACAGCGCGGTGGCCCTCTCGGAGGGCGAGGTGGAGGGGCGCAGCGTGTCGTGCTGGCTGCACGGCTCGCGGTTCGACCTCGGCACCGGCAAGCCGCTCGACCCGCCGGCGACCCGGCCGGTGCCGGTGTATCCGGTGCGGGTCACGGACGGGATCGTGTACGTGTCCCTGCCGGGCGGGAGCTGATGGACGGCGGCCCCGACGCCTCGCGCTCGGACGCCGCCCGCAACCGGGAACGCATCCTGGACGCCGCCCGGCGCCTGGTCGTCGCGTACGGTCCTGAGCACGTCACGATGCGGGAGGTCGCGGCCGAGGCGGGCGTCGGCAAGGGCACGCTGTTCCGGCGGTTCGGGGACCGGGACGGCCTGTTCGCGGCGCTCCTCGACGAGGCCGACGCGGACTTCCTGGAGGTGTGCGCGTCCGGCCCGCCGCCGCTGGGCCCGGGCGCGGCGCCCGTCGACCGGCTCACCGCGTTCGGGCACGCCCTCCTGGACCGTGCGGCCGTCGAGGGCGACCTCGCCCCGGCCCTCGCCCGCGCCCTGCTGCCGCGGCACCGCGACGAGTCGGTCCCCGGCCGCGCCTTCCAGGCCCATGTCACCGCCCTGCTGCGCGAGGCGGGCGTCGACGGCGACCACGACCTCCTCGCGCGCGCCCTGCTCTCGTTCCTCAGCTTCGAGACGGTCGACCACCTCGACCGGCACGCGATCCCGGCGGCCCGCCTGTACACGGCGTGGGCCGACCTGGTCCGCCGCGTGCTGCGCCTCCCGGCCGCCCCCTCATGACGGGGCCGCCCGCGCCCGCTCCAGCACCCCCGCCGCCGCCCGGTCGCGGGCGTACGGGCGCAGCCGGGCCAGCAGCGTCCGCAGCCGGCCCTCCACCCGGGCGCTGGCCACGCCGGGCCGCGCGTCGAGGAACGTGTGCGCCGCCGCGCAGGCCCGGTCGAGATGGCCGATGTCCAGGTGCGTCAGGGCCAGGTCCGCGAGGGTGATCGCCGTGGACCGCCGCTCGTCCGGGGGCCGGTGGCGCAACGAGATCTCCAACGCCCGTACGGCCGACCGGTGGTCGCCTCGCGCGCGGTGGACGTACGCCTGGTGCAGGGCGAGCGCGCCCGGGTGGAACGCGCCGGTCGGCAAGTCCCCTGCGCCGCCCGCCCGTTCGAGGCAGCGCTCGGCCTGGGTGAGCCGGGTGAGGCAGGCGGCGTCCCCGGCGGCGGCCTCCGTGAGCGCCAACTGCCCCAGGAAGAAGGCGTGTCGCTGCGGCGGGGCGTGCCGTACGCCGATCCGGACCGCTTCCCGCGCGAGCGCCCGCGCCTCGGTGACGTGCCCCAACTGGTGGGCCTGCACGCTGAGTCCGCGCAGGGCGACCGCGTGTCCGACCCGGTCCCCCGCCTCGTCCGCGAGCCGCGCGGCGGCCCCGTACATGCGCTGGGCGAGCGCGTGCCGGCCGCTGTCGTAGGCGACGAAACCGCACAGGTACGCCAACTGGGCGGCCACCTCGAAGAGTTCACGCCGGACGGCGGGCGTGGACGGGCCTCGCAGCCAGGGCAGCAGCACCGTCCCGAGGAACCGCCGCAGCGGTTCGCGGACCGCGCCGGAGCCGAAGACGTCGTCGCTGCGGGAGAGGACGACGAGGAGGTGGCGGGCGGATTCGACGTGGGGCGGGCCTATACGGGTGGCGGGCACAGCGGTGATGCCGGACAGGGTCAGCCCTCCCGGGACGTACACCTCTCGCGCCTCGGCGGTCCCCAACGCCCCGGCCAGCAAGGCGAATCCGTCGCCCCCCACCGCTCGGGGCGTCTCGTGCACGAGGCCGGTCTCCGCCGGGCGCAAGCGTCTGCCGAGCCGCGACGACAGGGCCTGGGCCACCAACTCCGGTGCGGGCGGCCGGGGTTGGGTGCCCGACAGCCAGTGGGACACCGCCGTACGGTCGTAGCGCAGCGCGAACCCCTGGGCGGCGCCCAGGGAGTTGACCTCGCGGGCCAGGCTCGCGCCGGACCAGCCGGCCTCGGTGAGGAGGGCGCGCAGGGCGCGGTTGGGTGGTCTCAGTCGTCGCACGGTCACCCCCGGACGTTCAACGTCCGCTCGTGTTCAACACACCGGTCAGCGGCACGCACACCGGGCGCGGCCGGCGTCGTACACGCTCAGAGTGCGTCCGTACGGCCGGTCGCGCGCAGTGCGCATCGGCGGCGCGCGCTCCAGCCCGGCACGCCCTCCCGCGGGGCGCGGGCGGCAGCTGGGACCACCGTGCTCCTTCCCCCTCCGAGAGGACTCCCCCATGGCCTCGTCCCTTGACCTCTTCCGACTCGAAGGTGCCCGCGCCCTCGTCACCGGCGCCTCGCGGGGCATAGGCAAGGCGGTCGCCGAAGCGCTCGCGGACGCGGGCTGCGACCTGGCGGTGTCCGCCCGTACGGCGGCCGCGCTGGAGGACACCGTGCGGGCGGTGGAGGAGCGGGGGCGCAAGGCGACCGCGCTCGCCGGGGACCTCGGGGAGGCCGGGGTCGCGGCGGGGGTAGTGGAGCGGGCGGCCGAAGCGCTCGGCGGGCTCGACGTCGTCGTCCACAACGCGGGGGTGACACCCGCGGACGCGGACGGCGGGATGCTGCTGGTCCAGCTCCAGGACCTGCCCGAGCCCGCCTGGGACCGGGTGATCGCCGTCAACCTCGACGCGACGGCCGCGCTCTGCCGGACCGCGTACCCCTACCTCGCCGAGTCCTCGCGGGCCAGCCTCGTCCTCATGTCCTCCACCGCCGCGATCCTCGGCGCCCCGCTGCTCGACTCGTACGCCGCGACCAAGGCGGCCCAGGTGTCCCTGGCGAAGAGCCTCGCGGTGGGGTGGGCGCGGCAGGGCATCCGCGTCAACGCGATCTGCCCCGGCTGGACCCTCACCGACATGACGACCTTCGCCAGCGAGACGGACGCGCTGTCCGAGTGGCTGATGGGCCACGTCCCGCTGGGACGCTGGGCGAACGTCGAGGAGATCACCGGCTCGGTCCTGTTCCTGGCGTCCCCCGCGTCGTCGTACGTCACGGGCCACGCGCTGGTGGTGGACGGCGGGGTGTCGGTCCCGGACGGGGGCTTGGCGGGGTACCCGAAACCGGCGTCGCCGTTGGCGGGGTGACCGCGCCCGGCCCCCGTCAGCCCCTCCCCCCGACCGCCCTCAGCAGGAACGGCAGCAACCGGTCGGCGATCGTCTCCGCGTCGGCCGTCTCCGTGGGGCGGGCCGTGAGCAGGAGGCGGCTGACCATCGGGCCGATGACGAAGTCCGCGACCAGGCCGGCGTCCTCGACGGGGGCGATCTCGCCCCGGTCGACGGCGCGGCGGACGACCTCCTCGACGCGGTCGCGTACGGGCGTCATGAACGCGCCGGTGAGGGCTTCGGCGAGGGTGACGTTGTGGGCGGCCTCGCCGATCAGGGCGCGCATGAGGCGGCCGTTCTCGCCGGTCAGGCCGGTGGCCTTGTCCCGCAGGAGGATACGGAGGTCGCCCTCCAGGCTGCCGGTGTCCGGCCGCTGCTCCAGGTCCGCGGTGAACGCGGCGGCCGCGGCCAGCACCAGGTCCTCCTTGGAGGACCAGCGCCGGTAGAGCGTCGCCGTGGAGACACCGGCGCGAGCGGCGACAGCGGCGGTGGTCAGCCCGCCGTACCCGCTCTCGGCGAGGACCGCGAGGGTGGCGGCGAGGAGAGCGCGGTCACGGGCGGCGTCCCGGGGACGCCCGCGCCGGACGGGTACGGGGCCTGCGCCGAGCACCCCCGCCCCCTCAGCGTCGGACACCGGTCAGTCCCGGCAGGTGTTCCGCGAGGTGGTACGCGTGCAGGCGGGCGAACTCGTCGTGGGTGCAGGGGCCGTACGCGGGGTGAGGCGCGTGCGGGCCGGTGTGGGAGGTGAAGAGGGCGACCGCCTCGGTGAGGTCGGCGGCCGCGTCGGCGATGGGGAGGCCGGGGTCCAGGGGCGGGGCGCCGTCGATCTCGGCGGTGAGGGAGTGCTTCATGGCGCCCCGGCTGAGGAAGACCTTCTTGGCGAGCGCGCCGGCGGTGGCCCGGAAGAGGGCCGGCTTGAGGCGCGGGTACCCCGTGACCGAGTAGCGGACGGTCTGGGCGCAGTGCTGGAGGGTCTGGGAGAGGTTCCAGGCCGTGTCCAGCTCCAGCAGGTCCCCTTCAGGACGGTGGAGCTGTTCCAGGATGCGGTCGGTGAGCTCGGGGAGCGCTGCGGTCATGGCCACGAGAATACACTTATACGAAACGAAACATTTTCGTTTCCTATATCCTGGGCCGCATGCCCCTCGACACCAGGACCACCCCCGACGCGGCGGCGACCGTCGCCCGCCTGCACGCCACCTTCGCCACCGGCCGCACCCGCCCCGCCGCCTGGCGCAAGGAACAACTCCGCGCCCTGCGCGCCCTGTTGATCGACCGCCAGAGCGAACTGGCGGACGCGCTCCACACGGACCTCGGCAAGAGCCCCCTGGAGTCCTACCTCACCGAACTCGGCTTCGTGGTCAACGAGATCGACCACACCCTGCGCCATCTGAACCGCTGGATGCGCCCGCGCCGCGTCGGCGTCCCCCTGTCGCTGGCCCCGGCCCGCGCCCGCACGGTGCGCGAACCGCTGGGCACGGTCCTGATCGTCAGCCCCTGGAACTACCCCCTCCAACTGGCCCTCGCCCCGCTCGTCGGCGCGCTCGCGGCGGGCAACTGCGCGGTCGTGAAGCCGAGCGAGCTGGCCCCGGCGACCTCGGCGGCGCTCGCGCACTGGCTGCCGAAGGTCCTCGACCCGCAGGCGGTGGCCGTCGTCGAGGGCGGTGTCCCGGAGACGACGGAACTGCTGGAACAGCGTTTCGACCACATCTTCTACACCGGCAACGGCGCGGTCGGCCGGATCGTCATGACCGCCGCCGCCCGCCATCTCACCCCGGTCACCCTGGAGCTGGGCGGCAAGTCGCCGGCCGTCGTGGAGCCCGGCACGGACCTCGCGACCGCCGCGCGCCGCATCGCCTGGGGCAAGTTCATGAACGCCGGGCAGACCTGTGTCGCCCCGGACTACGTCCTCGCGGTCGGGGACGCGGCGGCGGAGCTGGAAGGGCATCTCGCGACGGCCGTCCGGGAGATGTACGGGGAGCGGCCCGCCGAGAGCGCGGACTACGGGCGGATCGTGAACGACCGGCACTTCGAGCGGCTGACCGGGCTGCTCGGCGACGGCCGTACGGTCGTGGGCGGCGAGCACGACAAGGAGACGCGGTTCATCGCGCCGACCGTCCTCGCGGACGTGTCCCCCGAGTCGGCGGTCATGCGGGAGGAGATCTTCGGGCCGATCCTGCCGGTCGTCGCCGTCCCCGACCTCGACGCGGCGATCTCCTTCATCACCGCGCGGGACAAGCCGCTCGCGCTGTACGCGTTCGTCGCGTCCGGCCGGTCCAAGAAGCGGCTGGAGGCGGAGACCTCGTCCGGGGCGCTCGCGTTCGGGGTGCCCAACGCGCACCTCACCGTGCCGGGGCTGCCGTTCGGCGGGGTCGGCGAGAGCGGGGTGGGCCGCTACCACGGGGCGCACTCCATCGACACCTTCAGCCACCACAAGGCGGTCCTGGACAAGCCGCTGCTGCTCGACCCGCTGCGGGTGGCGTACCCGCCGTTCACCCAGGTCAAGGAGCGGATCCTGCGGAAGCTGGTGTGACGTCCCCACTCCTGCGAGGCGCCTCCCAGGGGACCTCTGCGGCGAAGGCGGTGCCGAGGAGACGCGTGAAGTTCCAGTAGTCACCGTCGCCGGCCTCCAGCGCGTCGAGCAGCAGCCGGGCGGGCGGGAAGGGGTGGGCGGGGTCGAGCCGGGTGAGACCGAGGAGGGCGGTACGGGCGGGGGTCGGGGAGGACGCGGCTCTCCCGGCCCGGCCTCCGGACGCGGGACTCGCCTCCCCGGCACCGACTGCTCCGCCCTCGCCCACGGCCCCGACACCGGCACCGGACGCCGGGTCCACCGCCTCGGCGTTGTGCCCGGACGCCGGATCCGCCACCCCGGCACCGCCTTCCACCCCCTCGAACCCCTCCAGCGCCGCCGTCAACGCCGGTACGAACGAGCCCTCCTCCTCGCCCTCCCACAGCCCCGCTATCTCGTCCAGCTCGACCGTCACGTACGCGCCCGGCGCGCGCTCGACCGCCTCGCGCAGGAGCGCGGCGTGGCCGGCGAGGTCCGGGGCGCCCGGGAAGAGGCGGGCCAGCGCGGGAAGGGCGGCGGCGAGCTGGGCGAGGGCACGGTCCTTGGGTGCCAGCGGCGCCGTCGCCTCGATCACGTCGTCCTCATCGACCTCGTCATCATCGTCGTCCTCGTCGAACGTGAAGACCTTGGTCACCAGGTCACCGGCCCGGAACAGCGCCAGCCACAGCAGGGGCACGGCCTGCGCGTCCGTGGCGACGACGCCCGTGCGGGGCACGAAGTCGGGGTCCTGGCTCGACGGGTACAGCACCGGCCGGTCCGACACGCAGAGATACGACGAGTTCGACATGCCGCCCAAGCTAACGCCGCCCACTGACAACGGACCCCGGCACCTCGGCCGACGGGCCGTTGTCAGTGGCGGGCGTTACGGTGCGAACAACCGCACTTTTGGAGGCTCCCATGGCTTCTCGGCTCAACCCCTACCTCACGTTCACCGGCGAGGCCCGGCAGGCGCTGGAGTTCTACGAGCAGGTCTTCGGCGGCGAGCTGTCGCTGAACACGTACGGCTCCTTCGGCCAGGCGGACAACCCCGAACTCGCCGACAAGATCATGCACGGCATGCTGGAGACACCGAGCGGCTTCACCCTGATGTGTGCCGACAACCCGCCCGGCATGGCGCCGCCCGCCGAGCACCGCTACTCGATCAGCCTCAGCGGTGACGACGACACCGAGCTGCGCGGCTGGTGGGAGAAGCTGTCGGCCGGCGGCTCGGTGTCGGTCCCGCTGGACAAGCAGATGTGGGGCGACGTGTTCGGCATGTGCACGGACCGCTTCGGTGTCCCGTGGATGGTCAACATCACCGCGCCGCAGGGCTCCTAGTCGAGGCAGAACTCGTTGCCCTCGGGGTCGGCCATGACCAGGAACCCGCCGGTGAACGGAGGCTGTGCCTCGAACCGGCGCAACAGGGTCGCCCCGAGGGCGACGAGGTCGGCCCCCTTGGCCTCAAGGGCGGCCGTCCGGTCCTCGCCCTCCAGACCGGGTGCCGCACGGACATCGAGGTGGACGCGATTCTTGGCGCTCTTCCCCTCGGGGACGCGCTGGAAGAACAGCCGAGGCCCGCGCCCCTCCGGATCCACGAGGGCCGACTTGTCGTTCCACTCCTCCTTCGGCACCCCGGCCTTCGCGAGGAAGGCGTCCCACGCGGCCCTCGCATCGTCCCCGTCCGCGAGCAGGACACCGGGAGGAGCGGGATAGACGTACCCGAGCACCTCCTGCCAGAACTCGGCGAGGGCTCCGGGATCGTGCGCGTCAAAGGTGATCTGGACGTCGAGGCTCAACGGCGTGCTCCGTTCGGTGCGGCTGATCGGCTCTGCGCCCACCCTCGCACCGAACTAGGCCAGATCCTGTCCTAGTAGCAGGCGGAACGCGGCCCGTTCACTCGGACGACAGCGCCGACAGCAGCTCCCCCACCTGCGGATCCGGCAGCGCCCGCGCCACGTCCGCCTGCGCGACCATCCCGACGAGCCGCCCCTGATCGAGGACCGGCAGCCGGCGCACCTTGTGCGCGGCCATCGTCCGCAGGATCTCCTGCGCCTCCTCGTCCGCGCCGATGGTGACGATCTCCCCCTGGGCCAGCTCGCCCACGGTGCACTTCTCGGGGCTGAGCCCCCTGCCGAGCACCTTGGTGACGATGTCCCGGTCCGTGAGGACGCCCTTCAGCCGGTCGTCCGCGCCGCAGATGGGCAGGGCGCCGACGTCGAGGCCGGTCATCCTGCGCGCGGCCTCGGCCACGGTCTCGCGTTCGTCGACGCAGACGGCGTCCGGCGTCATGATCTCGCGTGCGGTGGTCATGTCCTGCCTCCCTTCCCCGGGGCCGCACCGACCCCGGTGAGATGCCCGGGTCCCCTGCCACCGGAGGGCCAAACCCCGTATGCCGGGCGGCAGAAGGGGTACTCCGGTGGGCCGAGAGCCCCTGCGGCAAGGAGGATTCATGGCCCCCGAAGACCACACGCCGTCCGACACCCCCAAACAGCGCCAGCGCGAACGCGCCACCGCCGACGACCCCGCCGTCGGCCCCCTCACCACCGACCAGGGCGTCCAGGTCGACCACACGGACGACTCGCTGGCGGCGGGCGAGCGCGGCCCGACGCTCCTGGAGGACTTCCACTTCCGCGAGAAGCTGACCCACTTCGACCACGAGCGCATCCCCGAGCGGGTGGTGCACGCGCGGGGCGCGGGCGCGTACGGCTGGTTCGAACCGTACGAGTCCTGCGCGGAGTTCACCCGCGCGGCCTTCCTGCGGGACCCGGCCGAGCGGACCCCGGTGTTCGTGCGGTTCTCGACCGTGCAGGGGTCCAAGGGGTCCGCCGACACCGTCCGGGACGTACGCGGGTTCGCGGTCAAGTTCTATACGGCGGAGGGGAATTACGATCTCGTCGGGAACAACTTCCCGGTCTTCTTCATCCAGGACGGCATCAAGTTCCCCGATTTCGTGCACGCGTTGAAGCCGGAGCCGGACACGGACATCCCGACGGGCGCCTCGGCGCACAACACGCTGTGGGACTTCGTGTCGCTCCAGCCGGAGACGCTGCACGCGATCATGTGGCTGATGTCGGACCGGGCGATCCCGCGCAGTTACCGCATGATGCAGGGCTTCGGCGTGCACACCTTCCGGTTCGTGGACGCGGCCGGCCGGGGCACGTTCGTGAAGTTCCACTGGACGCCGAAGCTGGGCGTGCACTCGCTGGTGTGGGACGAGGCGCAGGAGTGCCAGGGCCGCGACCCCGACTTCAACCGGCGTGACCTGTGGGACGCGATCGAGGCCGGGGAGTTCCCGGAATGGGAGCTGGGCGTCCAGCTCATAGAGGAGGAGGACGAGTTCGGGTACGGCGTCGACCTCCTGGACGCGACGAAGCTGATCCCGGAGGAGCTGGTGCCCGTCCGCCCGATCGGCCGCATGGTCCTGGACCGCAACCCGGAGAGTTTCTTCGCCGAGACGGAACAGGTCGCCTTCCACACCGCGAACCTCGTGCCGGGCATCGACTTCACGGACGACCCGCTGCTCCAGGCCCGCAACTTCTCCTACCTGGACACGCAGTTGCTGCGCCTCGGCGGCCCCAACTTCGCCCAGCTCCCGGTGAACCGCCCGCTCGCGCCCGTCCGCACGAACCAGCGCGACGGCTTCCACCAGAGCGAGATCCACCGGGGCACCAACTACACCAAGAACTCCCTGGGCGGCGGCCACCCGGCCGTGGCGGGCCCGCGCACGCACTACCCGGAGCATGTGCAGGGCATCAAGTCCCGTACGCGCGCGGCGAGTTTCGCCGACCACTACAGTCAGGCCGCGCTGTTCTGGCACAGCATGAGCGACTGGGAGCGCGAACACATCGTCCAGGCCTTCCGGTTCGAGCTCGGCAAGGTCGGCGCGATCCAGGTGCGCACCCGTACGGTCGCGGAGCTGACGCATGTCGACCTGGACCTGGCCCGGCAGGTCGCCCGGGGCATCGGCGTACCCGAACCCACCGACAAGGAACCGGAGTTCGCGGCCGTCTCCCCCGAACTGAGCATCGAGGCGCTGCCCGGCGACGGCTCCGTCCGCACCCGGACGGTCGCGGTCCTCGCGCACGACGGCGTGGACGGACGTCAACTCACGTCTCTCAAGGAGGCGTTGACCGCGCGCGGCGCCGTCGTCGAGGTCGTCGCCCCGCTCGCCGGGTCCCTGGCGACCACGGACGGCGGCCCCCACCCGGCGGACCGCGCGCTGCCCACGGTGGCGTCGGTGCTGTACGACGGGGTCCTGCTGCCGGGCGGCCCCGTCGGTACGCCGGACCTGGTGACCGACCCGGACGTGATCCGGTTCGCCCGGGACGCGTACCGGCACGGCAAGCCGGTCGGCGCGCTCGGTTCCGGGGTCGGGGTGCTCTCGGCGGTCGTCCCGGACGCGGTGCGCACGGCGACGCCGACGAGCGGGCCGGTCTCCGACCAGGGCGTGGTGACCGACGCGGCGGCGGGGGCGGCCCGGCCGGAGTTCGTGGAGGCGTTCACGCGGGCGCTGGCGGCACACCGGCACCCGTACCGGCCGCCGGGGCGGTTCTGAGAGTGACGTAGGCGTCGATGGCGGGTCCGCGAGCGGCGGGCCCGCCATCGACGTACGACCATCAGCTCATATGACCACCACGACGACTGACGACGACTGGCGACGCCTGGCGACTACTGCCGGCCACCGCCGGACGCCTCCATCGCCATGCCACCCCACACCCCCGCCCCCTGATGCGTCTCCCGCGCCCACTCCGCGCACTGCGCCGCGACCGGGCAGCGGCGGCACACCCGGCGGGCCTGTTCCACCTGGTCGGCGCCTGGGCCGTGGAGGCTGATGGGGAAGAACAGGTCGGGATCGGCGGCGTCGGCGCAGGCCGCGTCGCGCTGCCAGTCCATCCGGTGCTGCCCGCCGGTCTCGACGTACCGTGCTCCGGGCTTGGCCCTCATGGGGTCCGTCCTCCTCACAGATCGCGCTGGACAGATACAGATCGTCACGCGTCAGGCCGCCCCCGCCCGGCCCCGGCTCTCCCCCGCGCCCACAGCGGCAGCAGCAGCCAGCACACCGCGAGCCACCCGGCCACCGGGACGGTCAGCCACGCGGCGAGCGTGTCGTCGACGACCGCGCGCAGGACGAGCAGCAGGGCGGACGTCATCGTCCCGAGGAGCAGGCCGAGGCCGAGGACGGTGAGCCGGGCCGCCCAGTCCACGGTCTGCGGTTTGACCTGCCGGCCGGTGAGGATCCGGTGCAGGGCGACGGGCCCGACCAGGGCGCCGAGGGTGGCCGAGGCGAGGACCACCGTCACGACGTACAGCGCGCGGTCGGTGTCCGAGACGTCCGCGAACCTCGGCTGGAAGACGACGGCGAGGAGGAACGCGAAGAGGATCTGTACGCCGGTCAGGACGACCCGCACCTCCTGGAGCAGGTCGTTCCAGCGCCGGTCGGCCCGTTCCTCCGGGGTCTCCCGGCGGCCGTCACGCGACTCAGGACCGGCATTCATCTCAAGCCCTTCAGGAGACAACGGCTCGCCCCGTCAGCAGCATCACCGTCGCCGCGATCGCCTCCGCGTCGATCCCGGCGGCCCGCACCTGTTCTTCGAGTGTCGCCGACCCCGGCATGTCCCGCACCGCGAGCCGCACCAGCCTCGGCTGGGGGCGCCCGTCGGCGAAGGCGGCGGCGACGGCGTCCCCGAGGCCGCCCTCGGGCCGGTGGTCCTCGACGGTCAGCAGGCATTCGGTGGCCGCAGCCGCCGCCCTGAGCGCGACCTCGTCGACGGGTTTCACGGAGTACAGGTCGACGACACGTACGCCGATCCCCACCGACTCCAGCAACTCCGCGGCGCGCAGGGCCTCGTGGACGGTCGTCCCGGCGCCGATGACGGTCACCCGGTCCTCGGGCCCGGACCGCAGCACCTTCGACCCGCCGACCGGGAACTCCTCGTCGGGCCCGTACAGCACCGGCATCGGGGAGCGGCAGGTCCGCAGGTAGCCAATGCCGGGCAGATCGGCCATCTCCCGTACCAGGTACGCGGTCTGGTGGGCGTCGCAGGGGTGCAGGACGGTCGAGCGGTGCACGGCCCGCATCATCGCCAGGTCCTCAAGTCCCATCTGGGAGGGCCCGTCCTCGCCGATGGCGACGCCCGCGTGCGAGCCGCAGAGCTGGATCGCGAGCCCGCTGACGGCGGCCATCCGGACGAAGTCGTGCGCCCGGGTGAGGAACGCGGCGAACGTCACCGCGTACGGCACATAGCCGCGCGCCCTCAACCCCACGGCCCCGGCGACGAGTTGCTGTTCGGCGATGTAGCACTCGACGTACCGTTCGGGGTGGGCCTGACCGAAGACCCCCGCCTTGGTGGAGTCGCCGACCTCGCCGTCGAGGACGACGACGTCGTCCCGTTCGGAGCCGAGCGCGGCGAGGGCGTCCCCGAAGGCGGCGCGGGTGGCGACCTTCTCGCCCAACTCGTAGCGCGGCCAGGGGAGATGCTCCGCCTTGGACCGCTCGGGGCGCCGGCTCCCGACGGGCAGGGCCACGCCGATCCGCGCGTTGCGCACCCCGCCGAGTTCCTCGATCGCGCGCTCGGCGTCGGGCAGCGGCTTGCCGTGGTGCCCCTCGGCGTCCTCGACCGCGGCGACGCCCTTGCCCTTCAGCGTGCGGGCCAGAACTGCCGTGGGCCGCCCCTCGGTCGACGCCGCCTCGCGGTACGCGGCGTCGATCGCGGCGACGTCGTGGCCGTCCACGGCGACCGTGTGCCAGCCGAACGCGGCGAGCCGCGCGGCGTACGCGTCGAGGTCCCAGCCGAGGCGGGTCGGGCCGCGCTGGCCGAGGCGGTTGACGTCGACGATCAGGGTGAGGTTGTCGAGGTGTTCGTGCCCGGCGTGCTCCACGGCCTCCCACACCGAGCCCTCCGCCAGTTCGCTGTCCCCGCACACCACCCAGACGCGGTACGGGAGTTCGTCGAGCCGCTGCCCGGCAAGCGCCATGCCGACGCCGACCGGCAGGCCCTGGCCGAGGGAGCCGGTGGCCACGTCGACCCAGGGCAGGCGGGGGGTGGGGTGGCCCTCCAGACGGCTGCCCTTACGGCGGAAGGTGAGGAGTTCGGCCTCGTCCACGACTCCGGCCGCCCGGTACAGCGCGTACAGCAGGGGTGAGGCGTGGCCCTTGGAGAGGATCAGCCGGTCGTTGCCGGGGTGGGCGGGGTGCGCGAAGTCGTAGCGCAGGTGGTGGGCGAGCAGGACCGCGCCGAGGTCCGCCGCCGACATCGACGAGGTCGGGTGTCCCGAGCCCGCCGCCTGCGCGGCACGTACCGCGTCCACCCTCAACTGCTGTCCCAGTTCGGCCAGTTCGTCGTACCGCATGCGAAGTCCCCTACTCGTACGGATACGGGCCTCGGTCGTCCACCACCGGTGGCGCCTGGGGGACGATCATCCGCCTGCGGCGCGCGATGCTGGCGAAGGTGATCGTGCCGATCAGGCCGACCACCATGAGGATCAGACCGATCAGATCGAGGTTCGCCCCCTGCACCTCCCAGTCCGTGGCGAACGTGAGGATCGCTCCGACAGCGATCAGGGCGAGGCACCCTCCCAGTCCCATGGGTCCTGCTCCTTCCCTCCGGTTACGCATCACCGGATCCGGGCCGGGTACCCGCCCTGCGGCCACCGACACCGAGGAGTGGATCCCTGTGGACATCGCCTTTCTGACCGCCCCCGAGGGCACCGAGCAGATCGAGTTGACCGAGCCGTGGCGGGCGGTCGCGGCCACCGGGGACCGGCCGTCCCTGCTGTCCACCCGGGCCGGCACGGTCCAGGCGTTCCGCCATCTCGACCGGGGCGACGTGTTCCCGGTGGACGGCACGGTCGCGGAGGCGGACCCTGGAGAGTACGGAGCGCTCGTGCTGCCCGGCGGGGTCGCGAACCCCGACGCGCTGCGCCTCGACGCGGACGCCGTCGCGTTCACGCGGTCGTTCTTCGAGGCGGGCAAGCCGGTCGCGGCGATCTGCCACGCGCCGTGGCTGCTGGTCGAGGCGGGCGTGCTGGACGGGCGTGTCCTCACGTCGTGGCCCAGCCTGCGGACGGACATCCGCAACGCGGGCGGGACCTGGGTCGACGTCCCCGTGCAGGTCTGTGACCACGGGCCGAACCTGCTGATCACGAGCCGGCGGCCGGACGATCTGCCGGAGTTCACGCAAGCGTTCACCGAGGCGTTCGCGACCGTCTGAGAGGAGTGGGCCGACATGTCCCGAGGATCGAGCAGCAAACGGGAACGCCAGTACGAGCACATCAAGGCGTCCGCGAAGAAGCGCGGCGAGTCCACCGAGCGGGCCGAGGAGATCGCCGCGCGGACCGTCAACAAGGAGCGGGCCCGCGCCGGGGAGTCGAGGACCGCGAGCCGTACGTCGCTGAAGGACCCCAAGTCGGCCTCGCAGCGCGGCGGTCAGCGCTCCCACAAGGGGGCCGGCGGGCCCACCCGGGACCAGTTGTACGAGGAGGCGCGCAGGCGGGGGATCGAGGGGAGGTCGGGGATGAACAAGGCGGAGCTGGCACGGGCGTTGGGGAAGTAGGACAGAGAAGTGGGTGGGACGAAGGGCCGTCCCACCCACCTGTCGGTCCTGTTCCTCAGTGCTTGCCGCGTCCCGTCAGCGCGTCCCTGATCCGGTCCACCATCCCCGCGCCGGGCGCGAGGAGCTTGTTGGCCGGCGGGGTGTCCGGGGCCGAGGGGTGGGGGCGGGTCGGGGCCGTGGACTTCGCGTGGCGGACCTGGTCGCCGAGTTTGCCCAGGTCGTCGGCGGTGGTGACCTCGCGCAGGCGCGGGAAGAGGGTGCCCTCCTCGTCACGGATGTGTGCGCGGACGTCCGCGATCAGCTCGCGGATCAGGCGGTCGAACTCCGGCTTGTCCGCGTCGAGGCCCTCCAGGCTCTTCATCGTGCGCTCGGCCTCGGAGTGGTCGGCGATCTCCTTGTCGGCGACGCGGTCGCCGTCGGGGAGGGCGGTGCGGACGGCGGGGTAGAGGTGCATCTCCTCGGCCACCGAGTGCCGGACCAGTTCGATCACGGCCTTGTCGGCGAGGTCACGGCGCCGCGCGTCCCCCGGCGGCAGCGCTTCGATCCGGGCGAAGAGTTCCTCCACCTCCCGGTGGTCGGTGGTGAGTTCGGCGATGACGTCTCCGCCGTGGCCCATGGCCGGTCCTCCTTCGTACGGGGGGTGCTCGGACGCCCGCCGGGTACCCCGCCGCCCCGGGGCGAACCGTCGCGTTACGGGCCGCCGCCCAGGGGTACCCGGCGCGCATGAAACGCATGGACCATCTCGAACATCTCGACAAACACCTGGTCGAGGAGTTGACCGTGGTCGCCCGCGAGACGATCCGCGAGGAGCTGCGCGAGCAGACCCGCAGGCAGCGCCGCCGGGCCACGCTGTACGCCGCGTCGGGCGCGGTCGCCCTGTACGCGGGCGCGGCGCTGGCCCTCGCGCTGGGCCTGGCCCTGGACGCGGGCCTCCCCGGCTGGGCGGCGGCCCTGATCATGGCGGCGCTCCTGGGCGCGGCGGCGTACGCCCTGCGCAGTGCGGCACGCCCGCACGACCCGGCGCACACCCCGGCCCACGAGGCCCCGCCGGAGCCTGAGGCACCACTCCGCGACCAGCGCCGCGACGAGGCCCTCCGGGGCCCGACGCCGACCGGCAACCCCGGCATCCCGCACCCCCCGTACCCGCCGACCGTCCCGACCCACCGGCCGGAGAGCACCCCGGACCCGCGCCGGCGCCCGATCTGAGCGCCGAGCCCCCCATCCGCCCCTACCCCCAGGAGCCCCCGTGAGCCGCCCCCGCATCCTCATCGTCGGAGCCGGCTTCGCCGGATACCGTGCCGCCCGCCACCTCACGCGAGCGGCGCGCGGCCGGGCCGAGATCACCGTGCTGAACCCGACCGACCACTTCCTGTACTTACCCCTGCTCCCCCAGGTCGCGACCGGCGTCCTGGAGCCGCGCAGGGTCGCCGTCTCCCTGCCGGGCACCCTGCGTGACGTACGGGTCGTGCTCGGTGAGGCGGACCGGGTGGACCTGGACGGCCGGGCGGTGCACTACAAGGGCCCGGAGGGCGGTACGGGCAGCCTGCCGTACGACCGTCTCGTGCTGGCCGTCGGGAGTGTGAACAAGCTGCTGCCCGTCCCCGGTGTCACCGAGTACGCGCACGGCTTCCGCGGTCTGCCCGAGGCGCTGTACCTGAGGGACCACATCACCCGGCAGATGGAGCTGGCGGCCACCGAGGACGATGCGGCGGCGCGCTGTACGTTCGTGGTGGTCGGCGCGGGCTACACCGGTACCGAAGTCGCCGCGCAGGGGCGGCTGTTCACGGACGCGTTGCAGCGGGCCCGGCCTCGCCACGAGGCCCTCACGACCCGCTGGCTCCTGCTGGACACGGCCCCGCGCATCCTCCCGGAGCTGGACGAGCGCCTCGCGCGCACGGCGACGCGGGTGCTGGGCGAGCGGGGTGTGGAGGTGCGGACGGGGACGTCGGTGAAGGAGGCGCGCAAGGACGGGGTCCTGCTGACGGACGGCGAGTCGGTCCCGACCCGCACGCTCGTGTGGTGCGTGGGCGTACGCCCCGACCCGCTCGCCGAGTCCCTCGGTCTGCCCCTGGAGCGGGGCCGGATCCTCGTCGAGCCGACGCTCCAAGTGCCGGGCAGGCCCGAGGTGTTCGCGTGCGGTGACGTCGCCGCGGTGCCCGACACGGACCGGCCGGGCGAGTTCACGGCGATGACGGCGCAGCACGCGTGGCGGCAGGGCAGGACGGTGGCGCAGAACGTGGCCGCCTCCTTCACCGGCCGCGAGCAACGCCCGTACCACCACAAGGACCTGGGTTTCGTGGTGGACCTGGGTGGCGGTCAGGCGGCGGCCGACCCGCTGGGCCTGCCCCTGTCCGGCCTCCCCGCCGGCCTCGTCACCCGCGGCTACCACCTCGCCGCGCTCCCCGGCAACCGCGTCCGGGTCGCCGCCGACTGGCTCCTGGACGCCGTACTGCCGCGCCAGAGCGTCCAGTTGGGCCTGGTGCGCGGCTGGTCGGTGCCGTTGGACACGTCCTCGCCGGAGCTGGCGCGGGTGCCGGGCGAGCCCGAGAGGACGTCCCCGATCGTGGCGCCGACCCCGAAGCACGCCAAGGAATGAGCTCCCGTGCCCGTAGAGATCCACCGCCCCGACAAGGTGCTCCTGCCCGCGGGCCCGGACGGCGGCGAGGTCACGAAGGCGGACCTCGCCGCGTACCACCGCGAGGTCGCGTCGTTCATGCTGCCGCACCTGCGGGGCCGCCCGCTGATGCTGGAGCGGCATCCGGACGGCGTGGACGGGCCGGTGTTCATGCAGAAGAACACCCCTGACCACTACCCGGGCTGGATCCCCCGCGCGCAGGTCGCCAAGGAGGGCGGCACGGTCCGCCACCCCTTGTGCGAGAACGCCGACACCCTGGCCTACTTCGCCGATCAGGCGTGCCTCACCCTGCACCGCTGGCTGTCGCGCGCCGGCCACCCGGACCGCCCGGACGTGCTGGTCTTCGACCTCGACCCGCCCGACGACGGCGACTTCGGGTCCGTACGCGACACGGCCCGCTGGCTCGGCGAACTGCTGGACTGCGTACGGCTGCCGTCGGCGCCGATGACGACCGGTTCGCGCGGGCTGCACGTCCTCGTGCCGCTCGACGGGCGGCACGGTTTCGACGAGGTGCGGGCCTTCGCCCGGGACGTCGCCGAACTGCTGGCGTCGGACCATCCGGACCTGCTGACGACGGCCGTCCGCAAGCGGGCGCGCGGCGCGCGGCTCTATCTGGACGTGCAGCGCAACGCGTACGCGCAGACGGCCGTGGCGCCGTTCACCGTGCGGGCCCGGCCCGGCGCCCCGGTCGCCGTGCCGGTCGCCTGGGACCAGCTCGACGAGCCCGGGGCCGGTCCGCGCCGGTGGACGGTCGCGAACGCCGTCGAGCAGGCCCGTACCCGCCCGTGGCGGGGTCTGCCGAGGCGGGGGCGGGCTCTGGGCCCGGCTCGCCGGAGGCTGGACGCACTGCGCGGCAACCAGAGGTTTGGCCGGGGGAGTTAGGGCCACTCGACAGTCGAAGGTCACAACTCCTTCACAATTCAACGGGCGGCGACGATGACGGACAGCGGCTTACCAGAGCCCATGGAAGTGCTGAACCGGGCACGTGAACAGCTCACGGAGCTGACCGGAACGGCCGCGGAGACCGTGTCGTCCTTCGAACGCACCGACGACGGCTGGTCGTTGGAGATCGAGGTCCTCGAACTCGCCCGCGTTCCCGACACGATGAGCCTGATGGCCGGATACCGGGTCGATCTCGACCCGCAGGGCCAGGTCACGGCCTACCGGCGCGTCCGCCGCTACGAGCGCGGACGGGCCGACCCCCACTGATCAACTCCCGTTCGATCAGCTCCCGTTGATCGATCCCCCACCATGCGAGGAGGCATGGCCGACATGACCGTCGTCCCGGCACAGTCCGGCGGTGGAGGCGGTACCAGTGGTCTCTACGACGTCCTGGAACTCATCCTCGACCGGGGACTCGTGATCGACGTGTTCGTACGCGTCTCCCTGGTCGGTATCGAGATCCTCAAGATCGACGTACGGGTCGTCGTGGCCAGCGTCGACACCTATCTGCGGTTCGCCGAGGCGTGCAACCGCCTGGACCTGGAGGCGGGGCCGCACCGCGACCCCGGACTGCCCGACCTCGTGGGCGAGATGACCGAGTCGGGGGCGCGCGGCAAGTCGAAGGGCGCGCTGTCCGGCGCGGCCGAGACGATCGCCGGCGCCGTCCGGCAGGCCCGCGACGAGCATGAGTCCGACGGGCAGCCGAAGCCGCGCCGCAGGACCACGGCCGCGCGCCGGAAGGAGGAGCAGGAGTGAGTACGTACGTCTACGGCATCGCCGCGAGCACGCACCCGGCCCTGCCCGAGGGCGGCCAGGGCGTGGGTGATCCGCCGACGGCCGTGCGCGTGCTGCGGGAAGGCCCGCTCGCCGCGCTGGTCAGCGACGCACCCGCCGAACTGCGGCCCAAGCGGCGCGATCTGCTCGCCCACCAGGAGGTGCTGGTGGAGGCGGGCGCCCGGGGGTGCGTGCTGCCGATGCGGTTCGGCAGCGTCGCCCCCGACGACGCCGCCGTCACCGAGGTCCTCGCGCAGCGCGCCGAGCACTACCGGGAGCGGCTGCGGGCGCTGGACAACAAGGTCGAGTACAACGTCAAGGCGAGCCACCTGGAGGAGGCGGTCCTGCATCTGGTGCTCGCCGACAGCCCGGAGCTGCGCGCCTTGGCCGAGGCCAACCGGCAGGAGGGCGGCGGGAGTTACGAGCAGAAGCTGAGGCTCGGCGAGCTGATCGCCACCGCCGTGCGGGCCCGGGAGGCGGAGGACGCCGCCGCTGTGCGCGGGGCGCTGGAGCCGCTCGCCGTCGCCGTCGATCCGGGGCCCGGGTCGACGGGCTGGCTGGCCAACGTCTCCTTCCTGATCGACCGGGACGCCTCGGCGGCGTTCGCGGAGGCGGTGGAGGCGTTCCGCAAGACGCACCCGCACCTGGAGGTGCGGCTCGCGGGGCCGCTGCCGCCGTACAGCTTCGTGGAGCCCGGGCCGGAGTGAGCGGCGGGCCGAGGGAATGGGGCTGACGGGATGGGGCTGATCGGGGAGGTACTGCTGCTGCCGTTCGCCCCGGTGCGCGGGACCGCGTGGGTGATCGGGCAGGTGGTGCGGGAGGCGGAGCGGATCTACTACGACCCCGCCACGATCCGCGCCGAACTCGCCCGGCTGGAGCGGCGGTTGGCGGACGGGGAGATCACGGCGGAGGAGTTCGACCGGGCCGAGGACCAGCTCCTCGACCGGCTGGAGACCAGTACGCGAACAGGCGACGGGACGACACGATGAACCGAACGGCACTGGGCCTCGCGATCGGGGCCGGCTATCTTCTGGGCCGCACACGGAAGTTGAAGCTGGCGCTGGCCGTCGGCTCCGTGGTGGCGGGCAAGAAGCTGAACCTCACCCCGAGGGGAGTAGCCGACCTGGTCTCCGGGCAGCTCCAGAACAACCCGCAGTTCAAGGAGATCGGGGACCAACTCCGCGAGGACCTGCGGGGAGTCGGCAAGGCGGCGACCGGCGCGGTCGTGGAACGCCGGCTCGACTCGCTCGCGGGGAGGCTGCACGGGCGTACGGCGGAGGTGCGGGGGCGGCTGGACGGGGCGATACCCGGGGTGGCCGAGCGCGACGAGGACGACGACACCGAAGCCGACGCCGGGCAGGAGGACCGCAGGGCCGGCAAGTCCGATGCCCCGGCCAAGCCCCGGAAGAAGGCGCCCGGCGCCAAGAAGGCCACCGACGCCGCCCGGAAGACCGCCTCCCCGGCCCGCGTCAGCAAGAAGGCCGCTCCCCGCGCGGCGAAGAAACCCTCGGCGCGCTCGGCGAAGCGGGGTGACGAGTGATGACCGACACCCTCTCCGGGGTGGCCCGCAGCGAGGCCGCCGACCGGCTCAAGGCGGAGGTCCGGGAGTACGTCGCCGCCCAGGCGCAGCGCCTCCTCGTCGGCGCCGGCCACAAACTCGGTGAGACCACCGTCAAGCTGAACGACATCGCGTCCGGCGAGAGCCCCGGCTTCGCCCGTCTCGCGCTCGACGGCGGGCGCAAACTCGCCGAGGGCAAAGGGCCGTTGCGCAGCGCCCTGGAGGTCGGCGCGGGCCGCGCGAAGGACAACGTCAAGGAAGCGCTCAAGGGCCTCGGCAAGAAGGGCAAGGGGAAGAGCAAGGGCGCCGGCGGGAAGAAGCCGACGGTCGTCATGGAGCACGTCGACGTCGGCGTCCCCCTGCGCACCGCCTACGACCAGTGGACCCGCTTCCAGGACTTCGGCTCCTTCGCGAAGGGCGTCAAGAGCGCCGACCGCGCCGACGACACCCGCTCCGACTGGCGGCTCAAGGTCTTCTGGTCCAGCCGCAGTTGGCAGGCGATGACCACGGAACAGGTCCCGGACGACCGGATCGCCTGGACCTCGCAGGGCGCCAAGGGCACCACGAAGGGCGTGGTCACCTTCCACCGCCTCGCCGAGAACCTGACCCGCGTCCTGCTGGTCGTCGAGTACTACCCCGCCGGCCTCTTCGAACGCACCGGCAACCTCTGGCGTGCCCAGGGCCGCCGGGTCCGCCTCGACCTCAAGAACTACGCCCGCTTCATCACCCTCAAGGGGGAGGCGGAGGACGGCTGGCGGGGCGAGATCCACGACGGAAAGGTCGTCGTGAGCCACGAGGACGCGGTGGCGGAGGAGACCGAGGACGGCGAGGAGCCGCAGGACGAGTACGAGGAAGAGGACGAGCCCCGCGACGAGTACGAGGACGAGGAGACGGACGAGGACGAGGACCAGGACCAGGACGCCGAAAGCGAGGACGCCGAGGGCGAGTTGGAGTACGACGAGGAGGACGAGGGAGGCGAGCCGGACGAGGCGGACGAGGAGCCGGACGACGACACCCCCGCCGCCGATGACACCTCCGACGACGAGGCCCCCGCCCGCGATCACCGGAGCCGGCGGTGAGCATGCCGAGCCGCCTCCCCGACCCGTACAACGGCAACGGAGGCGCCAACCTCGCCGACATCCTGGAGCGCGTCCTCGACAAGGGCATCGTCATCGCGGGCGACATCCGCATCAACCTCCTCGACATCGAGCTCCTCACCGTCAAGCTCCGTCTGGTCGTCGTCTCCGTCGACAAGGCGAAGGAGATGGGCATCGACTGGTGGGAGGACGACCCGGCGCTGTCCACCCGGGCCCGCCGGGACCAGCTCACCCGCGAGAACGCCGAGCTGCGGGCGCGTCTCGAAGCGCTGGACGCGCTGGAGGAGCCCCGGTGACCGCCCTGCGCTACGTCTACGCCGTCTGCCCCCCGTTCGAGACGCCGCTCCCGGCGGATCTCACCGGCGTCGTGGGCGAGCCACCCGCCCGGCTCGCCCACGGCCACCTCGTCGCGGTCGTCAGCCGGGTCCCCGAGGACGTCTTCGCCGAGGAGCCCTTGCGGCGGCGCCTGGAGGACCTGGACTGGCTGACCGGGACGGCCCGCGCCCACGAGCGGGTGATCGACGCGCTGACCGCCGTCACGACCCCGCTGCCGCTGCGGCTGGCGACCGTCTTCCGCGACGACAGCGGCGTACGGACGATGCTGGCGCAGGGCGAGGCCCGCTTCCGGCACGTCCTGGAGCGGATCGCGGGCCGGGTGGAGTGGGGGGTGAAGGTGTACGTCGACCGGGACGCGCCGCCCCCGGCGCCCCCGCCGGGTCCGGTGTCGGGGCGGGACTATCTGCGGCAGCGGCGCCGCGCGGCCCTCTCTCAGGAGGAGTCCTGGCACCGGGCGGAACTGTTCTCCGAACGGCTCCACAGCGCCTTGTGCACGCACGCGGACGCCGTACGCCTGCGCCCGCCGCAGAATTCCCCGCTCGCTCCCGACGGGCAGAACGTCTTCAACGCCGCTTTTCTCGTGCGCCGGGAGCTCTCCGAGGGTTTCGTGGAAATCGCGGACGGCGTCCAGGACAGCGAGAAGGGAATTCGCGTCGAAATCACCGGCCCTTGGGCGGCATATTCGTTCTGCTCCGACGAGGTGAATCCATGACCGTTCTCGAACGCCGCGAGGTCTCCCTCGTGGACCTCCTGGACCGTCTCCTCGCCGGTGGTGTCGTCATCACCGGCGACATCACGCTGCGGATCGCGGACGTCGACCTCGTCCGGATCGACCTGAACGCGCTGATCAGCTCCGTGACGGCCCAGGTGCCGTCCCCGTGGGAAGGGCCGACATGACCAACCGCCTGGATCTCGAACCGGACACCGTGGAGCGCGATCTGATCAAACTCGTTCTCACGGTGATCGAACTACTCCGCCAGCTCATGGAGCGGCAGGCGGTGCGCCGCTTCGACCAGGGCGATCTCACCGAGGAGCAGGAGGAGCGCGTCGGCCTGACCCTGATGCTCCTCGACGAGCGGATGACCGAGCTGCGCGAGCGGTACGGGCTGCGGCCCGAGGACCTGAATCTGGACCTCGGGCCGCTCGGGCCGCTGCTGCCGCGGCGCTGACTCTCACCTCACCAGCGGTACCAGCGCCCCCGGCTCCCGGTCGCCGACGTCCCGCGCAGCAGGAATCCCAGCAACCAGACGACGAGTACGGCGAGCGCTATCCACCAGAGGACTTTCACGGCGAATCCGACGCCGAACAGAAGCAGCGCCAGAAGCAGGACGAGAATAATCGGAACCATGGTGTGAACCTCCTGTGCTCCGGGTTTCCCCGACTCCACGTTTCATTCACACTCCGGTGATTCCCCCGAATCGGGCAGGGTATCCGCCAGGCATGAGAGCAGCAGTGGTGGACGCGGGTTCGAACACGGTACGGCTGGTGGTGACCGACGCCCGGGACGGTGTCCCGCTGCCGGTGCACACGGCGAAGTGGCGGCTGCGGCTGGCGGAGCGGACGGACCCGGACGGCCGGCTCGGCGCGGCGGCGACGGAGAAGCTGGCCGCGGCGGTCGGCGCGGCGGCGGCGACCGCGGCGCGCTGGGGCGCCCCCGATCCCCCGGCGTTCGCGACGGCGGTGATCCGCCAGGCCCCGGACCGCGCGGAGGTCCTGCGGGCGGTTCAGGAGCGGACGGGGGTGCGGCTGCGGCTGCTGCCGGGCGAGCTGGAGGCCGAGCTGACGTTCCTCGGGGTACGCCGCTGGATGGGCTGGCGGGCGGGTCCGCTGGCCCTGTTCGACATCGGCGGGGGCTCGCTGGAGGTGGCGTTCGGCCGGGGCCGTACCCCGGAGTTCGCGGCCTCCCTGCCGCTCGGCGCGGGCCGGCTCACCACCGACCGGCTGGCGGCCTGCGACCCGCCGTCGGACGACGAGCTGCGTGCCCTGCGCCGCCATGTCCGCCACACCCTGCGCGACGCGTCGGCCCGGATCCGCTGGGAGCGTCCCCAGACGACGGTGGCCACCTCGCGCACGTTCCAGCAGCTCGCCCGCCTGTGCGGGGCTCCGCCGGGCCGCAAGGGCCTGTTCGTGGAGCGCGCCCTGCACCGGACCGACCTGCGCCGCGCCGTCGACCGGCTGGCCGCGCTCCCGGTCGCCGCCCGGGCGGCGCTGCCCGGCATCTCCGCGCCGCGTGCGCGTCAGAGTCTGGCGGGCGCGGTCGTCGCGCACAGCGTGATGAAGCTGAGCGGTGTCCGGATGGTCACCGTCTGTCCCTGGGCTCTGCGCGAGGGGATCCTGCTGCGCTGTCTGGAGGACGGCACCGACTGGTGGCAGGACGCGCCGTCCCGTCCTCACCTGGCGAGCATCCCGAGCACGGCCGTCCCGAGCAGCGACCAGGCCACGTAGTCGCCGACGTGCCCGGACTGGAGCCACTGCGGCCACCTCGCCCGGTCCGGTCCTGGCCTCACCACCGACACCCGGGCGAGCAGGGCCGCGAGGAGGGCCGCGGCCAGTCCGGAGAGGACCCCGGGCGGCGTCCAGTGCCCGAGGACGCCGGGGACGAGGGCGGCGGCGAGCAGCAGCGCCGGTACGGCCGTCATGCCGTCCGGGATCCCGCGCAGCCGCCGTCCGGTCTCGGGGCGCTCGTGGGAGCCGGTCGTCCGGTCGCGGGTGTCCGCGCCGGGCGGGCGCGGTCCGAGGCCCCGGAAGACGTGGGCGGTCATCCGCAGGACGGCTCCGGCGGTGACCGCGGGGACGACGATGTACAGCGGGGCGAGCCAGGGGCCCGCGCTCTCCTCGACGGCCGCCTTGCCGAGGCCGGTCAGGAACGGCGGCAGGCCCGCGAGACCGAGGGCGGCGAGCGCGCACAGGACGCCGGTGGCGCGTAACTCCCGTGCCCGGCCGTGGAGTTCGGGTTCGTCGACGCTGCCGTACCGGTCGAGGAGGGTGCCCGCGCAGGCGAACAGGGCCGCTTTGACGCCGGCGTGGCCGAGGACGTACAGGGCGACGCCCTCGTCCGACTCGGGGGTGAGCAGGCCGATGCCGGTGAGGAAGAGGCCGGTGTGGGCGATGGTCGAGCAGGCCAGCAGGCGTTTGACGTGCCGCTGGCGGCGGCACAGGGCGGCTCCGGTGACGGCGGTGAGCGTGCCGAGGACGACCAGGGCGCGGGTGAACCCGGCCTCGGGGATGCCGCCGGGTCCGGCGAAGACGGTGCCGTACACGCGCCACACGCCGTACACGCCGAGTTCGACCATGACGCCGGACAGCAGCATGCAGACGGGGGTGGGGGCGACGGCGTGCGCGTCGGGGAGCCAGAAGTGGAAGGGTACGGCGGCGGCCTTGACGAGGAGACCGGCCGTGACCAGCGTGAACGCGGCCAGGACCAGCGCGTCGGGCGGTCCGTGGGCGTCGAGGGCGTGGCCGACACGGGTCATCGCGAGTTCCCCGGTGCGCGCGTACAGCAGGCCGATGCCGAGCAGCAGGGCGTAGCCGCCGAGGGAGTTGACGATCCCGAACGTCAGCGCGCCCTGGACGGCGCGGGGGTCGTCGATGCGGTAGCCGGTGAGGGCGTAGGCGACGACTCCCATCAGCTCGAAGAACACGAACGCGTTGAACAGGTCCCCGGCGAGCGCGAACCCGCACATCCCGGCCTGGAACGCGAGCATCAGCGCGGGGAAGGCTCCCGCGTGTCCGCGCGGCGGTTCCTCGAAGTACCGCCAGGAGTACGCGAGGGCGGCGAAGGTCAGCAGGGAGGCGAGCGCGGCGGCGGCCAGGCCGGGCCGGTCGCCGGTGAGGACGATCCCCAGGCGCGGCCGGGCTCCGGCCCACTCGGTCAGGGGCGCGTCGCGCAGCAGGGCCAGCGCGAGCACCGCGGTGCCGGCCGAGACCGCGCAGGCGGACGCCTCGGCGGCGGGGCGGGGCAGCCGGCGTCCCGCGCCCGCGAGCAGGGCCGCCCCGAGCAGGGGGAGCGCGGCGACGAGGGGCAGCAGCCGGTGCATCAGCCGCGCAGCTCCGACAGTTCGTCGGGGTCGACCGTGCCGTGGGTGCGGGCGACCTGGACGACGAGGGCGAGCAGCAGCGCGGTGACGGTCGCGCCGACGACGACGTCCGTGAGGGTGAGCGCCTGGACGACGGGGTCGACGACGGGGCGGCTGCCCGGTTCGAGGTCGGAGAAGACGGGCGCGGTCGCGTCGTCGCGCCGGCCGGCGGCGAGCAGCAGGACGTACGTCGAGGACTGGCAGACGGCCAGGCAGCCCACGGCGTGGATCAGGTCGCGGCTGGTGGCGAGGCCGAGGCAGCCGGCCAGGAAGATCCAGGCGGCGACCAGGTAGGGCAGGGAGTCCATCAGTCCTCGATCTCGACGGTCTGTTCCAGGAACCGGGCGAGCAGCACCACCACGGCGCAGGCCACCTCGACGCCGACGGCGGCGTTCAGCAGGGGTACGGTCCCGCCGGAGGCCAGGGTGTTGAACTCGCCGTAGGGCAGCAGGGAGTTGGCGAGGAACGCGGTGCCGGTGAGGACGGCGGCGAGGCCCACGGTGAGGTAGGCGCAGACGGCAAGCGCGTCGGCGGCCTCGTACACGGCGAGGGGGCGCAGGCGTTCCAGGGCGCGGTAGTCGGCGCCGAGGTACAGCAGGTGCAGGGCGGTGGCGGCGACGACACCGCCCTGGAAGCCGCCGCCGGGGCTGAGCTGTCCGTGGGCGACGATGTACACGCCGGTCAGGAGGGTGACGGGCAGGACGAGGAGAGCGTAGCGGCGTACGGCCGGCGCTACTTGGGCCGTCTCGGGGGGTGTGCGGTGTTCGCCGTGCGCCTGCCTCAGCAGGACGGCGCAGCCGAGGACCGCCGCGAAGAGGATGGCGACCTCGCCGAGGGTGTCGTAGGCGCGCAGGTCGAAGTTGAGGAAGGCGACGGTGTTGGCGGTGTGCCGGTCGAGGGAGGCGTGGACGGCCTGTTCGCCGTAGGCGTGGTGGGCGGTGCCGTGGGCGGGGAGGTCGAGGCAGGCGGCGGTCAGGAGGGCGGCGACTCCCGTGCCGCCCGCCGCGAGGACCGCCCACCGCGCCCGGCGGTTCATCGCCGGCCGCCTTTTCTGCGGACGGTCCGTACGGTCAGCATGATCAGCAGGGGGGTGAGGGCCGAGCCGACGGCGAGTTGGGAGAGGGCGACGTCGGGGGCCTGGAACACGGTGAACAGGACGGCGAGGTCGACGCCGAGCACGGACAGGACGAGGGCCTGGCGGGCGGGGTCGCGGGTGAGGACGGCGGCGGTGGCGGTGGCCGCGACGAGGAGGAGGGCGACGGCGGTCAGGGGGCCGGTCATCGTGGCTCTCCCGCGCCGCCGTCGCGGGTCTCCCCGACCGCGCGGTATCCCGCCGCCAGGGCCCGCGAGGCGACCAGGTTGCCGGCGATCAGCAGCGCCGTCACCACCAGCACCTTGGCCATGGCCCGCCCCGGCCCGGTCGCCGCGGACACGGCCGCCGCGACGCTCACACCGATGCCGACCGCCGTCCAGGTCAGGGACGTTGCCGTGCGTGGGGAGGCGGGTCCGTGCAGTTCGTCCGCGAGGAGGCGGGCGAAGACGAGGGTGCCGACGGGGCCGAGGAGGGCCAGCAGGAGCGCCACGTCGGTGTAGGAGGGGCGGCCGTAGCCCTGGGCGAGCAGGAGGAGGGCGGGGCAGGCGACGGAGGTGGTGAGGTTCTGGGCGAGGACGCGGCGCGGGAGGGGGCCGGTGGCGACGGCCCACAGGGCGGCCGTGAGTCCCGTGCCGAGCAGGATCGTCGCCGCCAGGAGCCAGCCGTTCACCGGCGGGTCACCGCCCGCCGCCCCGCGCGGGCCGCGAGCGCGCCGAAGGCGGCGGCGCCCGCTCCGGTGAGCGCTTCGAGCGCGTCGACCGTGGTGACGAGAACCAGCCACAGTGCGGCCAGCGCCGCCCACCAGGCAGCGAACTCCCCGGCGGCGGCGAGAACCGTACGCGCTGTCCTGGCCGGCACCCTCTCCGAGTGCCCAACGACCGGGGACGAAACCGCCCCTCAGCCGCGGGTCATCCCTCCCGCACTCTCTCGTCCACTCTCTCCTGGCGCTCCGCCTCGTCCCTGACCAGCATGGACAGCAGGGAGGCCACGGTCAGGCCGGCCTCCGCGGGGTGGCGGAGGATCCTGGTGGCGTCGATGTCGTACGTATTGCCCCGGCCGTGCCGGGTATGGGAGAGGTAGCCGCCCTGTTCGAGGTCCGCGATGATCTTCTGGACGGCCCGCTCGGTTAGGCGGCAGCGTGCGGCGATGTCGCGGACGCGGGCGCTGCGGTTGTCGGCGATGGCCGCGAGGACCCGCGCGTGGTTGGTGACGAACGTCCATCCGGTGTGCGGTTCGGGCACTCCATCCACTCCAGCCATGAGTCGATCCTACGGCCCTTCCTTCGCGTGTCCAAAAGCGCGAACCATAATTCCGGTATTGCTTGACGTGCGAGGCGGTCGACGACACGCTGGGGACAGGGATTTGACGGCGAGTACCCACAGAGAGGCAGCCATGCCGAACCCTCCCGAAGGACCGCGCCCGGGCCGCGCCGCCCCCTCGGTGAGCACCCATCTCGACGGTGACCGTGTTCTCGTCACGATCGCCGGCGAACTGTGCCTGGACGACAGCGCGTCACTGGAACGCATCCTGCGCGCCGCCCTGCGCGAGCCGGTCCGGCGCGTCGAACTCGACCTGGGCAAACTGGAGTTCTGGGACTGCTCGGCGCTGAACGCCCTGCTGACGGCCCGCCGTGAGGCCCTGGCCGCGGACAAGGAGTTCGCCGTCACCGCCGTGAGCCCGGTCGCGGAACGGCTGCTGGCGCTCACCGACACGCGCCCCCTGCTCGTCCCGGACCCCGGCCCTCAGGACGAGGAACTGCGCAGCGAGGTCACCCAGTTGCGCCGGGCCATGCAGACCAGACCGGACATCGACCTGGCCCGGGGCATCCTCATGGCGTCCTTCGGCCTGAGCCCCGACGAGGCGTGGGACGTCCTGGTGATGGCCTCCCAGAACACCAACACGAAACTCCACCGCCTGGCGTCGAACGTGGTCACCACCGTGCAGGGCACCCCGCTCCCCGACCCGGTGCGCCACCACCTCACGGCGGCCGTCGCCCGGGTCAGCCCCCCGGACGGCCCGGACGGCGAGCCCGCAGACACCGCCGCAGCTCCTCCGCGTACGGCAGCACCACCCCCGCCCCGATGACGGCCGCGAGCGCGGTCAAGTAGCGGGCGGGCAGCGGACGTTCGCGCGGCCTCAGCCGCCACTCCCCCGCCCCGCGCAGCGCGGCGCGCACCTGGTCGGCGTGCAGGCAGGCGGTGAACGCGAGCGCGGTCAGCGGCAGCACCTCCAGGAAGCTGTGGACGTGCTGCTCGACCGGCCGGACCTCGCGGGCGCCGGTCGCGAGCGTCACGTCGTACAGCGCCGTGGCCCCGTGGGCGACGGCCGCGCCGCCCATCACGGTCAGGACGAGCGGGTTGACGCGCGCGGTCAGACCGAGCACGACGGGGACACCGGCCTCGGTCATCATCAGCGCGTGGACGGCCGACTCCCGTATGCCACTGGTGTGTTCGATGCCGGTGGCACGGTGCAGCCGCCAGTCCGCGAGTCCCGGTACGACCCACAGCGGCAGCACCCCGTACAGCAGGAACCGGCGGCTCGCGTCCTCCACGTCGGTCGAGCGGGCCGGTATCCGCTCTATCTCGCCCTGCCGCCAGTGCCGCCACCTCGGCTCCACGACTCGCCTCCTCGTACGGGGAACCACCGGGTACCCCCGCCCTCGGCGGGTACTCGGGCACCCGGTCCCCACACAACCAGGAGGCGCTGTGACCGACTTCGGATACTTCCTCGCCTGCGAGGAGCACTCCCCCGCCGCCCTCGTCGACCAGGCCCGGATGGCGGAGCAGGCGGGGTTCGAGGCGCTGTGGATCTCCGACCACTACCACCCGTGGAACGACGCGCAGGGCCAGAGCCCGTTCGTGTGGTCGGTGATCGGAGCCCTCTCCCAGGCGGTGTCGCTGCCCGTGGAGACGGCGGTGACCTGCCCGCTGGTGCGCACCCACCCGGCGGTGATCGCCCAGGCCGCGGCGACGAGCGCGGTGCAGCTGGAGGGCCGCTTCCGGCTCGGCGTCGGCACCGGCGAGGCCCTCAACGAACATGTCCTGGGCGGCGGTTGGCCCGAGGCGCCGATCCGGCTGAGCATGCTGGAGGAGGCCGTCCAGGTCATCCGCAAACTCTTCACGGGCGAGCGGATCAGCCACTACGGCCGCCACTACACCGTCGAGAACGCCCGCCTCTACACCCTGCCCGACACCCCGGTCCCCGTCGACGTCTCCGCGTTCGGCCCGCACGCCGCCGAGACGGCCGCCCGCATCGGCGACGGCCTGATCACCATGGCCCCCGACGCCGGCGTGGTGGAGCGCTTCCGGCGCGGCGGAGGCGGCGCGAAGCCGGTGTACGGCGGCTTCAAGGTCTGCTGGGGCACCGACCGCGAGGAGGCCGTCCGCACCGCGCACCGCCTCTGGGCCAACCAGCAGCTCCCCGGCGAACTCGCCCAACTCCTGCCCACCCCGCGCCACTTCGAGCAGGCGTCCCAGCTCGTGACACCGGACCGGACGGCGGCCGCGATCCCCTGCGGCGACGATCCGGACGCGCACGTCGAGGCACTGCGGGCGTTCGTGGACGCCAGCTTCGACACCGTGTACGTCAGCCAGATCGGCCCGGACCAGCAGGGCTTCTTCGACTTCTACCGCACCAAGATCCTGCCCCAGGTGCGCGACTGAACTCCGCTGCGGGGGTTACCCGGCGGCCATGAGCACACGTGACCTGGCCACGACCCTGCGCGCGGAGACCGACGCCGAGGTCCGCTTCGACGCGGGCAGCAGAGCCGCGTACGCCACCGACGGCTCCAACTACCGCCGGGTTCCTCTGGGGTTGGTCGTCCCGCGCACCGTCGAGGCCGGGGCCCGCGCGATCGAGGTGTGCGCGGCGTTCGACGTACCCGTCCTGTCCCGGGGCGGCGGGACGAGCCTCGCCGGGCAGAGCACGAACGCGGCCGTCGTCGTCGACTGGAGCAAGCACTGTGACGCCCTCCTCGCCGTCGACCCCGACGCCCGTACGTGTGTCGTCGAGCCCGGCATCGTCCTCGACGCCCTCGACGCCCGGCTCGCCGACCACGGGCTGCGGTTCGGCCCCAAGCCCTCGACACACAGCCACTGCGCGCTCGGCGGCATGATCGGCAACAACTCCTGCGGGGCGTCCGCGCAGGCGTACGGCAAGACGGTGGACCACGTCCGCCGCCTGGAGATCGTCACCTACGACGGGCTGCGCACCTGGGTCGGCCCGACCGGCCCCGCCGAACGCGCCCGCATCCGCGCCGAGGGCGGCCCCAAGGCGAAGCTGTACGACGGCCTCGACCGGCTCGTCTCGGCCAACCTCGCTCAGATCAGGCGGGGTTACCCGAAGATCCCGCGCCGCGTCTCCGGGTACAACCTGGACTCCCTGCTCCCCGAGAACGGCTTCGACGTCGCCAAGGCCCTCGTCGGCAGCGAGGGCACCCTCGTCGCCGTTCTGCGCGCCGAACTCGGGCTGGTGGAGGTGGCGCCGTACGAGTCGCTGCTCGTCCTCGGGTACACGGACATCTGCCGGGCCGCCGACGACGTGCCGCGTCTCCTGGAGCACTCCTCGCCGGCCCAACTGGAGGCGCTGGACGGGCGGATGGCCCAGCTGATGCGGGAGGAGCGCGTGCACACGGAGTCCCTCGGGACGCTCCCCGAGGGCGACGCCTGGCTGCTCGTCCAGTTCGGCGGGGAGAGCGCACAGGACGTCGACGAACAGGCGCACGCGCTGCTCAAGGCCCTCGGCCGGGACGCCGGTGACTCCTCGGTCGCCTTCTCCGACGACCCCGCCCGCGAACAGCGCATGCTGCGCGCCCGCGAGGCCGGACTCGGGGTGACCGCACGCCCGCCGGACGGGCGCGACACCTGGGAGGGGTGGGAGGACTCCGCCGTGCCGCCCGATCAACTGGGCGCGTACCTGCGGGACTTGCGGAAGCTGTTCGCCGAGTTCGACTACGACCACCCTTCCCTGTACGGGCACTTCGGGCAGGGGTGCGTGCACACGCGGATCCCCTTCGACCTGCGGACCGGGCAAGGAGTCGCCGCCTTCCGGCGGTTCGTGGAGCGGGCCGCGGATCTCGTCGTGGGGTACGGGGGTTCGCTCTCCGGGGAACACGGGGACGGGCAGGCCCGCGGGGAACTGCTCACGCGGATGTTCGGGGAGCGGCTCGTCGGCGCGTTCGGGGAGTTCAAGGCGCTCTTCGACCCGCGCGACAGGATGAACCCCGGCAAGGTCGTCGACCCCGAGCCGCTGGACGGACGGCTGCGGGTGGGGCCGCTGTGGCAACCCGCCGACACCCGCACGCACTTCGGGTACCCCGACGACCAGCACTCCTTCAGCCGGGCCGTGTTGCGGTGCGTCGGCATCGGGGAGTGCCGCAGCCACGAGGGCGGCGTGATGTGCCCCTCCTACCGCGTCACCCGCGAGGAGGAGCACTCCACTCGGGGGCGTGCCCGCCTGCTCTTCGAGATGCTGGACGGCCACCCGGACTCGGCGATCACCGGCGGCTGGCGGTCACCGGAGGTGCGGGACGCGCTCGACCTGTGCCTCGCGTGCAAGGGCTGCAAGTCGGACTGCCCGACCGGGGTCGACATGGCCACCTACAAGGCGGAGTTCCTCGCCCACCACTACGCCCACCGCCTGCGCCCCCTCTCCCACTACTCGCTGGGCTGGCTCCCGCTCTGGACCCAACTCGCCCAGAACGCACCCACGTTGGTGAACGCCGCACTCCGCACGGGCCTCTCGAAAAGGCTGGCCGGCGTCGACCCCGCCCGCGAGGCACCCCGCTTCGCCCCCGAACCCTTCGTACGACGCCGCCGAGCACGCGGCGCCGCCCGCCCGACGCCGGGCGACCCCACGACGGTCGTGCTCTGGCCGGACACGTTCACCAACTTCTTCCACCCGGAGGTGGCGAGGTCGGCGGTACGCGTCCTCCAGGCGGCCGGGTACACGGTGGCGGTCCCGGCGACGCCGGTGTGCTGCGGGCTGACCTGGATCTCGACGGGCCAACTGGACGTGGCGCAACGCGTGTTGAAACGCACCCTCCGCGTCCTGCGCCCCTACCTGGACGCGGGAACGCCGATAGTCGGCCTCGAACCGTCGTGCACGGCGGTGTTCCGCTCCGACGCGGCCGAACTCCTCCCGGACGATCCGCTGGCACGGCAACTGGCCACGCACACAAGGACGTTCGCCGAGCAACTGACCGACTGCGACTGGGACCCACCGCAGGTCCCCCGACGGGCGGTGGTCCAGACACACTGCCACCAGCACGCGGTGACCGGCTCCGCCGCCGACCGCTCCCTGATGCACCGGGCCGGCATGAAGGCCGAAATTCTGGACGCCGGCTGCTGCGGCCTGGCAGGCAACTTCGGCTTCGAACGCGGCCACCACGAAGTCTCCCTGGCGGTAGCCGAGTCGGGAGTCCTCCCCGCAGTACGCAACACCGCCCCGGACGACCTGATCCTGGCCGACGGCTTCAGCTGCCGCACACAGATAGAACAGGCAGGGACGGGACGACGAGCGATGCACTTGGCGGAGGCACTGGCACACGCCCTGGAGGCCCGTCCCTCCACCCCTGGCGACCCGGCCCCCTGCCCCACCCAGCCCACCTAGCAGCAGGCAGCCGCACCACCCCCAGCCCCGCCCACCCGCCACCCGCCACGCGCTCCACCCAGCTCACCCAGCTCACCCAGCTGCGGGCAGTCGTGCCTCCCCCAGTGCCTCTAAGGGCCTGGGAGGTACCCCCATGGGGCGGCACGGGTGGGCGCAGCGGCACCCCGCAAGCGCGGGCAAGCGACACGCCCCCCACCCCAGCCACCCACCGAACCCGCACCCACCCCCACACCCGAAGGACCCCCCATGAAGGTCTCCGACCACCTCCTGAACCGCCTCCGCGAATGGGACGTCGAGTACGTCTTCGCCTACCCCGGCGACGGCATCAACGGCCTGCTCGCCGCCTGGGGCCGCGCCGACGACCTGCCCAGGTTCATCCAGGCCCGCCACGAGGAGATGTCCGCGTTCCAGGCCGTCGGATACGCCAAGTTCTCCGGCCGGGTAGGCGTCTGCGCGGCCACCTCAGGCCCCGGCGCCATCCACCTCCTGAACGGCCTCTACGACGCGAAACTCGACCACGTCCCGGTCGTGGCGATCGTCGGCCAGACGAACCGCAGCGCGATGGGCGGCTCGTACCAGCAGGAAGTGGACCTGCTGAGCCTCTACAAGGACGTGGCCTCGGACTTCTGCGCGATGGTCACGGTCCCGGAGCAGCTGCCGAACGTCCTGGACCGGGCGATACGCACCGCGTACGCGCGCCGCACGGTAACCGCCGTGATCCTCCCGGCAGATGTCCAGGAACTCGACTACTCACCCCCCGAGCACGCCTTCAAGATGGTCCCCTCCAGCCTCGGCCTGCCGCAGTACGCCCCGATCCCCTCGGACACGGACCTCCAGCGCGCGGCGGACGTCCTCAACTCCGGCGGAAAACCGGCGCTGTTGATAGGCCAGGGCGCGCGAGGCGCCCGCACGGAGGTGACGGCGACAGCCGAACGCCTCGGCGCGGGCGTGGCGAAGGCACTGCTCGGCAAGGACGCCCTGGACGACGCCCTGCCGTACTCGACGGGCGCGATCGGCCTGCTGGGCACGAGGCCGTCGTACGAGATGATGCGGGAGTGCGACACGCTGCTGGTGGTCGGTTCGTCGTTCCCGTACACGCAGTTCCTGCCGGACTTCGGCAAGGCGAGGGCCGTGCAGATCGACATCGACGCGCACATGGTCGGCCTGCGGTACCCCTTCGAGGTGAACCTCGTGGGCGACGCGGCGGCCACGCTCCAGCGGCTGCTGCCGCTGCTGGAGCAGGTGAAGGACTTCGCGTGGCGGGAGAAGATCGAGGCGAACGTGGCCCGTTGGCGCCGGGTGATGGTCCGGCGGGCGGAGGTGTCGGCGGATCCGATCAACCCGGAGTACGTCGCGCACGCGCTGAGCGGACTGCTCCCGGAGAACGCGGTCCTCACCGCCGACTCGGGTTCGGCCGCCAACTGGTATGCCCGGCATGTGGAGTTGAGGGGCGCGATGCAGGGCTCACTGTCGGGGACGCTCGCGACGATGGGGCCCGGTGTGCCGTACGCGATCGGCGCGAAGTTCGCGCACGGGGACCGTCCGGTGGTCGCGCTGGTGGGGGACGGGGCGATGCAGATGAACGGGCTGGCGGAGCTGATCACGGTCGCCAAGTACTGGCGGGAGTGGGCGGATCCGCGGCTGGTCGTCGCCGTGTTCAACAACCGCGATCTGAACCAGGTGACGTGGGAGATGCGCGCCATGGAGGGCGCCCCGCAGTTCCTGCCCTCGCAGTCGCTCCCGGACGTCGCGTACGCCGACTTCGCGCGCTCCCTGGGCCTCGGCGGGATGCGGATCGAGAAGCCGGACCAGGTGGGCGGCGCGTGGGAGGCGGCGCTCGCCGCGCGGGAGCCGTACGTCCTCGACTTCGTCACCGACCCTGCCGTACCGCCGATCCCGCCGCACGCGACCCTCGACCAGATCGAGGCGGCAGCGGCGGCGGTGCTGAAGGGGGACAGCGACCGGGCGGCGATGGTGAAGCAGGGGTTCAAGGCGAAGATGCAGGAGTTCCTGCCGGGGAAGCACGAGGGAAGGCGCGACGGTGGCCGATGACCCGGTCGTGAAGCGTGTCGACAGCGCCGTCTACACCGTCCCCACCGACACCCCCGAGGCCGACGGCACCCTCTCCTGGGACCACACGACCCTGGTCCTCGTCACCGTCCACGCGGCCGGGGTCACGGGGCTCGGCTACACGTACGCCCCGCCCGCCGCCGCGCACGTCGTGGACGATCTGCTGGCCGGCGCCGTCGTCGGCACCTCCGTGCTGGACGTGCCCCGCGCGCACGAGGCGATGACCCGGGCCGTGCGCAACGCCGGGCTGCCCGGGATCGCCGCGCAGGCGCTGTCCGCCGTCGACATCGCCCTGTGGGACGCGAAGGCCCGCCTCCTCGCCGTACCGCTCACGGGGCTGCTGGGCGCGGCGCGCGGCGAGGTGCCGGTGTACGGCAGCGGGGGGTTCGTGACGTACGACGAGGGGCGTCAGGAGCGGCAGTTGCGCGGCTGGGTCGAGGAGCAGGGCATCCCCCGCGTGAAGATCAAGATCGGGGAGTCGTGGGGCCGCGCCGAGACCCGCGACCTGCTGCGCACGGCCCGCGCCCGCGACGCGATCGGCCCCGCCGCCGAGCTGTACGTCGACGCCAACGGCGGCTACGGCGCGAAACAGGCGGCCCGGGTCGCGGTGGCTCTGGAGAGTGAGGGGGTGACCTGGTTCGAGGAGCCCGTCTCCGCCGACCGGCTCGGCGTCCTCGCGGAGATCCGTAGCCGCACAGACGCGGAGGTCACCGCCGGGGAGTACGGCTACACCCTCCCCTACTTCAGAGGGATGCTCGACGCGGGAGCCGTCGACTGCCTCCAGGCCGACGTGACACGCTGTGGCGGCATCACGGGCCGGCTGCGGGTAGCCGCCCTGGCTCTCGCGTACGGCCTCGACATCTCGGCGCACTGCGCCCCGCACGCCTCCGCGCCCGTCGCCGCCGCCGTCCCGAACCTGCGGCACATCGAGTGGTTCCACGACCACGTCCGGGTGGAGCGCCTGCTGTTCGACGGCGTCCTCGACCCGCTGGGCGGCGCGGTGACCCCGCGGGGCCCGGGCCTGGGCCTCGGCCTGGACGCCGAGCAGGCGCGGCCGTTCAGGAGCCGGTGATGGATCCGCCGACAGAGCCGACGACCGTGGTGGTGACCGGCGCGAGCGCCGGTGTCGGGCGCGCGGTGGCCCGCCTGTACGCCACCCGTGGCGCCCGCGTCGCCCTGATCGCCCGGGGCCGCGCGGGCCTCGACGCGGCGGCCCGCGAGGTCACGGAGCTGGGCGGCCGGCCGTACGTGGCCGAGGCGGACGTCGCCGACGCGGACGCGGTCGAGGCGGCGGCGGGCGCGGCCGAAGCGGCGCTCGGTCCGCTCGACGTGTGGGTCAACTGCGCCTTCACCAGCGTCTTCGCGCCCTTCACCGACATCACTCCCGAGGAGTACGCCCGCGTAACCTCCGTGACCTACCTGGGCTACGTCAACGGCACCCGCGCCGCCCTCGCCCGCATGGTCCCCCGCGACCGCGGCACGGTCGTCCAGGTCGGCTCGGCGCTCGGCGAACGCTCGGTGCCGCTCCAGTCGGCGTACTGCGGCGCCAAGCACGCCGTCAACGGGTTCACGTCGTCCGTACGGCTCGAACTCCTGCACCGGGGCAGCCGGGTCCGCGTCACGGTCGCCCAGCTCCCCGCCGTCAACACGCCCCAGTTCACCTGGGTACGGTCCCGGCTGCCGCGCCAGCCTCAGCCGATCCCGCCGATCTACCAGCCGGAGGCCGCCGCGAGGGGAGTCGTGCGCGCCGCCGACCGTCCCGGGCGCCGGGAGCGGTGGGTCGGGGCGAGTACGCGGGCGACGCTGCTGGCCAACCGGGTCGTACCGGCTCTCCTGGACCGGTACCTCGCCCGTACGGGGTACGCGTCGCAGCAGACCGGCGCGTCCCGCCCGCCCGGCCCGGACAACCTGTTCGCCCCGGCCGACGGCGAGAGGGACCACGGGGCGCGCGGGATCTTCTGAGCCTCAGTCGGGCAGCCGCAGTTCCGTCTCCGCCCCGCCTCCGGGACGGTTGCGGAACGTCAGCCGGGCGTCCAGCAGCCGGGCCTGGCCGGTGGCGATGGTCAGGCCGAGGCCCGTGCCGCCGGTCCGGTCGCCCGTGCGGAAGCGCTGGGGGCCGGACGCGTGGAGGACCGTGAGGAGGTCGGCGGGGAAGCCGGGGCCCTCGTCGCGGACCCGGATCACCGGGCCGTCGACGGTGACGACGACCGGCGGCGCTCCGTGCCGCAGCGCGTTCGTGGCGAGGTTGGTGAGGATCCGCTCCACCCGCCGGGGGTCGGTGGCGACGACGGTGTCGGTCACGATGTCGACGCTCACCCCGTCGAGACCGGACACCGCCCGCCGGGCCATCGCGCTGACCTCCCGCTGCTCGCGCTCGACGGCGGCGACCTGCGCGTCCATCCGGGCGACTTCGAGGACGTCCTCGACCAGCCCCCGCAGTCTGCCCACGCTGTCGGCGATCAGCTCGGACGGCCGCCCGGGCGGCAGCAGCCCGACGGCGGTGGCCATCCCGGCGACGGGGGTGCGCAGTTCGTGGGCGATGTCGGCGGTCACCCGGCGTTCCGCTTCGAGGCGGGCGCCGAGGGCCTCGGCCATGGTGTCGACGGAGGCCGCGAGGCGGGCGATCTCATCGTGGCCGCGCGGGTGGACGCGGGCGTCGAGGTCGCCCTCGGCGATGCGTTCGGCGGTGCGCGCGGCGGCGGTGGCCCGGCGGCCCATGCGCATGCCGAGCAGCAGTCCGGCCAGCGACACGGCGACGGTGGCGGCGGCGCCGGTCGCCAGCAGGGTCCGGTCGAGGGTGGACAGTGCCTCCTCCTCGGGGCCGTAGGACCGTTTCAGGGAGAGGACCTTGCCGCCGGCGACGGGGGTCGCCGCCCAGAGGACGCCGCCGTGGAGGTAGGTGACGCGGACCTTGTCCCGTACGGCGTGGGCGACCGGCGGGGGCAGGTCGGGGCGGTCGAGGCGGGCGGCGGTGCGGCGGCCGGCGGCGTGGTCGTAGGCGGCGGCGACCAGCTCGCGGTCGAAGCCGGCGCGGGCCGTCCTGAGCTGGTCCTCGGCGGTGAGCCGGTGCACGAGGACGCCGACGGCGCTCGCGACGCAGGTCGCGGCGGCGGCGACGGCGAGCGCGACCTTCGTGCCGAGGCTCGAACCCGGCCTTCTCATGTGCGCAGCTTGTAGCCGAAGCCGCGCACGGTCTCGATGCGCTCCCGGCCGATCTTGGCGCGCAGCCGCTGGACGTGGACGTCGACGACGCGGGTGTCGCCGGACCAGGCGTAGTCCCAGACGCGTTCGAGGAGCAGGTCGCGGGAGAGGACGCTGCCGGGCGCCGCCGCGAACTCGCCGAAGAGTTTCAGCTCGGTCGCGGTGAGCGCGAGGGGCTCACCGCCTCGCTCGACGGTCATGGACTCCGGGCAGAACTCCAGGTCCCCGAAGCGCAGCCGCGTCCGCGGGTCGTCGCCGCGGGCGAGCGGCACGGCCCGCCGCAGCAGGGACCGGATCCGGGCGACCAGCACGGGCCCGTCGAACGGCTTGGTGACGTAGTCGTCGGCGCCCGCCTCCAGGCCCATCACCACGTCTATCGGGTCGTTGCGCGCGGAGATCAGCAGCACCGGCACCCGGGACTCCTCCCGGATCCGCCCGGCGAGGCTCACGCCGTTGAGGCCGGGCAGCATGATGTCCAGGACGGCGACGTCGGGCCGCCGCTCCCGGAACAGGGCGAGTCCGCTCACCCCGTCGGCGGCGGCCCGCACCCGGTAGCCGCGCGCCTCCAGGGTGAGCTGGGTCGCCTCCCGGATCAGGTCGTCGTCCTCGACCAGCAGCACCTCAGGCAAGGCGGTCCCTCTCAATCGTCCGGCACGTCCAGCGTCATGTCGTCGTTGCCCTCGGCCCAGAAGGGAGCGGGCGGTTTCAGCGGGGTGATGGCGGCGTGCCCGTAGTAGGCGACGTCCCCGCGCCGGGTGAGCCCGTCGAGGACGATCTTCACGCGGTACTGCGCCGTCTTCCCGTCGTCGCATCCGGCGTTGCACACGCTGTCCTGCGCGATCCCGGTGGACGTCGGCCGCGCGGTTCCCCACCCGGTCCAGTGCAGTCCGACGAGGTAGAGGCTCTCCACGGCGATCTCGGTGGGATGCCGCCAGGCCCGCCCGTACACATCGCTGATGTACGTCGGCCCCGACCACTGCGCGGCGGTCACCGCGGGCCCCTCGATCTTCACCCCGCCGTCCGGCCGCCCGCACGCGGCGAGGCAGAGGAGGGCCACGACACAGCCTCCGACCTGCCGAAACCGCATCCCGTCTCCTTACTGGTCACCAGAACGGCCACATCGTACGCAGCGCCTCGTCCGCCTCTTGTAACGACTGTCCGGCGATCTTCCATCAGCGTGCGTCGACCGCTCCTCGACCGGTCGTGAAGGGGGCGTCCGCAGGATGCGGGCGTACGGGACCCGGTGGCGGAGGGCGGTCGGTCCATGGTGCGGCGGTTGCTCAGGAGATGGGTGCGGGAGCTGGTCCGCAGCGTGCAGATCATGGGCGCGCTGGCCCTCGGCATGTCACCGGAGGTGCTGGACGAGCAGCCCGACCCCCCGCAGCCACCCCCGGCGCCCGGCCCCGGCCTGCCCGGCCCGGGTCACCCCGAGCGCCACGTCCCCCATGTGCCGCTGTCCCCCGAGGAGTGGTCCGTGTGGTCCCGGCTGTGGTGACTCACGCGCCGGAGGCCGCCGAGCGGGGCGCCTCGGTGGTGGCGGCGAGGGCGTGCAGGAGTTCGTGGGCGACGGGGACGAGCCGGCAGCCCCGGTGGTGCCGGTTGGCGAGGGCGACGACGGCCGTGCCGGAGGCCGGGTGGAAGCCGGCGTACGCCTGCTGCCCGAAGGTCGCGCCGCTGTGGAAGAGCAGCGGCCCGTGCCCGGTCTCGTGCTGGAACCAGGTCAGGGTGTGCGCCTCCCGGTGCCGCCCGCGCCGCAGCTGGGGGACGACGACCTCGCGCAGGGCGCCCGCCAGCACGCCCCGGGGTACGAGGTGCGCCTCGGCGTACGTCAGCAGGTCCCCCGGCGTCGCCCGCACGGAGGCGGCCGGTGCGAACGCCCCCATCGAGGTGGACGGCACGCGGGTCGTGCCGTCCTTGCGGTAGCCGACGATGTCCGTGTCGGCGGCCGTCGCGCCGGTCCGTGTCATGCCGAGCGGCGTCAGCACCCGCCCGGCGAGCAGTTCGGGGTACGGCACCCCGGCCGTCCGGCTGAGCGCCTGCCCGAGGAGGGCGACGCCGAAGTTGGAGTAGGCCCAGTGCTCGCCGGGCGCGTGCCGGGGCCGGGTCCGGGCGAACGCGGCGAGCAGCCGGTCCGTGCCGTACGCGGTGTAGGGGTTGCGGTGGGGCCGCAGGAAGGCGCCGGGGAGCAGGTCGCGGGGGATCCGGGGCAGGCCCGAGGTGTGGGTGGCGAGGTGGCGCAGGGTGATCGGTCCGGCCGGGACGGGCAGGTGCGCGGCGAGGGGGTCGTCGAGGCCGAGCACCCCTTCGTCGGCGAGGCGCGCGGCGAGCAGCACGGTGAACGTCTTGGTGAGCGACCCGAGTTCGTACCGCAGCGCCCGTACGGCCCCGTCGGCGCCGACGACGGTCCGCCGGCCTTGCCGGGAGACGCCGAGGACGGCGTCGGGCGCGTCGATGCGGTGGAGGGCCTCGGCGAGGCGTGGGTCGGGGGCGGGCATCAGCCGAGCGCCCGGGAGACGGCCATGGCGGAGGCGAACGCGGCGACGAGGGTGGGGTGGTGGACGAGGTCGAAGACGTCGCCGGGGTCGCCGTCGGGCATCTCCCCGTGGACGGGGAACGCGCCGGAGGGGTCCTGGGCCGCCGCGTACCGCTCCCACAGGTCGGTGTCCAGCGTCGGGGCCGGCAGGCAGGCGTCCACGACGAGGAGTTCGCCGAGGAGGTCCCAGTGCCGGAGGTCGGCCCAGGTCTCCAGCCAGGCGGGGAGGTAGCGGTCGAGGTAGCCGGCGATGTCGGCGGGCATCGCGTGCGGTTTCTCGCCCCAGTTGGTGATGTGGAAGACGGTGTGGGTGATGTCGTAGGCGATGTGGAGCTGCACGGTCCACGGTTCGGGGAGCTGGCCGAGCCAGGTGCGGCGGAGGGTCTCGTCGAAGTCGGCGCTGGGGGTGAGGCCGATGCGGCGTTCGGCGCTGAGCAGGGCGAGTTGCCGGTTGGGGGGCCGTTCGACGGCGGCCCAGCTGCGGGTGAGCCGGGACACGGCGAGCATGTCCTCCAGGCCGGGGTGGCGGTAGCCGCTCTCGTGGAACGGCACGTACACCTCCAGGGGTACCGGCGAGTGCGGTTCCTGCCGCTGGAGGGCGGCCAGCACCCCGCCGCCGTCGAGGAGTTCGCGCCAGGCGAAGTCGAGGAGCGCGCCGCACCGCTCGCGCTGCCGGGAGCCGACGACGCCCTCGCGGAACAACACCCGCATGTTGACGCCGAGTTCACCGACGGGCTTGAGGCGTTCCCCGAGGGCGAGGCCGGAGGCGTGGTCCTCGGGGACGATCCGGAAGCGGTCGCGGTGGCTGTCGAGCCAGTCGAGGGCCCGCTCCCCCACCCGGTGCAGGAGGGCCGGGGAGGCTGCCGTCACGGTCATGGCGCGGGGTTCCTTCCGAAGAGCGCCAGCGTCGCCGCGAAGGCCGTGGCCAGCGTCGAGTGGTAGCAGGCCCGGAACGAGTCCCGGGGGAACGCGTCCTGTTCGGGGAGCCCCCCGTCGGCCGACTGCGCCTCGGCGAGCCGCGCCCAGGCCCCGTCGTAGGGGTCGGCGTCGGGCAGGCAGGCGCCGACCGCGAGGAGTTCGGCGACGAGGTCCCACTCGCCTTGCGCGAGCCGGTCGTCGAGCCAGGCGGGGAGCCACAGGCGCAGGTAGCGGGCGGCTTCGGGGGTGAGCGCGGTGCGGTCGGCGCCCCAGTCGGTGACGTGGAAGACGTCGTGGGTGAGCCCGTAGGCGGTACGGAGGTCGAGGGCCCAGGGTTCGGGGCGGACGCCGAGCCAGGTGCGGGCGAGTTCGGCGGCCGGGTCGGTGTGCGGGGCGAGGCCGATGCGGCGTTCGGCCATGAGGACGCCGAGGGTGCGGGTCGGGGTGTCGAGGGCGACGGTCCGGGATCGGAGCGGGGCGGTGGCGGCGGTGAGTTCGTCGGTGGCGCGGTGGCGCAGGCCGGCCTGGGCGAAGACGGCGTAGATCTCGACGGGGTAGGTGGCGTGGGGTTCGCGGTGGACGAGTTCCGCGAAGAGGGCGCCCTCGCGGGTCTCGGCCCAGGCGAACGCGAAGAGGGCGGCGGCCTCGGCGCGCAGGTCGGCGCTGGGGTGCAGGGCGGCGATCCGGCCGGTGAGCTGGGCGAGTTCGCCGAGGGGTTTCCAGGTGAGGTCGCGGTCGGCGTCGGTCGTCGCGTCGGCGGGCAGCCGGAAGGCGTCGCGGTGCGCGGTGAGCCAGCCGAGCGCCCGCCGCGCGACCCGGTCGAGGAGGAGGGCCGTCACCGGCCGGTCCCGAAGAGCCGGCGGGCCGCCTCCACCTGGAGCACGACCCGGGGGTCGGCGGCGCCCCACCGCTCCACGAACACGAGCCCGGCCGCGAGCCCCAGGGAGTCGGGCACGCCGGGCAGCCGGGCGAGCCAGCGTCCGACGCCGGCGGCCTGGAGCCAGTCCCGGCGGCGTACGGCGCGGACGAAGCCGCGCGACAGGTCGACGGCCCGTGCGGCGAGCCGCTCCTCCAGGCCGGGGGCGAGTCCGGGCACGGCGAGGGCGGCGAGCTGGGAGACCTGGTGCGTCAGGCGCGGCCAGGGTTCGTGTTCGGTCCAGCCGGTGTCGGGGTCCCCGGCGGCGGGCCAGGCCCCGGGCAGCAGGGTGCGCGCCGACTCGGCGAGCCCGTGGTGGCTCCACGCGGACACGGCGGAACCGGCCGTCGGCGGGTAGGCGGCGAGGGCCTGGCGTACGAGGGGGCCGTCGTCGTCGGCCGCGTGGCCGCTCAGCGTGTACGGGACGAGGACGTCGGCGCCGAGGACCCGGACGGCGGCCGGGGTGAGGGGGTCTTCGGGGCGCAGGACGCGGGACACGGCGTAGGGGTCACCCTCGCGCAGGGCGAGGATGACCCCGGTCGCCGCGTCGGCCACAGCGGTCTGCAGCTCAGCCAACGCGGCTCTCCTCTAGCTCTTCGCCGGCTTCTTCGGGCGCGGGGTCGGCGGCGAGAGCAGCAGCGCAGCGCCGACGAGCAGGAGGGCCGCGCATTCGGCGCTGTCCTGGTAGACGCCGTCCTGTTCGGGTGCGTCGACCAGGTGGTCCACCTGGACGGTGAGTTCGGTCGGCAACGTGCGTTCCATGCTCATGGAAATCAGCTCCTCAGAAGGGGATGACTCCTCAAAGCCTATATTCGGGACAAATCACCGCAAGTTGACCATTCACGTCAGGTCGGCAGACCGCTCGCGCGGGCGATCGCCTCCACCTCCCGCCGCAGCCGCTCCCGCTCCGCCTCCCGCGCTTCGGCCTCGGGACCGGTGAGCGCGTCGAGATCGACCGAGGTCATCGCACCCAACGGGCCCAACAGATCGAGGAGTTCACGCAGCCGTTCCCCGAACTCCGGGGTGAACAGCTCCTGTTCCCGGTCGGACAGGTCGATGTCGACGCTGGTGTCACGGTGCACGAGCGCCTCGTTCGTCCCCTTGAGAATGCGCAGCAGCAGGGCGTACGCCTCGGGGTCGAGACTGCCGCGCAGCTCGGCCAGGCGGCGCGCGAACCGCCGGGTGGTCTCCAGGAATGCGTCGTCGTTCATACGGCCATGGTCCCCGAGCGGGCCCGGCCGTCCGGGGTGTTCGCGGCGATCCACCCCATCGTGCGGGGCTCAGACCCCGTTCGCGAGCGCCGCGAGGACCTCCCGCTTCAGCTCGGCCCGCCGGGGGCTGGAGACCAGGTCCTGGGGCAGGACGCCGTCCCGCTCCTCGAAGGGCCGCAGGACGGCGAGGACGTGGGCGTACTCCCGGGGATGCCGCTCGGCGAGGCGCGCGGAGGCGCCCGCCTTCGCCTCGGCCGCCGCGAGGACGCGCGGGTTCTCGCGGGCCCGCTCGCGCAGCGCCTGGGTGAGCTGGCGGACGTACCGCTTGTACTCCAGGCGCCGCTGCTGGAGGGCGGCGAGGAAGCGGCGGGCGTTGAGGACGCCGGTCGCCTCCGGGCGGGGCAGCGCGTAGAAGTCGTCCGGGAGGACACCGAGGGCGTGCGGCGTCTCGGCGCGCGCCCGCACGGCGGTCGTCCGTCCGAGTTCCCGCAGGGCGTTCTCCCAGCGCCCGAGCAGCAGGGGGTGGCGCAGTGCGGTGTTGCGGCCCTCCTGGTCCTTGGCGTCCTCGGCTGCCGTGTGGCGGACGACGGTGTCGGCGGCGCCGAGCAGGCTGTCGACCTCGGGGGTGCGGGGCGCGGTGAGCAGGCCGTGGGCGCAGGCGTGCTCGATCTGTTCGTGGACGTCGCGGAACGACGGATCCCCGGGCGGCTCGGCGACGTTCAGCCGCGCCCGCTCCTCGGCGAGGAGGGCGGTGTACTCCGCCGGGAACGCGAGCCGCAGCCAGCCCTGCGCGGTGAGCCGGGAGTCGGTGCCCGCCCTGCGCTCGACGCTGCCCAGGAAGTCGTCCCGGCGCAGCTTCTTGACGAGCACGCCGGCCTCGTTGCGGCGCACCCGCACCCGGCGCAGGCGGTGTTCGGTCGTCTCCAGGCGCGGGTCGCCGGTGTAGCGCATGCGTTCCGTGGCGACCTGGAGCTCCCCGTCGGCGCACAGCAGGGCGTCCTGCCAGTCCTGCCGCCACTCCGGTCTGCGCAGCAGCCTGCGGGTGCGCTGCGGGACGTACCCGCTGACGGCCTCCGCGACCGCCACGGTGACCAGGTTGTCGAAGCGTTCGCTGATCAGGGGCACCAGGTCGTCCGTCGGTACGTGTTCGACGTCCGCGAGACGGATCTTCTCCACCACGCCGAGGAAGCCTACCGAGTACGGCGGCCCGGCACGGGGTCATCACGCTTTCTGTACACGGGAGTTCACGTCGTGTCAGCCTCGCGGGGTGGCGCCGTCGAGGCGCGGACCACGAGTTCGGTGGCGAGTTCGATGTGGTGGGACTCGACCTTCTCACCGCCTGCCAGGCGCAGGACGGTGCGCAGGGCGGCGGCGCCCATCTCCCGTAGCGGCTGGCGCACGGTGGTGAGGGGCGGCGAGGCCATCTGGGCGAAGCTCGTGTCGTCGAAGCCGACCACGCTCAGGTCCTCGGGGACACGCAGACCCCGGGTGCGGGCGGCCTCGATGACACCGATGGCGATCTCGTCGTTGCCGGCGAAGATCGCCGTCGGCGGCTCCTGGAGGCCCAGGAGGGCCGTGGCGCCGAACACCCCGGCCTCGTACGTGAACTCCCCGGACCGGACATAGGCGTCGGGCACCCGCGCTCCTTCCGCCTCCAGGGCGGCGCGGTAGCCGTGCACGCGCGCCTGGTTGCACACAGCCATGGCGGGTCCGCCGATGTAGGCGATGCGGCGGTGTCCCAGGGAGAGCAGGTGCCGGGTCGCGGCCAGGCCGCCGCCGAAGTTGGTCGACCCGACGCTGTGGACGCGACTGTCCGGCAGGTGCATGGGGTCCAGCACGACCAACGGCAGCCCGAACCGGGCCAGTTCGTTCACATGCGCCGTGGTGTACACGCTGGTGACCGCGATGACGGCGCTGCGCCCGGCGGAGACCAGGTCCCGGGCCCAGTGCGGGGCGTGGGACGCCTTGCTGATCACCACCGAGGCTCCCGACGCGGCGGCGGAGTCGATGATGCCTTCCAGGGCCTCGGCGACGTACGGCTTGAGGCCACCTTGGAACTGCACCTCGACGGTCGGGCACTCGACGGTCTCGGTGTGGCGGAACACGGGCGCGAGGTAGTCGTGCTGACGCAGCAGTTCCTGCACCCGGCTGCGGGTGTGCGGCGCCACGTCACCGCGGCCGTTGACCACTTTGGACACGGTCGCGACGGAGACTCCCGCCGCTTCGGCGATGTCGGCCAAGGTGGTGCGCCTGTCGTTCGGACGCATCGGTTCCTCCGAAATAGTTTCGGTCCCCGTCAAGATTACCGGAGGGCCGTCATCAGCCCGATATTAGGGGCCTGTATCCGACACCACAACGGGCCTGCACGCACCTTGACAGGGCGTCAGATCGAAACCTAGTTTGCACGGACAGAGCTCGGAGACAGCTGTTTCGAAAACCTTTCCCCCTGACTCACGAGAAGCCGACGGCTCTCGAGTGCGGAGAAGAAACATGGCGCTCTCCCGACGTACCCTCCTCGGCCTGGCCGCCGCGGCGCCGGCCTCCGCGGCCCTCGCGGCCTGCGGCTCGTCCGGCCCCAGCGGGGGCGACGACGCGACGGCCACGTACTGGCACCTCAGCGGTCAGCCTCAGGAAGGCGTCAGGACCGGTGCGGCGGAGCGGTTCAACAAGGCCAACCCCAAGGGGCAGATCAAGGTCACCACCTTCGAGAACGACGCCTACAAGACGCGGATCAAGACCGCCATCGGCGCCGGGAAGGCGCCCACCATCATCTGGGGGTGGGGCGGCGGCACGCTGCGCACCTACGTGAAGGCCGGCCAGGTCGACGACCTCACCCCGTGGTTCGCCGAGCACCCCGACCTCAAGAACCGGCTCCTGCCGAACTCGTTCGGCCCGGCGACCGTCGACGGCAAGATCTACGCGGTGCCGACCGAGAGCGTGGAGCCGATCGTCCTGTTCTACAACAAGAAGGTCTTCGCCGACGTCGGCGTCCAGCCGCCCCGATCCTGGGACGACATCATGGCCCTGGTGCCCCGGTTCAACGCGAAGGGCATAGCCCCGTTCGCCCTCGGCGGCCAGTCCCGGTGGACGAACATGATGTGGCTGGAGTTCCTGTTCGACCGCATCGGCGGCCCCGAGGTGTTCCAGGCCGCCTACGACGGCGAGAAGGACGCCTGGTCCCACCCGGCCGCCATCGAGGCGCTGACCAAACTCCAGGACCTGGTCAAGGCGGGCGGATTCATCAAGGGCTTCTCCTCGATCACCGCGGACTCCAACGCCGACCAGGCGCTGCTGTACACCGGCAGGGCCGCGATGATGCTGCACGGCTCCTGGTCGTACGGCATCCAGCAGACCGAGGGCAAGAACTTCGTCTCCGGTGGCGGCCTCGGTTTCATGAACTTCCCGCCCGTCGAAGGCGGCAAGGGCGATCCGAGCAACTCCGTCGGCAACCCCGCCCAGTACCTGTCCATCTCCTCGAAGGCCAGTGCCGAGCAGAAGGAGATCGCGAAGAAGTTCTTCGCCACCGGCGTCCTCACGGACGAGGAGGTGAAGGAGTGGATCGACACCGGGGCGGTGCCGCTCCGGAAGGACTCGCAGAGACTGCTGGCCGGCTCCAGGAGCTCCGAGTTCCTGGAGTTCGTGTACGGCATCGCGAACAACGCGAAGTCGTTCAGCCAGTCCTGGGACCAGGCACTCAGCCCGACGGCCGCCGAAGCACTGCTGGACAACATCACCAAGCTGTTCCAGCTGTCCATCTCGCCCCAGCAGTTCGCCGGCAATCTCAACAAGGTCATCGGCACGTGAGCGCACTCACGGGCTCCCCCGGGCGCGAGGGCCGGCGCGGCATCCTGCCCTGGCTGGCCGTGCCGGCGCTGCTGTTCTTCGTCGGCTTCGCCGTGGTCCCGCTCGTCGGCGTCTTCGCGCTGAGCTTCACGACGTGGGACGGGATCGGCACCATCGAACCGTCCGGGCTGACCAGCTGGCGTGCGGTGCTCACCGAACCCGGGCTGCCGCACGCCCTGTGGGTGACGTTCCTGGTGATGGCCGTGTCCTGGGCGGTCCAGACACCGGCGAGCATTCTGCTCGGCACGTTCCTGGCCGGCCGCCAGCGCTACCGTGCGGTGCTCAGCCTGATCTACTTCGTCCCGCTCCTGCTCAGCTCGGCCGCCATCGCCGTCGCGTACAAGGCGCTGCTCGACCCCAACTTCGGGCTCGGCGCCGGGCTGGGGTTCGACTGGCTCAGCAAGGACTGGCTGGGCCGCCCCTGGCTCGCCTTCGGTGTCGTGGTCTTCGTCGTCTCCTGGCAGTTCGTGCCGTTCCACTCGCTGATCTACCAGGGGGGCGTCCAGCAGATCCCGCGGTCCCTGTACGAGGCCGCGCAGCTGGACGGCGCCGGAAAGGTCCGCCAGTTCTTCAGCATCACGCTGCCCCAGCTCAAATACACCATCATCACCTCGTCGACACTGATGGTGGTCGGCTCGCTGACCTTCTTCGACCTCATCTTCGTCCTGACCGAGGGCGGCCCGTCGGACGCCACCCGGGTCCTCGCGCTGGACATGTACAAGCGGGGCTTCCAGGCCAGCCTGATGGGGCCGGCCAGCGCCATCGCGGTGATCCTGGTCCTGGTGGGTCTGGGCCTCGCCCTGCTGCTGCGCCGGCTCGGCGGCCGGGACGCCGGCGAGAGCCAGCTCGAAGGAGTCTGACATGACCACCACGCTGACCAAGCCGCAGCCCCAGAAGACCACCCCACGTCAGCGGGGGCGCCGTCCCGGTGGGACCGCCGGCCGGCGCAACTGGCTCGGCGGGCTGGCCGGATGGCTCTGGCTCGCCGTCGTCGTCATCCCCCTCTACTGGATTCTCATCACCAGCCTCAAGGCCCGGACCACCTACTACGCGAGCAACCCGCTGGCGCCTCCGGCCGACCCCACGCTGGACAACTACCAGCTGGTCCTGGAGTCCGAGTTCTTCAGCTACTTCTGGAACAGCGTCGTGGTCACCGTCGGCGCGGTGGTGCCGGCGGTCGCGGTCTCCTTCATGGCCGCCTACGCCATCGTGCGCGGCTGGCGCATGCGGTTCCTGCGCGTGGTGAACGGCCTGTTCCTCATGGGCCTCGCCATCCCGCTCCAGGCGACGGTCATCCCGATCTACCTGATCATCATCAAGCTCCAGCTGTACGACAGCCTGCTGGCGCTGATCCTTCCGTCGATCGCCTTCTCCATCCCGCTGTCCGTGCTGATCCTCGCCAACTTCATCCGCGACGTGCCCAAGGAGCTGTTCGACTCGATGCGGGTGGACGGGGCCACCGAGTGGGGGACGCTGTGGCGCCTGGCGGCGCCGCTCACCCGCCCGGCCATCCTCACCGTGACCATCTTCAACGCGCTGACCATCTGGAACGGCTTCCTGCTGCCGCTGATCCTCACCCAGAGCCCGTCCCGGCGGACTCTGCCGCTCGCCCTGTGGACCTTCCAGGGGGAGTACGGGGTCAACATCCCCGCCCTGCTGGCCGCCGTCGTCCTCACCACCCTGCCCCTGATCGTCCTGTACGTGTTCGGCCGCCGCCAGCTGCTCAGCGGTCTGACCGCCGGATTCAGCCGTTGACGCGCCCCGGCCGAGGGTCCGACGGACGTGGGATCTGGAACGACCCCACTCTTCCCGTCACCGCGAGAGTCGACGCCCTGATCGACGCGATGACCCTTCAGGAGAAGACCGCCCAGCTGTACGGAGTGTGGGTGGGCGCCTGCGACCAGGGCGGTGAAGTGGCGCCCCACCAGCACGACATGGAGGAGGCCGTCGACCTCGAAGCGCTTCTGCCCGACGGACTGGGCCAGTTGACCCGGCCCTTCGGCACGGTCCCGGTCGACCCCGCCGTGGGCGCGCTGTCACTGGCCCGCACCCAGGCCCGTATCGCCGCCACGAACCGCTTCGGCATCCCCGCCCTCGCCCATGACGAGTGCCTGGCCGGTTTCGCCGCCTGGGGGGCGACGGCCTACCCCGTTCCGCTGTCCTGGGGCGCCACCTTCGACCCGGACGCGGTACGGCGCATGGCCGCCGCCATCGGCCGCGACATGCGTGCCGTCGGCGTCCACCAGGGGCTCGCGCCCGTCCTCGACGTGGTGCGCGACGCCCGCTGGGGCCGGGTCGAGGAGACCATCGGCGAGGACCCGTACCTCGTCGGCACCATCGGGACGGCCTACGTGCGGGGCCTCGAATCCGCCGGGATCGTCGCCACCCTCAAGCACTTCGCCGGCTACTCGGCCTCACGCGCCGGCCGCAACCTCGCCCCCTCCTCCATGGGCCCGCGGGAACGCGCCGACATCCTGCTGCCGCCCTTCGAGATGGCGCTCCGTGAAGGCGGCGCCCGCTCGGTGATGAACGCCTACACCGACACCGACGGCATCCCCTCCGCGGCCGACGAGGAGTTGCTCACCGGGCTGCTGCGCGACACCTGGGGCTTCGACGGCACCGTCGTCTCCGACTACTTCGCCATCGCCTTCCTCAAGACCCTGCACGGCATCGCGGCCGACTGGTCCGACGCCGCCGGCACGGCGCTGCGCGCGGGCATCGACACAGAACTGCCCAACGTCAAGACGTACGGCGCACCCCTGGCCGAAGCCGTCGCCGACGGCCGCGTACCGGAAGCGCTGGTCGATCGCGCCCTGCGCCGGACCCTCACCCAGAAGGCGGCGCTCGGCCTGCTCGACCCCGACTGGAACCCCGTGCCGGCCGCGCTCGACGGCGCGGAGCTGGACGAACCGGCCGCCCTGCGCGGCCGAATCGACCTGGACTGCCCCGAGAACCGCGCACTGGCCCGCACGATCGCCGAGGAAGCGGTCGTGCTGCTCAGCAACGACGGCACCCTGCCGCTCACGGGGCCGCGCCGCATCGCCCTGCTCGGCCCCAACGCCGACGAGCCCACCGCCGTCCTCGGCTGCTACTCCTTCCCCCGGCACATCGGCGTCCGCCACCCCGGTACCCCGCTCGGCATCGAACTGCCCACGCTGCGCGAGGCTCTCACCGCCGAGTTCCCCGACGCCCAGATCACGGTCGCCCTCGGCACCGGAATCGACGACGGAGACCTCTCCGGCATCCCCGAGGCCACCCGGGCGGCACGCGAGGCCGACATCGCCCTGGTCGTGCTCGGCGACCGCGCCGGGCACTTCGGGCGGGGCACCACCGGCGAGGGGTGCGACGTCGAGTCCCTGGTGCTGCCCGGCGCGCAGCAGGACCTGCTCGACGCCCTGCTCGACCTGGAGACACCCGTGGTCACCGTCCTGCTCGCGGGACGGCCGTACGCCCTCGGCCGCGCCGTGGCGGAGTCCGCCGCGATCGTGCAGTCCTTCTTCCCGGGTGAGGAAGGCACGCGCGCCATCGCCGGGGTGCTCAGCGGCCGTACCCGTCCCTCGGGACGTCTCCCGGTCGGCGTGCCGCGCGGGCCGGGCTCCCAGCCGGCCACGTACCTCGGGGCGCGGCTCGCTCACGTCAGCGAGGTGTCCGTCATCGACCCGACCCCGGCGTTCGCCTTCGGCCACGGTCTGTCCTACACACGGTTCGACTGGACAGACCTCGCCCTGGACGCCCAAGAGGCCCCGACGGACGGCGAGTTCGCCCTCGCCTTCACCGTCCGCAACGCGGGCGAGCGGCCCGGGACCGAGATCGTCCAGGTCTATCTGCACGACCCGGTCGCCTCCGTCGTCCAGCCGGTGCAGCGCCTCGTCGGCTACGCCCGGGTCGAGCTGGAGCCGGGTGAGGCCCGGCGCCTGCGGGTCACGGTCCCGGCCGACGTCGCCTCCTTCACCGGACGCGACGGCCGGCGCGTCGTCGAACCGGGCGAGCTGGAAGTGCGGCTGGCCGCCTCCAGCGCGGATCCGCGCCTGACGGCCAGGGTCACGCTGACCGGGGCCGAGCGCCGGGTGGACCACACGCGGCGCCTGCACGCCACGATCGGGCAGGCGCCGGAGGGCCGGGCCTGAACCGTCTCACAGCACGCCGCGCCGGGCGAGGCTGCGCATCAGCGCTCCCACGCCGAACGTCCACGGCGCGGCCTCCTCGCTCGGGACGACGGTGTTGACCAGGGCGCCGAGCCGCGGGCTGGAGATCCGCACGACGTCGCCGTACTCGTGGGTGAAGCCCGCGCCGGGCGCCTGGCGGTCCTCGGTGGGGGCGAACAGCGTTCCGGTGAACAGCGCGAAGCCGTCCGGGTACTGATGGTGCGGGCCGTGCGTGGCGGCCACCAGGTCCAGTACGTCGCGGCTGATCTCGCGCATGGAGCTGCTGCCCCGCAGTACGTAGCCGTCCGTGCCGTCGACCCGGAGGTCGATGTCGATCCCGCGTACGGTGTCGAGGCCGAAGTCCTCGTCGAACAGGCGGACGAACGGGCCGATCGCGCAGGAGGCGTTGTTGTCCTTCGCGCGGGACAGCAGCAGGGCGCTGCGTCCCTCGATGTCGCGGAGGTTGACGTCGTTGCCGAGCGTCGCGCCGCGTACCCGGCCGCGCGAGTCCACGACGAGGACGGCCTCGGGCTCGGGGTTGTTCCACACCGAGGCGCCGAGCACGCCGATGTCGGCGCCCGTGCCGACCGCGGACAGGACCGGCGCCTTGGTGAACACTTCCGGGTCAGGGCCGATCCCGACCTCCAGGTACTGCGACCACAGCCCCTCGGAGACGAGCAGTTCCTTGGCCCTGTCCGCTTCCGGCGATCCGGGACGGATGCCGTCGAGCCTGCCGCCCACCACCTGCCCGACCCGGGCCCGGATCCGCGCGGCCTGTGCCGGATCGCAGCCCGTGCGCTCCTCGATGACGCGTTCCAGCAGGCTCCGGGCGAAGGTGACGCCCGCGGCCTTGATCACTTGCAGGTCGATGGGGGTGAGCAGACGCGGAACGTCACGGCGTCCGGCCGGCGCCGCGAGCAGTTCGTCCAGGTGCCAGACCCGTCCGCCGTCGGCCTCGCGGACGACCGCCGCCGCGTCGTCGCGTTCCACGAGGTCGGAGACGGTCGGGGCGACGGCGGTCAGGTCGACGACCTGCTCGCCCCGGACCGCGGCCACACACGGTCCGTCCCACTCCGGATCGTGAACCCGCGCGACGAGGACGGCCCGGTCGGCGTCCGCCGGCAGGACGGAGCCGGCCGTGAGGACCGGGCGGGGGCGCACTGCTGCCGATTCCATGGCAGGTCAGCGCACCCTGCCTCGGGGCTTCAACGGCACGGCCGGCAGTTCCGGAGCGGGCAGCGGGGCGCCGTCGTACCCCTTCACCGTTCCGAACCGTGTCCCTTCCATCCAGTCGGCGCGGGCCTGTTCGATCTCCTGCTGGGAGCGCCCGATCCAGTTCCAGAACATGACGAGTTCCTCGTCGAAGGGCTCGCCGCCCAGGAGCATCACGCTCGCGTCCGACCCTGCGCGCAGGGGGAGTTCGGTGCGGCCGCAGCCGAGGTAGAGCATCGAGCCGGGGAGGACGGGGACGCCGTCGACGTGGGTCTCGCCGGACATCGCGAGGACCGCGTACTCGAAGCCGGGGTCGAGGGGGAGGCGGACGTCCGCGCCCTCGGTGAGGGTGAGGTCCGCGCCGGTGATCGGGGTGTAGGCGGTGCCCGGGGAGGCGGCGCCGTCGAGGGTGCCGAGGATCAGGGTCGCGGTGAGGCCGGGGGCGGTCACCTCGGGGAGGGCGGCGTGGTGCTCGAACCGGGGTTCCGTGTGGCGGTGCGCGTCGGGCAGCGCGACCCAGAGCTGAGCGCCGTGCAGGAGGCGGGCGTGGTCGCGGGGGCTCTCCTCGGAGTGGCTGATCGCGCGGCCCGAGGTCATGAGGCCCAGTTCGCGGGGGCGGATCTCCTGGAGGCTGCCGGTGGAGTCGCGGTGCAGGACCTCGCCGTCGTGCAGCCAGCTGACGGTCTGGAGGCCCATGTGGGGGTGCGGGGGGACCTGCATCCCGGGTTCGCCGGCGATGTCGTCCGGGCCGTAGTGGTCGACAAATGCCCAAGCACCGATCATGCGTCGGCCCAGATTAGGGAGGAGTCTGCGGACCTCGGTGGACCCTCCGAGCTGGACCCGGCGGGGGGTGAGGAGTTCGCGTACCGGTTCCGCTACGACGAATCCCCGGCCGCCGCAGACGGCGGGGACCGGGGCCCGATCAAGGTTGCTCATGGGGTCAACCTAGCCCTGCGGGACGGGTCTTGTCCGGCGACTTCACCCAGATAGTAGCCATGGACATCATAGCCATGTACGGTATCGGCTCATGAGCACCGGGAACGAGAAGGTGACCCACGGCTCCCTGGTCTGGCGCCTCGCGGGCAAGTGGCGGGTCGCGGTCGACCGGGCGCTGGCCCCCGTGGGTCTCACGCACGCGCAGTACGTCGTCCTCGCCTCGCTGTACGGGATGCGGCGGGCCGGCGTACGGCCCAGTCAGCGCCGGCTCGCCGATCAGACGGGGCTCGAAGCGCTGTACGTCTCCAAACTGGCGCGGGCGCTGGAGTCCGCCGGGTTCCTGACCCGGGAGAAGGACCCCAGGGACCCGCGGGCCATGCGGCTCACCCTCACGGAGGAGGGGAGTGCGGTGACCCGACGGGCCATCGGGGTCGTCCAGGGGCTGCTGGACCAGATGCTGGCACCGCTGGGCGGGCAGGACAGCGCGCGGGCGGCGGCCTTCGCGGACGACCTGCGGCTGCTGCTGGAGACACCCCTGACGCCGCTGACACCGATGACACCGATGACACCCCTGCCGTCGGCCGACGCCCCCTCGTGATCCCGCGGCCACAACCCGCCCGGCACCCCTGACACCACCGAGACACCCCGCCGCCGTCCGACACCCCCGCTCGACCTCACGACATCACTCGGGAGACGTCATGACCACTGTCAACGGCCGCACCATCGGCCTCGCCCACCACGCCGGACGCGCGGTCGCCGAGCGTGTCCTCGACCGGCACGGGATCGGCTTCCTCGACCACCTCGCCCTGCGCGCGGCGCTCGCCGCCGACGGTCCCTTCACGCCGGACGACCTCGCGGACCGGCTCAGCGACGATCTCAAGAACGACCACGCCGTGTCGAAGGAGGCGGTGACCTACCTCGCCGCACGGGGATACCTGGAGTTCTTCGACGGCCCGCGCCTCCTGCGCCCCACCGACGCCGGACGCGCGCTCTTCGCCACGGCCAGCGCGGCGGTCGCGGAGGTGTCGGCGCGGCTCTACGCCGGGCTCACGGAGGAGGAGTTGACGGTGGCGGGCCGGGTGCTCGACGTGGTGACGGAGCGGGCGAACGCCGAACTCGCCGAGCTGGAGGGGTAGTTCACGGAGAAGGGCCCGGTTCCTGATGCGGAACCGGGCCCTGTCCGTGCCGTCAGGCTCTCTGCCTGCGGTGCGCGATCTCCCCCAGCACCACGTCCACCACGATGAACGCGGCCAGCGGGATCCCCAGCAGCGGCACGAAGTACCCCAGCGCCGCGATCAGCGCCATCCCGGGTACGAGGATGTACGGCGGGACCTCCGCCCACGCGCCCCTCGGGATCGGCCGCCCGAACGCCTTGCCGCGTCCGCGCTGCCACCACATCCGGTAGCCCAGCAGGATCATCACGACCAGCGCGAGCGCCAGCAGCATCAGCGCGATCTGGTTGACCAGGCCGAACAGGACGCCGGTGTGCAGGTCGATGCCCCAGCGGGTCAGCTTGGCCAGCACCGGGTAGTCGGCGAACCGCACGGTGTCCGTGACCACGCCGGTCCCCGGGTCGACGGCGACCGCGTCCTGCTTCTCCGGCCAGCTCCGCTGGACCTGGCGGACGACGTACGCCGACTCCGCGTCGGCCGGGGGCACGATCTCGACGGGGTCACCGAGCCCCTTGGCCCGCGCCGCCGCGAGGACCTTGTCCAGGCCGACGCCGTGCTCGCCGGTGCCGCCCGCCGCCGAGGCCGAGCCGTGGCCCGCGTGTTCGCCGCCGGACGCCGCCGACGAGACCGACGGAGTGGTCTGGCCGAGGGAGGTGCGCAACTGCGTGACGCTCTCGCCCGCGTACTTCGACCAGGTGAGGCCGGTCGCGGAGAGGAACACGAAGCCGAGGGCCACCCAGACGCCCAGCGTGCCGTGCAGGCCCAGATTGCGGCGCCGTCCCGTGGTGCCGCGCACCTTGCGCAGCGCCCTCCGGCGGGAGAACCACAGCACGACGCCGCCGAGCGATATCACCCACAGCCAGCTCGCCGCGAACTCGCTGTACAGGCGGCCGTCCTCGCCCAGGCGCAGGTCCCGGTGGAACTCGTCGATCCAGGTGCGGACGGGGAGGGCGCCGGTCGAGCCGTACTGCTCCAGGTCGCCTTCCACCTTCGCCGTGTACGGGTCCACGAAGACGGCCAGCGTGTGCGTCGGGGCGACGCCCCGCACGCCGGACAGCAGCACGCGGGTCGTCGCGTCGTCCTCGGGCGAAGGCCTGATCGCCGAGACCGTGCCCTCCGGGTGCGCCTTACGCGCCGCCGCGACCTGCTCCGAGATCGGGAGCTTCGACTCGCCCACGGGGACGGTGAGTTCGTCGGCGTACACGATCTTCTCGACCTGGAAGGAGGCCGCGTACAGGAGGCCGGTGAGCGCGGAGACCAGCAGGAAGGGGGCGACCAGGATCCCGGCGTAGAAGTGCAGGCGCAGGACGAGCGGACGCAGCGGCGCCCACGGACCCCGCTTCTTCGGCGCGGGCTGCGCCGCCGGAGCGTCGTCTTGCGGGACCTCGTCCGTGGCGGTCGGGGGAGCGGTGGACATCGGCGGGGTTCTCCGGGGGCTGGGGACGGTGGCTGTCAGCCGTTGCGGTTCAGTAGTCGGGCGGCGGGGCCGGTGAGTTCCCGGCGATTTCAGTGACCTGCATCACACCGATCCGTACGCGTGGCATCCTGACCCGATGAACACCCACCTGACGGACCAGATCGAGCAACTCCTCTCCACGGACGGCCCGTTGCCGATCGTCCCGGCGGGAGACCCGGTCCTGCGCGCGGGCACCGCCCGGTACGAGGGCCAGCTGGGCCCCGCGCTGCTGGCCCGCCTCGTCGAGGCCCTCCGCGTCACCATGCACGCGGCGCCCGGAGTGGGCCTGGCCGCGCCCCAGGTCGGCGTCCCCCTGCGCATCGCGGTCATCGAGGACCCGGCGACGGTCCCGGACGAGATCAAGGCGGCCCGCGCCCGCGCCCCGCAGCCGTTCCGGGTGCTGGTCAACCCCTCGTACGAAGGGGTCGGCGCCGAGCGGGCCGCGTTCTACGAGGGGTGCCTCAGCGTCCCCGGATACCAGGCGGTCGTCGCCCGGCACGCCGAGGTGCGGCTCAAGGGGGAGGACGAGACGGGCCGGATCGTCGACGAGGTGTTCACGGGGTGGGCCGCCCGCATCGTCCAGCACGAGACGGACCACCTCGACGGAGGGCTGTACCTCGACCGGGCCGAGCTGAGGTCGCTGGCCGCGAACGAGGTGCTGGCGGCGAGGTGGGCGCAGGCGACGCCGGGGGAGGCGGCGGAGGGGCTGGGGTTCGCGCTGCCGTAAGCACCCGCGTCGCCGTGAACACCTCGCTGGGATCCGCGTTGCCGTACGCCCCCGCAGCCCTCCCCCTGCCGCCCTCTACTGGTCCCGGTAAGCCTCCAGCAGCCGCAGCCACACCTCACTGACCGTCGGATAAGCCGGCACCGCATGCCACAGCCGGTCCACCGGCACGCGGCCGGCGACGGCGACGGTCGCCGAGTGGATCATCTCCCCCACTCCGGGGCCGACGAAGGTCACGCCCCGGACGATCTCCTCCTCCAGGTCGACGACCATCCGCGCCCGCCCCCGGTACCCCTCGGCGTACAGCCCGGCCCCCGCGACCGACGAGAACTCCACGTCGACCGCGCGGACCCGGTGCCCCGCGGACTCCGCCTCCGCCAGGGTCAGCCCCGCCGACGCGGCCTCGGGGTCGGTGAAGACGACCTGCGGGACGGCGTAGTGGTCGGCGCTCGCCCGGTGCGCGGCGCCCAGCGGATCGCCCGAGGCCCGCGCCGTGATCGCGGCGCCCGCGATCCGGGCCTGGTACTTGCCCTGGTGGGTGAGGAGGGCGCGGTGGTTGGCGTCACCGACGGCGTAGAGCCAGTCCGTGCCGGTCACCTGGAGCGTGTCGTCCACGTCGAGCCAGGTACCCGGCGTCAGGCCGACCGTCTCCAGGCCCAGATCGTCCGTACGCGGCGCACGCCCCGTCGCGAAGAGGATCTCGTCCGCCTCGATCACGTCCCCGGTGTCGAGGGCGACGCGCACGGCACCGTCCTCCCGGCTCACCGACGCGACGTTCACCCCCGTACGGATCTCGGCCCCCGCCTCGCCCAGCGCCTCCGCGACCAGCTCCCCGGCGAACGGCTCCATCCTCGGCAGCAGCCCCCCGCTCCCCCGCACCAGCACCGTCACTTGAGACCCGAGCGCCTGGTACGCCGTGGCCATCTCGACGGCGACCACTCCCCCGCCGACGACGACCAGCCGCCCCGGCACGCTCTGCGCACTCGTCGCCTCGCGGCTGGTCCACGGCCGGACCTCGGCCAGACCCGGCAGCGAGGGCAGGGCGGCCCGCGACCCCGTGGCGACGACCACCGCGTGGCGTGCCGTCAGCACCTGCCCGCCGACCGTCACCGTCCGCTCGCCGGAGAGCCGCCCGTGCCCCCGGTACAGCTCCGCCCCGATCCCCTCGATCCACCCGACCTGGCCGTCGTCCTTCCAGTGGGAGGTGAAGTAGTCACGGTTGGCGAGCACGGCGGGCACATCGAGCGCCCCGGCGACGGCGTCCCGCAGCCCCGGCACCCTGCGCGCGTCCGCCCGCGCGATGACCGGCCGCAGCAGCGCCTTGCTCGGCATACAGGCCCAGTAGGAGCACTCGCCCCCGACGAGCTCGCTCTCGACGATCGCGGTGGTCAGCCCCGCGGCCCGCGTCCGGTCGGCGACGTTCTCCCCGACGGGCCCGGCGCCGATGACGATCACGTCGTAGGCAATGGTTTCCGATTCGCTCATGGGCCCCAGTCTGGTGGGTGGCGTACGGCGGGGCCACAGGGGTAGGCGGCCGGAATACCGACGTCCCGGGCCGCGTTTGCCGGGACGGATGCCCACGAGATCCCCCCGAACTGGAAGAGGTTGGACACCATGAGCAGCACGGTCGAGCTCACCAAGGAGAACTTCGACAAGACGGTCACCGAGAACGAGTTCGTGCTGATCGACTTCTGGGCGGCGTGGTGCGGGCCGTGCCGGTCGTTCGCGCCGGTCTACGAGAAGGCGGCGGAGTCGAACCCCGACCTGGTGTTCGGGAAGATCGACACGGAGGCGCAGCCGGAGCTGGCGGCGGCGTTCGGGATCCAGTCGATCCCGACGCTGATGATCGTCCGTGACCAGGTCGCGGTGTTCGCACAGCCGGGCGCGCTGCCCGAGGCCGCCCTGACGGACGTCATCGGACAGGCGCGCAAGCTGGACATGGACGAGGTCCGCAAGTCGATCGCCGAGCAGCAGAAGAACGCGGACAAGGACTAGAAGGGATATCCCGCGACGTCGCCGCGGACCGTCGTCCACCGGAGTTCGGTGAACGCGTCGAGGTTCGCCTCGCCGCCGAACCGTGTCCCGTTGCCGGACGCGGCGAGCCCGCCGAAGGGTGCGATCGCCTCGTCGTTCACGGTCTGGTCGTTGATGTGGACGATGCCGGTGGGGATGCGGGAGGCGAGGTCGAGGCCCCGGGTGACGTCGGGGGTGACGATGCCGAGGGAGAGGCCGTACGTGCTCGCGGAGGCGAGGGCGACGGCCTCTTCCGCCGTGTCGAAGGGGCGGACGGGGGCGACGGGCCCGAAGACCTCCTCGGCGTAGGCGGGGGTGTCGTCGGTGACGTCGGCGAGGACGGTCGGCCGGTAGTAGCGCTCCTCGTGCGTGCCCCCGGCGGCGAGTTTGGCGCCGGCGGAGGTGCTGGCGGTGACGAGCGCGTGGACCTTGGTGAGCTGTCCGTCGTCGATGAGCGGCCCGAGGTGGACCTGTGCGCGGTGGGGGTCGCCGACGGCGAGGGAGTCGGCCTTGGCGGCGAGGCGTTCGACGTACTCGTCGTAGAGGGAGCGGTGGACGAGGTGGCGGCCGGTGGTCATGCAGATCTGGCCCTGGTGGAAGAAGGACCCCCAGGCGGCGGTGGAGATGACGGCGTCGAGGTCGGCGTCCTCCAGGACGATCAGCGCGGAGTTCCCGCCGAGTTCGAGGTGGACCCGCTTCAGATGCCGCCCGGCGAGTTCCCCGACGGCCCGCCCGGCCCCGGTGGACCCGGTGAACGACAGGACGGGCACCCGGGGGTCGGCGACGAGCGCGGCCCCGGTCTCGGCGCCGCCCGGCAGCACGTGCAGCAGCCCGTCCGGCAGGCCCGCTTCGGCGAAGATCGCGGCGAGCGCGTGCCCGCCGCAGACCGCGGTGCGCGGATCGGGCTTGAGCACGACGGCGTTCCCGAGCGCGAGGGCGGGCGCGACGGACCGGATGGAGAGGATCAGCGGCGCGTTGAAAGGCGCGATGACGCCTACGACGCCCGCGGGCACCCGGCGGGTGTAGGAGAGCCGGGGCTGTTCGCTGGGCAGGAGCTGTCCGGTGGGCCGGGAGGCGAGGGCGGCGGCCTCGTAGCACTCCTGGGCGGCGACGTGGAGTTCGAAGTCGGCCTTGCCGGGTATCGACCCGGCCTCGCGGACGAGCCAGTCGCGCAGTTCGGGGGCGTGGGCGGTGAACAGGTCCCCGGCCCTGCGCAGGACGCCGGCGCGCACGAAGTGGGGTGCGGCGGCCCACTCCCGCTGGGCGGCCTGCGCGGCCTCGGTGGCGGCGGCGACGTCCGAGGGGCCGGCGAGCGTGACGGTGGCGAGCCGTTCGCCGGTGGCGGCTTCGACGACGGGGTGTTCAACGCCCGGGCGGGTCAACCAGGTCGAGGGGTCGAGCAACGGCATGTCGGCTCTCCGTTCGGCGGCTCTGTACGGCGGCCCGGGGGCGTCCGGCACCCGGCGGGCAGGCGTGGCCCGCGGCTGGGGGCAGCGCGGACCCGAATTGGTTGAGCGCGCAACAGCTTAGCCGTGTCGAACAGAATTCCGGTGACCCGTGACACATTTTCCCGGCCCGGGATTCAGCTGGACTCCCGTGCCACCAGGGCGACTTGGATGGCGTCCCCGTGCTCGGCCTCGGTGCCGGGCGCGTGCACGGCGTGGTCGACGAGGTCGGCGAGGGCGGCCCCGGAGGGGAGCCGGATCGCGACGGAGGTGAGCCGGGGCCGGGCCAGCCGGGCCGTCAGGAGGTCGTCGGCGCCGACGAGGGCGACGTCCTCGGGGACACGGACCCCGGTGTCCTGGAGGGCGCGCAGCAGCGGGAGGGCGTACTCGTCGTTGTAGGCGAACACCCCGTCGAGCCCGGAGTCCGGCCAGCGGGCGGCGAGTTCGAGGGCGGACTCCTCGGTGTGGGCCATCGACAGTTCGGTGACCTCGGCGTCGGTGCCGGCCAATTCCTCGCGCACGCCGTTCAGTCGGGGCGTGGAGAACATGTCCATCCCGCGTTCGACGGGGACGACGACCCCGATACGGCGCCTGCCGCGCTCGTACAGATGCCGGGCGGCGAGGCGGCCGACGTCGGTGTGGTCGAGGATCAACGTGTGGGCGCCGGGGACGTGTTCGGCGGCGAGGGCGACAACGGCCTTGGCCCCGGCGCGTTTCAGGACGGCGACGCCCTCCGCGCCGATGCCGGTGCCGGGCACCAGGACGGCGACCGGCCGCAGTTCGGCCCAGGCGCGGACGGCTTCCTGGCCGCGCAGTCCGCTGGCGCCGTACTGGACGACGGTGTAGCCGAGGTGGCTCAGGGACTGCTGGAGGTCGTGGACGAAGTGGCTGTAGAGGGGGCCCGCGGCGACGGTCGGGGAGGGCATCAGCACCATGCGGCTGTGTCCGGCGCGCAGGCTGCGGGCGGCGGCGTGGGGGACGTAGCCGAGTTCGCGGGCGGCGTCGTGGACGCGTCTGCGGGTGGGTTCGCTGATCCGGACGGCGCTGGTGTTGTTCAGGACGTAGGAGACGGTCGCCCGGGAGACTCCGGCGAGGCGGGCGACATCGGCGCTGGTGGGCACGGGCCGCGGCGCGGGCGGCACGGGCGTTCTGGGTATCTGCACCATGACGTACGGCATCTTGGCAGATGCAACGCGCGGCGCGGCGGGGCGGGAGCAAGGGGGAATCAGGCCGACGTCCTCCTGGCCGGTCCGCACACCCTGTGACCAGGGTCTCAGGGGGGTGACGAGACCTTCGTCACACAGGGTTTGCCGGGCGTCCGGCGACACCCGTCACAGGGGCCGCACGGGTCACCCGGTCCACGAGGTCGCTCCAGCCCGCTTCGAGCCGCTCCAGGGGTTCGCCGCACTGGCGGACCATGTGGTTGACGAAGGGCGGGCTCAGGTAGCCCATGAGCGCGTGGGCGAGCAGGACGTGGTCGGCGTCGGGGGCGCACTGGCGCAGCAGCATGACGACGTGGCTGTGCAGGAAGCGGCCGGCGCCGACGGCGAAGCGGCGGTCGGCCGCGGGTTCGGCGGCGAGCTGGAGATCCATGTGGTCGAGGGTGGTGCGCAGCAGGGCGTGGCCGAAGGCGTGCAGGCGCTCGACCGGCGGGGCGCCGGGGCCCAGGGGCGCGGGGCCGGAGAGGAAGGCGGCCTGGAACTTGTGCGCCGAGTGGTCGAGGAGGGCGTTGAGCAGGCCGGTGCGGTCGCCGAAGCGGCGGAAGACGGTGCCCTTGCCGACGTTCGCCTCGACGGCGACGGCCTCCATCGTGACGCCGGCCGCGCCGTGTTCGGCGACGAGTCTGGCCGCCGCGTCCAGCAGGCGGGCCCGGTTGCGCGCGGCGTCCGCCCGCAGGCAGGGCTCGTCGCCGGGCTGTTCGAGCTGGAGCAGTTCGGGTTCGGCGGCGGGGTGGTCCGAGGGGTTCACGAAGGGGGGCAGAAGGGCGGACATGAACTCAGCGTAAAGCACCGGGAATGAAACTGGACCCCGGTCCGGTTATGGTGGTAGAACCTTAAACGGACCTCGGTCCGGATCCCCACACGGCTTTCCGTTCGCACTTCTGGGAGTACCCATGTCTGTCCGTATCCTGGCGCTCGTAGGCAGCCTCCGCGCCGGCTCGACCAACCGCCAGCTCGCCGAGGCCGCTGTCAAGGTCGCTCCCGAGGGCGCCGAGGTCGTGCTGTTCGAGGGCCTCGCCGAGGTTCCGTTCTACAACGAGGACATCGACGTCGAGGGCAGCGTCCCGGCCGCCGCCGTGAAGCTGCGCGAGGCCGCTGGCTCCGCCGACGCCTTCCTGCTCTTCTCCCCCGAGTACAACGGCACCATCCCCGCCGTCCTGAAGAACGCCATCGACTGGCTGTCCCGCCCGTACGGCGCCGGCGCCTTCACCGGCAAGCCCGCCGCCGTCGTCGGCACCGCCTTCGGCCAGTTCGGCGGCGTCTGGGCGCAGGACGAGGCCCGCAAGGCCGTCGGCATCGCCGGTGGCAAGGTCCTGGAGGACGCCAAGCTCTCCATCCCCGGCTCGCTGACCCGCTTCGCCGAGACCCACCCCTCGGACGACGCCGAGGTCGCGGCGCAGCTCGCCGAGGTCGTCAACGCCCTGCACGGCCACGCGACGGAGCCGGCTGCCGCCTGAGGCACCCAGCAGCGCTGACAGGGCCGGAGCCTTCCGGAAGAGGCTCCGGCCCTCGCGCGTTCAGTCCAGCTCCGCCAGCCGGGGCGCGACCTGCCCCACGAACCCCTCGATCCACCCGACCGGATTCCCGACCGTCGGCCCGAGGATCACCGTCTCGATGCCGAGCTTCCCGTACCCGGCGATGTCCGCGAGGAACGCCTCGACGTCGCCCTCGCCCGCCGCCCCGCCCATGTACGTGATCGTCTTGGTGATCGCGTCGTAGTCGCGGCCCTCGGTCTCGCAGTGCCCGCGCAGCACCTCCAGCTTGTGGCGCACCGACTCCGGGGACGAGGCGAACAGGTTGCAGGCGTCCCCGTACCGGGCCACGAGGCGCAGCGTCTTCTTCTCGCCCTCGCCGCCGATGAGGATCTCGGGGTGCGGGGCGCTGACCGGTGCCGGGACGCACAGCGTCTCGGCGAGCTGGTAGTGCCGTCCCTCGAAGGGGCCGTTGTCCGACGGGTCCCACATCTGGAGGGTGATCCTCAGGGTCTCCTCCAGCCGCTCGAAGCGCTCCGCAACCGCCGGGTACGGCACGCCGAGGCCCGCGTGCTCACGGTCGTACCAGGCCGCGCCGATCCCGAGCCAGGCCCGGCCGCCGGAGAGGACGTCTAGGGTGGTGACGATCTTCGCGAGGAGGCCGGGGTGGCGGTAGGTGACGCCGGTGACGAGGGCGCCCAGCTTGACCGTGGAGGTGTTCGCCGCGAGGAAGCCGAGCGTCGTGTACGCCTCCAGCATCGGGTCCTCGGCGCCGCCGTTGAACTCCATCTGGAAGTAGTGGTCCATCACCGACAGGCGGCTGACCCCGGCCGCTTCCGCCGCCGCTCCGGTCGCGGCGAGTTCGGCGCCGAGCGCGCCCCCGCCTCCGGGATGGTCGAAACGATTGATGTGCACACCGACACGCATGGTCCGTCTCCTGCTCACCGGACGATCTTCTGGCACGTCCGACGCTATGACTTCGAGCGCTCTCGAAGTCAAGACGAAGGAGTCAAGACAGGAGGAGGGCAGCAAAAAGGCAAGGAGCCGAAACGGCTTTCCTTGCCATGCTCAAGTTATAACGCATGGGGGGCCTTGCGGCAAGGCCCCCTCCGTCCCGCACAATCACCGACCTGACCTGTTCCACCTGCGTAAATGGGGGTTGTGGGAATGCGTGTGCTGTTGATGTCGTACGGGTCGCGCGGAGACGTCGAGCCGCTCGCCGCTCTCGCCGCGCGGCTGCGGGCGCGGGGCGCCGAGGTCCGGGTGTGCGTACCGCCGGACGAGGAGTTCGCGCGGCTCCTCGAAGCGGTCGGCGCGGAGGTCGTGCCGTTCGGGATGTCCGTGCGGGCGCTGGTGTCGGGCCCGAAGCCGGCGGACCCTTTCGCGACGGCGAAGGCGCTGGTCGCCGAGCACTTCGAGACGGTCGGCGCGGCGGCCGAGGGCTGTGACGTCCTGCTGGCGACGGGGCTGCTGCCCGCCGGGGCGCGGTCGGTGGCGGACCTGAACGGGATCCCGTACGTGTTCGCGCTGTTCCAGCCGACCTCGCTCCCGTCCCCGCACTACCCGCCGCTGTCGCGGCCGGGCAAGCCGTTCCCGCCGGACGAGAAGGACAACATGGTCCTGTGGGGCCTGGACGGCGAGAAGGTCGACGCCCTGTACGGGGAGGCCGTGAACACCCACCGCGTCAAGCGGGGCCTGCCGCCCCTGACGAACGTCCGCGACCACGTCTTCACCGACCGCCCCTGGCTCGCGGCCGACGAGACCCTCGCCCCGACGGACCGCGACGTCGTCCACACCGGCGCCTGGGTCCTGCCCGACTCCCGCCCGCTCCCGGCCGACGTGACGGCGTTCCTGGAGGCCGGCGAGCCGCCCGTGTACGTCGGTTTCGGCAGCATGGCGCTGCGGGACGCGTCCGCCGAGGTCGCCCGCGCGGCCATCGACGCGGTGCGCGCGCACGGGCGCCGGGTGCTGCTCGCGCGCGGCTGGGCCGAGCTGACGCCGGTCGACGACCAGCCCGACTGCCACGTCGTCGGCGAGATCAACCACCAGGCCCTGTTCCGCCGGGTCGCGGCCGTCGTCCACCACGGGGGCGCCGGGACCACCACGACCGCCACCCTCGCCGGGGCGCCGCAGGTCGTCGTCCCGCAGATCGTGGACCAGCCCTACTGGGCGTCCCGGGTCGCGGCGCTGGGCATCGGGGCCGCGCACGACGGTCCCGTACCGACGTACGAGTCGCTGTCGGCGGCGCTCGGGACGGCGCTGGCGCCGGAGACCGCGGCACGGGCGAAGGCCGTCGCGGGGACGGTGCGGGCGGACGGGGCGGATGTGGCTGCGAAGCTGTTGATCGATGTGGCGGGCTGAGCCACGAAACGTACGGAGTCTTTGATGAACCCCCTCACCACCAGCGCGTTCGACCTTCCCGAGCGGCTGTCCGCGAAGGCCGGGCCGGCGATGGTCGCCGAGGACGAGCGGCACTTCGCGGCCGTCGCCGAGAGTCTCAAAGCGTCGATCGAGGAGACGTCCCGGCTGCTCGACGCCGAGCTGAAGGCGCCCGGCGGGAGCGGGCAGGCCGCCATGGACCGGGACATCGAGGTGCACCGGCTGGGCGCCCGGCTGCGCACGCTCCGGCGCTTCGGCCTCGACCTGTGCCTCGGCCGGATGGTCACCGAGGAGGGGAACCTGTACGTCGGGCGGCTCGGGCTGACCGGTGAGGACGGGCGGCGGCTGCTGATCGACTGGCGCTCCCCCGCCGCCGAACCGTTCTTCGCGGCGACCCACGCCAACCCGATGGGCCTGCTCTCCCGGCGCCGCTACCGCTGGACCGGCGGGCGGGTCGCCGACTACTGGGACGAGGCGTTCACCGCCGACGGCCTCGAACAGGGCGTCGCCCTCGACGACCAGTCCGCGTTCGTCGCGAGCCTCGGCACCAACCGCTCCGAGCGGATGCGGGACGTCCTCGCGACCATCCAGGCCGACCAGGACGCCATCATCCGCGCCGGTTCGCGCGGCGCGCTCGTCGTGGACGGCGGCCCCGGCACCGGCAAGACCGTCGTCGCCCTGCACCGCACCGCGCACCTCCTGTACGCCGACCCGCGGCTCGGGCACCGGCGCGGCGGCGTCCTGTTCGTGGGCCCGCACCGGCCCTACCTCGACTACGTCTCCGACGTGCTGCCGAGCCTCGGCGAGGAGGGCGTGCAGACGTGCATCGTGCGCGACCTGGTCGCCGAGGGCGCCGCCGCGCGGCCCGAGGGCGACCCGGAGGTGGCCCGCCTCAAGGAGTCCGCGCGCCTGGTGCGGGCCGTCGAGAAGGCCGTCCGCTTCTACGAGGAGCCGCCCGCCGAGGGGATGACCCTCGCCGTCGACCGCGTCCTGCTGCCGCTGACCGCCGGCGACTGGGCGGAGGCGTTCGACGCCGTCGAACCGGGCACCCCGCACAACGAGGGCCGCGAGGAGATCTGGGCGAAGCTCGTCGAGATCCTCTGGGACAAGTACGAGGGCGACCTCACGCCCCAGCTGTTCCAGCGGATGCTGCGCCAGATCGAGCCGCTCACCTCGGCGCTCTCGCAGGCGTGGCCGCTGATCGAGGCGGCCGACCTGGTCGGCGACCTGTGGACGGTCCCGGCGTACCTGCGGCTGGCCGCGCCCTGGCTGACCCCCGACGAGGTGCGCCTCCTCCAGCGCACGGACGCGCACGCGTGGACGGTGTCCGACCTGCCCTACCTCGACGCCGCCCGGCAGCGGCTCGGCGACCCCGGCGCGTCCCGGCGACGCCGGCGCCAGGAGGCCGAGGCCGCCGCCGAGCGGGAGTACCGGGCGCAGGTCACAGAAAACCTCCAGCGCAGCGACGACGACTGGGAGGGCATGCTGATGACGATGCTCTCCGGCCAGGACCTCCAGAACTCCCTGGCCACCCCGCAGGCGCCGGTCACCGAACCCGACCTGCTCGCCGGCCCGTTCGCGCACATCGTCGTCGACGAGGCGCAGGAACTCACCGACGCCGAGTGGCAGATGCTGCTCCTGCGCTGCCCGTCCCGCAGCTTCACGATCGTCGGGGACCGGGCGCAGACGCGGCGCGGGTTCACCGAGTCGTGGCAGGAGCGGCTGAAGCGGGTCGGGTTCGACCGGGTCGCCCTGTCCTCCCTCGGCGTCAACTACCGGACGCCGGAGGAGATCATGACCGAGGCCGAGCCCGTGATCCGCGCGGTGCTGCCGGACGCGAACGTGCCGACGTCCGTGCGGAGTTCGGGCGTACCCGTGGTGCGCGGGGCGGTGTCCGGGCTGGAGTCCGTCGTACGCGACTGGCTCGCCGCGCACGACGAGGGGACGGCCTGCGTCATCGGGGCGCCCTGGTACGCCGGGGTCGGCGGACGGGTCCGGTCGCTGTCGCCCGAACTGGTCAAGGGGCTGGAGTTCGACCTCGTCGTCCTCGTCGACCCGGAGCGGTTCGGGGCGGTCGACCACTATGTCGCGATGACGCGGGCCACCCGGCAGCTCGTCGTGCTCAGTTCGTGAGCTCCTGCTTCTTCGACGCGCGCAGGCTCGTGTACGTCGTCACCGCGAGGACCAGGACGATGAACCCGAGGGAGAAGGGGATGCTGATCTCGGGGACGTGCACGCCCGACTCGTGCAGGGCGTGCAGGAACAGCTTCACGCCGATGAAGCCGAGGATGATCGACAGGCCGTAGCTGAGGTGCACCAGCTTCTTCAGCAGGCCGCCGATCAGGAAGTACAGCTGGCGCAGGCCCATCAGCGCGAACGCGTTGGCGGTGAACACGATGTACGGGTCGTCGGTCAGGCCGTAGATCGCGGGGATGGAGTCGAGGGCGAACAGGATGTCCGTGGAGCCGATGGCGAGCATCACGACCAGCATCGGGGTCATGACCCGCTTGCCGTTCTCCTCGATCCACAGTTTGGTGCCGTGGTAGCGGTCGGCGACGCCGAAGCGCTCCTCGACCATCTTCAGCATCTTGCTCTCCTCGTACTCCTCGTCCCCGTGCCCGCCCTTGCGGGCGTCCTGGACGAGCTTCCACGCGGTCCAGATCAGGAAGGCGCCGAAGATGTAGAACACCCACGAGAACGCGGAGATGATCGCCGCGCCGGCCGCGATGAAGCCGGCGCGCAGGACGAGGGCGACCAGGACGCCGACCATCAGCACGCGCTGCTGGTACTGCGGGGGCACCGCGAACTTGGACATGATCAGAACGAAGACGAAGAGGTTGTCGACGCTGAGCGACTTCTCCGTGATGTATCCGGCGAAGAACTCGCCCGCCGACTGGCCGCCGCCGTAGATCCAGATACCGACACCGAACAGGATCGCGAGCACCACCCAGACGATCGTCCAGGTCCCGGCCTCCTTCAGGGAGACCTCGTGCGGCTTTCTGCCGATGAAGAAGTCGACGGCGACCAGGACGCACAAGGCGGCCACGGTCACCAGCCAGACGGTCAGGGTGACGTTCACGAAAGGGGGCTCCTGTACGGCTGTGGGGGTGGCTGTGGGGATTCGCCATGATCCATGAACGGCCGGATTCTTTCCACTTCGATTCGATGAAGAAGCGATCACGGGACGGCAATAAGCCCAGTTCAGACGCGATCCACCCGCCGTCCGGCGGGCAGGATCCGCCGTCCGGCGGTGGCCCCTGGCACCCCCCGTGGCCGGAACATGGTCACTCCACCCACGCCAGGAGTAGCCATGACGACGATGTCACCGCCGCCCTTCGACCCCGAGCTGTCCGCCGCGCTGGAGCTGATCAAGGACGTCATCGGGCCCAGCATCACCATCGACGACGTCCGGGCCATGCGGCGCGGGGAACTGCCCGTCCTCATGCCCGAGACCGACCTCACCCTCGACGGCGCGTTCACCGTCGAGGACCGGGTGGTGCCCGGCCCCGAGGGGGCACCGTCGATCTCCCTCCTCATCTGTACGCCGACGACTCCGCGACCGGCCCGGCCCCGCGCGGTGATCTACCACACCCACGGTGGCGGGATGGTCCTCGGCGACAACCGGACCGGCGTCGACGGGGTCCTCCAGTGGGCGCGCGAACTCGACCTCGTCGTCGTGTCCGTGGAGTACCGCCTCGCCCCCGAACACCCCCACCCGGCGCCCGTCGAGGACGTCTACGCCGGACTCCTGTGGACGGTCGGCCACGCGGACGAGCTGTACGTGGACCCCGAGCGCGTCGTGATCGCCGGGGCGAGCGCCGGAGGCGGCCTCACCGCCGCCCTCGCCCTCCTCCTCCGCGACCGCGAGGGCCCGCGTCCCCTGGGCCAGCTCCTCATGTGCCCGATGCTGGACGACCGCAACGACACCCCGTCCGCCGAGCAGATGGCGGGCCTCGGCATCTGGGACCGCGTCTCCAACGACACCGGCTGGACCGCCCTCCTCGGCCCCACCCGGGGCACCCCCTCCGTCTCCCCCTACGCGGCCCCGGCTCGCGCCACCGACCTTTCCAACCTCCCCCCGGCCTTCATCGACGTCGGCTCCGCCGAGACCTTCCGTGACGAGGACGTCACCTACGCCACCCGCATCTGGCAGTCCGGCGGCATCGCGGAACTCCACGTCTGGCCGGGCGGCTTCCACGGCTTCGACGGCTTCGCCCCACAGGCATCGCTGTCCCAGGCGGCGAAGGAGGCGCAGGTGAGGTGGTTGCGGAGGTTGCTGGCGGAGTAGGGGGCTGTACAGGGTGCGGCGCACGCGGGCAGCGCCTTTCGGGGGGAACGGGGGCGCTGCTCGGGCCGTTGCCGGGGCGGGTGTCCTGGGAGGCGGGCGCCGGATGCCGGGAGCGGGACGGGACGGGGCCGATGGAGGGGGGCCGAGGCGTGCGGTCGTGCGGCGGCAGCCCGCACAGGTTGGGGACGCCCGGGCAAGCCAGGCACGGCCCGTGCGGGCCGGGGGCGACCAGCCTCCGGTGCCGGTCGGTCTTCCGGGACGCGGCCTCCGTCGCCCTCCTGACCCGCTCGCCATGCCCCGGGCGCGGGTGCGTCCGCAGGGTGCCCTGGCTGCTGGTTCCGGGGACTCGCAGTAACCCTGCAACCCTGTCCGCCCCCGGAGGGGTGGCGCATGATGGGGGCATGAAAGAGCTGGCCGGGCGGTTGAGCGCGGTGGATCCGGATGCCGGGGCCGCTGTGGGGGTGATCGCGTACTTCGACCGGCTGGCGGAGGCCCGTGTGGGTGTGGAGGCGTTGGTGCGGGGGGCCGCGGTGCTGGCGGGTGTGCCGGTGCGGCTCGTGGACGAGGAGCGGCGGGTCCGGGTGCGGGTGGATGCGGACGGGGTACGGCGGGACGACGACTCGCCGCCCGACCCGGCCTGGCCCAGCGCCCCGCTGGCGCCCGGCGGGGTTCCGGCGCTGTGGCTGGAGCGGCCGGCCGGCTCGCCCGGCATCGACGCGAGCGACTCACCCGGCGGTCGTCCCACCGCGCCCTCCGGCTTCGACGCGAGCAGCCTGTCCAACGGCCGTTCCACCACCCCGCCCGGCAGCCGTTCCACCACCCCGTCCAACGTCGTCGACGCCGTCATCCTGGAGCGCGCAGCCGGCGTCGTACGCCGTGTCCTGGACCGCACCCGGGGCCGCGCCCCCTCCGACGACCCGGCGCTCGTCGAGACGCTGCTCGATGCCACGGCTCCGGAGCAGACGCGCCTGCACGCGGCCCGGCGTCTCGGCCTCTCCCCCGACGCGTACGCCCGCGTGGTCGCCCCGCTGGACGGTCCCCCGTACGTGGTTCCGGCGCCCCCGGTCCCGGAGACGGCCCCGGGAAGCCGCAGTACCCCCACGGACCCGGGCACGCCGGCCCGCCCCACCCCCGCCGTCCGCGCCGGCGTGGGCCCGGCTCTCCCCCTCCTCGATCTGCCCGTCTCCTGGGCCGCCGCCCGTACCGCTCTGCGGTTCACCTCCGAGGGGACCGCCAAGGATCCCGGCCCGCATGTCGTGTACGCCGAGGATCTCGGCGGTATCGCGCTGCTCGCGGAGACGGTCGTGCCGGGGGCCGAACCCCCGCCGGACGTCAGGGCGTTGGAGCGGGCGGCGGTCGAGGCGCCGTGGATGCTGGCGACGTTGCACGCGGTGGCGTTCACGCAGAGCCTGCGGTCGGCGGCGGCCGAACTGACCGTGCACCACTCGACGTTGCAGGACAGGCTGGCGCACGCGGAACAGTCGCTGGGCTGGCCGGTACGCACCCCGCAGGGCCGCTTCCGTCTGCAACTGGCCCTGACGATGCGGAGGTTGGTGAAACCGTGACCCTCCATTCAACCGATCGGTTGAACCCCCGTTCCACCCCCCGCCCGTCATCCCCTCCGTTCTCCCGACGCGCGCCCGCCCCTCCCCCCGCCAGACTCACGTCAGTTGGACCGCCCGGTCTCCCCTGACGTGCAGAAAGGCCCCCCACCATGCCCAGTTTCCCCAGTCGGCGACGGATTCTCGCGACGAGCGCGGGTGCGGCGCTCGCGGTCGGTGCGATGAGCAGGACGGCGACGGCGGCGCCCTACGGAGGAAGCCGCGAGGAGACACGGAGTCTCGACGAGCTGTACCGCGCGGCCCTCGCGGAGGGCGGCAAGCTCAAGATCTACGCGGGCGGCGACACCCCGACCCAGCGGGACGGGATGAAGGCGGCGTTCGCGAAGGACTTCCCGGAGATCGACCTGACGGTGGTCGTGGACTACAGCAAGTACCACGACGTCCGCGTGGACAACCAGCTGGCGACGGACACCCTCGTCCCTGACGTGGTCCAGCTCCAGACGCTCCAGGACTTCACGCGCTGGAAGGCGCAGGGCCACCTGCTGCCGTACCGCCCGGCGGGCTTCTCGAAGCTGTACGACGCGTTCCGCGACCCGCAGGCCGCGTGGACGGCGGTGGGTGTGATCTCGTTCGGCTTCATGTACGACGTGGCGGCGGCCGGCACGGACGCGCCGCGCACCCCGCAGGACCTGCTGGACCCGCGCTGGAAGGGCAGGATCGCGTCGGCGTACCCGCACGACGACGACGCGGTCCTGTACCTGTTCGCGCTGTACGTGCAGAAGTACGGCTGGGAGTGGGCGGCGAGGTACGCGGCGCAGGACGTCGTGTTCGGCCGGGGCAGCAACTTCCCCGGGGACAACGTCCGTTCGGGCGCGAAGGCGATCGGCGTGGGCGGCGCGGGCGGCGCGCTCGGCACGGGCCCGGTCCGCTGGGTGATGCCGGAGACGGCGCCGTTCATGGCGTGGGGCCAGCGCGCGGCGGTCCTGAAGCGCGCGGCGAACCCGACGGCGGCGAAGCTGTACCTGAACTGGTGCCTGTCGACGGCCCGCCAGCAGGCGTCGTTCAACGGCTGGTCGGTCCGCACGGACGTCACCCCGCCGACGGGCCTGAACCCGGTGTGGACGTACCCGAACGCGAACCTGGACGGCTTCCCGAAGTTCATGGCGGACCGCGCGGGCATCGAGCGCTGGAAGCAGACGTTCGCCCTGTACTTCGGCGAGGTCCGCGGCGAGCCCACCCCGGGCCGGCCGGGCCTGCACCCGGGCGCGTGACCGGAACTCACCTGGCCCCTACACCGGCCCGTTAGACTCGGCGCCCCTCGTCCACCGGCTCAAGGGGTCCCGCCGTGTCCGACCACCGTCCCTCCGCCCCCAGACGGTCCCTGGACCACCTCGCGCACGGCGCGTTCGCGCTCGTCGTCGTCGCGGGGCTGGTCCGGGCGGCCGCGTACGGGGGTCCGCTGTGCCGCGACATCGTGGTGCTGAGCACGCTGCTCGCGCTGGTGTACGGGGTCGGGCTGGCGGCCGGCGGCCGGTGGGGGACGGCCGCGCGGCGCACCTGGGTGGCGGCGCTGGTCGCGCTGTGGACGGGGCTCGTGCTGCGCGCCCCGGTGACGCTGACCGACGCGTACGTGTGGGCGGCGATCCCGCTGGCCTGCGCGGCGCTGCGGGCGCTGGACCGGCGGGCGGCGGGCCTCGCCGTGGGCGTGATCACCGTCTCACTGGTCGGCCAACTGGTGCGCGGCAGCGGCGGTTTCACGCCGGAGGTGCTGATCCCGGTGGCGGCGGTGTGGGGGACGGTCGCGCTGTACGGCGCGTTGCAGCGGGAGGCGGACCGACGGCGGCTGCTGGTCGAGGAGTTGAGGGCGACGCGCGAGGAACTCGCCCGACAGCAGCGCAGGGCCGGGGTGTTGACGGAGCGGGAGCGCATCGCGCGGGACCTGCACGACACGCTGGCGCAGGAACTCGCGGGCGGCGTCATGCTGTTGCAGGCGGCGGAGCGGGACTGGCGGGAGCGTCCGGATGTCGCGCTGACACGTGTCCGGGCGGCGGCGGACGGTCTGCACGCGAACCTCGCGGAGACCCGCCGCATCATCAGCGACCTCACCCCGTCGGCGGTCGCGGAGGCCGGACTCGCGGGCGCGCTGCGGCTGTTGTGCGAGCGCGCGGAGACGGAGGGCGCGGCGGCGCGGGTCCGGTTCCGAGCAACAGGGGCCGCGTGTCCGGCACTTGACCGGCAGGCGACGGCGACCCTGTTCCGGGTCGCGCAGGGCACGCTGGCGAACATCCGTGAGCACGCCCGCGCGGTGAACGTCCACGTCACGCTCCATCAGCGGCCGGACGGCGCCGAGTTGGAGATCCGGGACGACGGCCGCGGGTTCGCGGAGCTGCCCGACCGCCCTGGACCGTCGCGGGGTTACGGCCTGCCGGCGGCGCGGGCGCGGCTGCGGGAGTGCGGGGGTGTCCTGGACGTGCGCAGCGCGCCGGGGCACGGCACGCGGGTGTGCGCGTCGATCCCGGTTCCGGCCGAGAAGGTCCTCGACGAGGCGGTCCGGTGACGGTGCTGCGGCTGCTGCTCGCCGACGACCACACCGTCGTCCGCGCGGGTCTGCGCGCCCTGCTGGAGGGGGAGGCGGATCTCGTCGTCGCCGGGGAGGCGGGGAGCGGGGAGGAAGCGGTGCGGCTGGCCGCCGAGTTGGCGCCGGACGTGGTGCTGATGGACCTGCGGTTCGCGGGGGCCGCCGGGATCGACGGGGTGGAGGCCGTACGCCGGCTGCGGGCGGAAGCTCCCGGGGTGGCCGCGGTGATGCTGACGAGCTACTCCGGACGCGCCGACGTCGTACGGGCGTTGGAGGCGGGGGCCCGGGGGTACGTCCTGAAGGCGGGCCCTCCGCAGGACCTGTTCCGGGCCGTACGCGGCGCCGCCGCCGGGGCGCTCGGGCTCGCGCCGGAGCTGGTGGGGGCGCTCGTCGGCGAAGAGCCGGACCGGGAGCGGGAGTTGACGGCCCGTGAGATCGGCGTCGTCCGGCTGCTGGCTCAGGGGCACGGGAACCGGGGGATCGCGCAGACGCTGTTCCTGAGCGAGGCGACGGTGAAGACGCATCTCGTGCGCATCTACCGGAAACTGGGGGTCGACAACCGGGCGTCGGCGGTGTCGGAGGCGGTACGGCGGGGTGTGCTGGACCTGTCGTGAGGGCCGCTGACGAGGGCCTGACGTGAACGCCGGTCGCGCGGGCCGACGCGAAGGCTCCGCCCGGGCCCCTCGCGCCAAGGGCCCGCGAGCGCGCCTCCGGTGAAGAGACGCTCGCTCGCGAGCCCTGGTGTGTGCGGTGCCCCGCCGGCATCCGTGGGTCAGACTCGGGCCTGCTCCGGCTCCTGCGCCGGGTCCGTCTTCTCCGTGCCGTCCGCCTGCGGCTTCGCCGCCGGGATGACCGCCGCGATGCCGGCCGAGACGAGGGCGAGGACGCCGCCGACCATGAGGGCCGTGCGGAAGCCGTCCTCGGAGGCGAAGGTGTGGCCGCCGAGCGTCGTCGTCATCTGGGAGAGGATCACGCCGATGACGGCCGAGCCGATCGAGGTGCCGAGGGCGCGCATCAGGGTGTTGAAGCCGTTCGCGGCGGCCGTCTCCGACGCCGGGACGCTGCTCATGATGAGCGCGGGCATCGCGCCGTAGGCGAGGCCGACGCCGCTGCTGGTGATGATCGTGACGACCATCAGGCCGGCCGCCGAGCCCATCAGGGCGAGCGAGGCGCCGTACCCGGCCGCGAGGACGAGCGCGCCGCAGACCAGGGTGAACTTGGGGCCGCGCGCGTTGGTGAGCTTTCCGCCGAGCGGCGAGACCAGCATCATCATGACGCCGCCGGGCGCCATCCACAGACCGGCCGCCAGCATCGACTGGCCGAGGCCGTAGCCGGTCTCCTTCGGGAACTGGAGGAGCTGCGGCAGGACCAGCATCGAGGCGTACATGCCGAAGGCGATGAACACGGACGCGGCGTTGGTGAGCAGGACGCGCGGGCGGGCCGTCGTACGCAGGTCGACCAGCGGGTCCTTCGTCCGCGTCTCCCAGAACCCCCACGCGCCCAGCGCGACGACCGCCGCCGCGAACAGGCCGAGCACCGAGCCCGAACCCCAGCCCCAGTCACCGCCCTTGGAGACCGCCAGCAGCAGCGCGACGAGCCCGATGCCGAGCCCGATCGCCCCGGGCGCGTCGAACCGCTGCCCCTTCGCGCCCGCCGGGACGTTCGGGACCAGGAACCAGATCAGTACGGCCACGGCGGCGGCCAGCGTCGCCGAGCCCCAGAACAGGACGCGCCAGCTCGCGTACTCCGCGACCGCCGCGGCGATCGGCAGACCGATCGCGCCGCCGATCCCCATCGACGCGCTCACCAGGGCTATCGAGCCGCTCAGCTTCTCCGTCGGGACGACGTCCCGCAGCAGCGCGATGCCGAGCGGGACCATGCCCATCCCCATGCCCTGGAGGCCACGGCCGACGATCATCGTCACGACGTCCGAGGCCAGCGCGCACACGATCGAGCCGACGACCAGCGGGATCGAGCAGGCCAGCAGCATCGGTCGCTTCCCGACCAGGTCTCCCAGACGGCCGACCACGGGGACGCACACCGCCGAGACCAGCAGGGTGACCGTGATCACCCACGCCGCGTTCGACGACGACGTGTCCAGGATCTTCGGCAGCTCCGCGATCAGCGGGGTGACCAGCGTCTGCATGATCGCCGCGGTCGTGCCGGCGAAGGCGAGCGTGGCGACCACGGCGCCCGAGCGGGGTGTGGGCCGGGCCGTGGGCTGGGGGGCGTCCATTCGAGGACTCCACTTTCTCTCAGGATGCGGGGCGCCTCGGAGGCGCTCGGGGTGAAGGATGTGCATCGTACATGTCGTATGTATCAAGCATGTGATCTGTCCTTCGCCGTGTGCCAGGATTGATCCATGGAGACGCCCACTCATCAGGTCGAGTACGAGCAGATGCTGCTCAGCCGCCACTCGTTCATGAGCAAGCGGGGTGGGCGGCGGACCGACGGGGTCATGGAGCGCAGCGCGTACATCATGCTGAGCCGGATCCGGATGCAGGGGCCCATGTCCATCGGGGAGCTGAGCGAGGCGTTCGGGCTCGACGCGTCGACGTTGAACCGGCAGACCGCTGCGGCGTCCCGTGCGGGGCTGTTGGAGCGGATTCCTGATCCCGACGGGGGGATGGCGCGGAAGTTCCGGCTCACGGAGGAGGGTGAGCGGCTGCTGGATCAGGAGCGCCGGGGGATTGTGGAGGTGCTGGACCGGGTGATGGGGGACTGGTCGGATGAGGACATCGCCGTGTTCGCGGGGTATTTGAGGCGGTTCAACAACGGGATCGAGGCGATTGCGGGACGGCCGTGGCCTCGGGAGGGGTAGTCCTTCGGCTGCGGGCCCGCTGTGGCTGATCGCGCAGTTCCCCGCGCCCCTGGAGGATGGCGGCTTCGCCGCCGATCCTCCAGGGGCGCGGGGCTGTACACGCAAGCGCGCCCCTGAAAAGACCGGCGCTTGCGCCGTCTTTTCAGGGGCGCGGGGAACTGCGCGACCAGCCACGACGCACCCGCAGCCGGCCTCCTAGATCGCCGCCGCTGCCGCCTTCCCCGCCTGGCGGCCCGAGAACAGGCAGCCTCCGAGGAACGTACCTTCCAGTGAGCGGTAGCCGTGGACCCCGCCTCCGCCGAAGCCCGCCACCTCACCCGCCGCGTACAGACCCGGAATTGGGGCACCCGCCGCGTTCAGGACCCTGCCCGAGAGGTCCGTCTGAAGGCCGCCCAGTGTCTTGCGGGTCAGGATGTTCAGGTGGACCGCGATCAGCGGCCCCGCAGACGAGTCCAGGATCTTGTGCGCCGACGCCGTACGGCTGATGCTGTCGCCGGGGTAGGCCAGCGCGTTGCGGATGCCCATCACCTGGACGTCCTTCGTGTACGGGTTGTCGATCTCCCGGTCGCGCGCCTCGATCTGGCGTTTGAGGTCGGCGAGGTCGATGAGGTTCTCGCCGGTCAACTTGTTCATGCCGGCGACGAGTTCGGGCAGCGTCGACGCGACCACGAAGTCCGCGCCCTTCTCCTTGAACTTCTCGATCGGCTCGGGCGACTGCCAGATCCGGGAGAGGAGTTTCCAGATGTCCTTGTTCGTGAGGTCGGGGTTCTGCTCCGACCCCGAGAGGGCGAACTCCTTCGCCAGGATCTTCTGGGTCGTGACGAACCACGAGTAGTCGTACCCGGAGTCGGTGATCGTCTTGAGCGTGTGGAGCGTGTCGTACCCGGGAATGTCGGGCGTGTCGAACCGCTTGCCCTTCGCGTCGAACCACATCGAGGACGGCCCGGGGAGGATCCGGATGCCGTGGCCGGGCCAGATGGGCGCGTAGTTGCGCAGCCCCTCCGTGTAGTGCCACATACGGTCGGGGTTGACGATGCGCCCGCCCGCCTTCTGGGTGATCCCGAGCATGCGGCCGTCGACGTGCGCGGGCACCCCCGTGATCATCGACTTCGGCGGATTCCCCATCCGGGCGGGCCAGTTGGCGCGTACGAGGTCGTGATTCGCGCCGATACCACCGGAGGTGACGATGACGACGGGCGCGCGCAGCTCGAAGTCGCCGACGACGGTACGCGAACTGGCCGTCCCCCGCGCCGCGTTGGAGGGTTCGAGGAGAGCGCCCCGCACCCCGGTGACCGTACCGTTCGTGACGATCAGCTCGTCGACCCGGTGCCGGAACTTGAACGTGACCTTGCCCGAGGAGACGCCCGCGCGGACCTTCTTCTCGAAGGGTTCGACGACGGCGGGCCCGGTGCCCCAGGTGACGTGGAAGCGCGGTACGGAGTTGCCGTGCCCGGTCGCGAGCCCGCCCCCGCGTTCCGCCCAGCCGACGATCGGGAACCACTGGACGCCGAGCCCGGCGAGCCAGGACCGCTTCTCGCCGGACGCGAAGTCGACGTACGCCTCGGCCCACTTGTACGCCCAGTGGTCCTGCCCGGCCGGGTCGGTGACGTCCCGGTCGAAGCCGGCCGTACCGAGCCAGTCCTGCCACGCGAGGTCGCGGCTGTCCTTGATGCCCATCAGCCGCTGTTCGTCGGAGTCGACGAAGAACAGGCCGCCGAACGACCAGAACGCCTGCCCGCCGAGGCTCGCCTCGGGCTCCTGGTCGAGGAGGAGCACCTTCCGTCCGGCGGCGACGAGTTCGGACGTGGCGACGAGACCGGCGAGGCCGTGTCCGACGACGATCGCGTCCGCGTCCTGCGCCTCGGCGGCGAACGACGGCGCGGCGAGGGACTGCGCGAGGGCGGCACCGGCGACGACGCCGCCGGCCACGGTCATCACTCGGCGGCGGGAGGGGTGCTCCACAGGCTCCATGGGCTTCCTTCCGGGTACGGCTCGCGTCGGCGCGAGCCGTGCGGGGACGGGGAGGGGTGCTGCGGGGGGTGGCAGGGTACGGCGGGGTTGCTGCGGGGTGCGGCTGGGTACGGCGGTTGCCGCCGCGGGGGCGCGGCGAGTGGTGCCGTGGCGGTACGCCGGTGTCGCCACCGACATATGACGTGTCGCCACGGGGAGTTCAGAGGGTGTTGCGGCCGGACCCACCCCTGTTACCTTCGGTAGCCCACAGGAAATCAGGTCGTCACCCTGATCCGGTAGTGGCCGGGCGGCAACAGGAACTCCCCTTCGTTGTGGCCCGGACACAGTGTCCGGACGAGCGAAGGGGGCCCATGAGCGTCCGCCCCGGACCCGAACCGGTCGCCGGGATCCTGCGCGGCATGGCCGACGACACGGACGTGTGCCGTGAACTCGTCACCGCGGCCCGCAGGCGCTCCCCGGAACTGGCCCGCCTCACCGAGGAGGAGACCCGCTCGCACGCGACGGCGATGCTGCGGGCGGCGGGCGCGTGGTTCGCGGCCCTGGAGCACCCGGATCCCCTCGACGCACCCGGCGCGGCCCCCTCCGGCCTCTCCGGCACACCGCACCCGCCCGGCACCTCCGGGGCCCGACCGTCCTCCGACACCCCGCGCCGGCCCGGCGCCCCCGGCCCGTCCGGTTCCCTAGGCCCATCCAGCCCTTCCAGCCCTTCCAGCTCCCCCAGCCCTTCCCATTCCCCCGGCCCGTCCAACCCCTCCGACTCCCTCGACCCCTTCGACTCGCCGGGCCCCTTCACCTACCCCGACTCCCCCGACTCTCTCGACGAACAGGACTTCACCGCGGCCCTGTTGCTCGGCGCCGACCGCGCGGCCCAGGGCGTCCCGATGACCGTCGTGCTGCGCGGCGTACAGGCGGCCCTCACCCGCGCCGCCGAGATCACCGTCGACCGCTGCCGCTCCGCGGGCATCCCGGACCGGGCCCAACTCCACGTCGTGCTCCGCCTGAAGGAGTACGGCGATGCGCTGGAACGCCAGGTCATCAACGGCTACCGGGCAGCCGAACGCGAGACCCCCCGCGGCACCGGCGCCGCCCGCACCCGCCTCCTGCGCCAGGTCCTGCTGGGCGGCGCGCTCCCTCCGCTCACCGAACTCGGCCGCGCCGGTATACGACCCGGCGCCGACGGGCTCTACCACTGCCTGGCGGCGGACAACACCGCCCTCCCCGGCACCCCCGCGGCAACAGCCCTCCTGGACGGCCGACTTGCCGCCCTCTCCCCCCTCCCCCCGACCCCGGACCAACTGGAACCCGGCGCACTGGTCGTCGTGGCCCCGGCCGCCCCCCTCGCCGACCTCCCCGAGCTGTACCGCCTGTGCGTCAAGGCAGTCGACCTCCTCCGCCGCCAGAGCCGCCACGGCCTCCACGAACTCACCGACCTCGCAGCGGAGTTGGCCCTCTCCGAACAACCCTTGCTGGGCGCCCACGTAACAACCCGCCTCCTCGGCGCCCTGAACCCCACCGACGACTTCCACCGCCAACTAGCCCTGACCGCCCTCACCTTCCTCGACCTGGGCCGCCGCCTCGACCAGACCGCCGCCGCCCTCTTCACCCACCCCAACACCATCCGCTACCGCCTGGCCCGCCTCCAGCAGATCACCGGCAGCTCCCTGAGCACCGGATCAGGCGCCCACACGGAAACACTCCACTGGTGGTGGGCACTGACGACCTGGCTGGGCGAGGAGCGGACGGCGGACGCGACGTACGAGGACGCGGGATAGTTGAGGGAACCGAGTTACAGGACAAGGGGCGTCATAGGTGAACGGGGTTTCGGCGGAGTTGATTCGTACCGGGCGGCTGGAGTTGGTGCCTTTGCGGGTCGAGTACGCCGAGGAGATGGCGGGGGTGCTGGCCGATCCGGCGTTGCACGTGTTCATCGGTGGGGCGCCGGAGACGGTGGAGGAACTGCGGGGGCGGTACCGGCGGTTGGTCGTGGGGTGTCCCGAGCCCGGTGTCTCGTGGTTGAACTGGGTGATCCGGCTGCGGGAGGAGGGGTGTCTGGTGGGGACCGTGCAGGCGACGGTCGTGCCCGGGGGCGTCGCCGAGGTCGCGTGGGTCGTGGGGACGCCGTGGCAGGGGCGGGGGATCGCGGGCGAGGCGGCCAAGGGGCTGGTGAGGTGGCTCGGGAAGGTGCCGGTTCGGGCCGTCGTCGCGCATGTTCATCCCGAGCATGCCGCGTCCGCGGCCGTGGCGGCGGGGGCAGGGCTCGTCGCCACCGGGGAGTGGCACGAGGGGGAGATGCGGTGGCGGCGGAGCATGGCCGCCGAGGGGGACGTGTGAGCTGGGGTCCGTCGATCTACCGGTTCGCCGAGGGCGGGGAGAGCACCGTTCCGCCCGATCCGGCCGTCGTACGGGACGTTCTCGGGCCGTACGCGGTGGTGGAGCCGTCGGACGCGGAGTACTGGGTGCGCGCGGAGGACGGCGGCGAGGCGGAGTTCTTCGTCGACGCGTACGGGATCACGGTGGAACGCCCGCAGCCGGGTGGGGTGTTCGGCCTCGTCGCCGAACTCGCGGTGCGGCTCGGTGCGGTGGTGGTCGAGCCCGGCGGTCACGTCGCGTGCCGCGCGCAGGAGGATGTCGCGCGTCTGCCGGAGAGCCTGCGGGAGGGGGCGATCGTCATCGAGATGACGGGGCCGGCGCTCGAAGCCGCCCTCACGAACGCCTGAGGAATCCTCAAGCGCGGGCCACCGACCGGGAGTTGCGTTCCCCGGATGACCTCCCTCACCACCGACCGCCTCCACCTCCGCCTCTTCACCCCGGACGACCCCGACGAGGTCACCCGCTATCTGTACCGGCCGCCACTCAGCCGGGAGGAGTGCGAACGCCCGGCAGACCGAGATCGGCTGGGTCTTCAACCCCGCGTACGGCGGCCGGGGTTACGCCACGGAAGCGTCTCGGCATGCGCCGGGAGGCCCACCTGATCGAGAACGACGTCAACGGGGAGAGCTGGGGCAGCGAGTACGTGTACGCGATGCTGGGGAGGGAGTGGGGGAACACAGCGCGGGCACGGCCCGAACCCCCTGTGTGATAGCTTCCCAGGGCCAGTCGAACCCACGTGCGTGCAGGTGAGCGCACGGGTCAGGGAATCCGGTGGGACTCCGGAGCTGACGCGCAGCGGTGAGGGTGACGGGCGGGGCAGCAGGCCACTGGACGGTGTGTCCGGGAAGGCGCCCCGGCTGGACGATCCCGAGTCCGAAGACCTGCTGGCGGCTTCCGGCCGGGACCGCGGTCGGGAGTGCGACCGTACGACCGGGCTTCGCGTACGAGCCCTCGACGCCGAAGGAAGCTCTGTGCGACTCGCACGTCCTGCTGTGCCGGCTCTCATGTCCGTTGTCCTCGCCGCGGGGTGCGGCACGTCCTCCGACGGGAGCGAGGCGACCGCGGCCGACGCCGTCACCCTCACGAACTGCGGGCAGAAGGTCACCGTCGACAGCCCGCCCAAGCGCGCGGTGTCCCTGAACCAGGGCACGACGGAGATCATGCTGTCCCTGGGCCTCGCGGACCGCATGGTCGGCACGGCGACCTGGACGGACCCGGTGTCCAAGGGCCTGGAGAAGGAGAACGCGAAGGTCGAGCGCCTCGCGGACAACGCCCCTTCGCTGGAGACGGTCCTCGACACGGAGCCGGACTTCGTGGCGGCGTCGTTCGCGTCGACGCTCGGCAAGGGCGGTGTGGCCCCGAGGAAGCAGTTCGAGAAGCTGGGCGTACCGACGTACCTGTCCCCCTCGGACTGCGTGGGCAAGGACAACGACGGTGACGGCGACGGCGCCCGCACCCAGCCGCTGGCGCTCGACGCGATCTACGGCGAAGTCCTGGACCTGGCACGGCTGTTCGGCGTGCAGGAGCGCGGCGAGAAGCTGGTCGCGGACCTCAAGGGCCGTGTGCAGAAGGCGACTTCGGGCCTCAAGGCGCAGGACGTCACCCTGCTCTACTGGTTCGCGAACTCCCAGTCCCCCTACCTCGCGGGCTGCTGCGGGGCCCCCGGCGTCATCACCCGCACGCTGGGCGCGAAGAACGTCTTCGACGACACCAAGGACGAATGGCCGCAGGTGAGTTGGGAGACGGTCGCGGACCGTGACCCGGCGGTCCTGGTGATCGGCGACCTGACGCGCAAGCAGCAGACGGCGGAGACGGCCGCGAAGAAGATCGAGTTCCTGGAGTCGAACCCGGTCACGAAGAACATGACGGCGGTCAAGGGGAAGCGGTACGTCCTGCTGTCGGGCCAGGCCATGAACCCGACGATCCGTACGGTCGAGGGCATCGAGAAGGTCGCGGCGGCGCTGCGGACGTACGGCCTGTCCAGGTGACCCGGGGTCTCCTGCTGGGCGCGGGCGGCCTCGCGGTGCTCGCCGCCTCGGTCGCGCTGGCGATCACTATCGGCCCGGCGGACATCGCGGTCGCGGACGTGTGGGCGTCGGTGGCGTCCCATCTGGGCTGGGGCCACACGGAGTTGAGCCCGCTGCGGGACGGCATCGTGTGGAACCTGCGCCTGCCGCGCACGCTCCTCGCGGCGGTGTGCGGCGCCGGGCTCGCGGTGTGCGGCGCGGTGATGCAGTCGCTGCTGCGCAACCCGCTCGCGGACCCCTTCGTCCTCGGCGTCTCCTCGGGCGCCTCGACGGGCGCGGTCGTCATCGTCGTCCTCGGCGCGGGCGGCGGCCTGGTCTCCGTGTCGGGCGGCGCGTTCATCGGCGCGGTGCTGTCGTTCGGCCTGGTCCTGCTGCTGAGCCACACGCTGGGCGGCACGACGGACCGGGTGGTCCTCGCGGGGGTCGCGGCGATGCAGCTCTTCTCCGCGCTGACGTCGTTCATCGTGATGACGGCGGCGGACGCGGAGACCACGAAGGGCATCCTGTTCTGGCTGCTGGGTTCGCTGAGCGGCGCGGACTGGACGGACGTCACGGTCGGTACGGCGATCCTGGCGGCGGCGCTGCTGGTCTGCGTCGGCCAGGCGCGCACGCTGGACGCGTTCGCGTTCGGGCAGGACGCGGCGGCGTCGCTGGGCGTCTCCGTGGCCCGTACCCGCCTGGTCCTGCTGTGTACGACGGCCCTGCTGACGGCGGCCCTGGTCAGCTCGGCGGGTGCGATCGGCTTCGTCGGCCTGGTCCTCCCGCACGCGACGCGCGCCCTGACCGGCCCGGGCCACACGCGCCTGCTTCCGGCGACGGCGCTGGCGGGCGCGGTGTTCCTGGTGTGGGTCGACACGCTGGCCCGCACGGTGCTGTCCCCGCAGGAGGTCCCGGTGGGGGTCGTGACGTCGCTGATCGGTGTCCCGGCGTTCGTGGCGGTGCTGTACCGGACGAAGGGCGCGCGATGACCGGCCTGAACGCCGACCGGGTACGCCGTACGGCGGGCGGCACCCTGATCCTCGACGGCGTCACCCTCACGCCCCGCCCGGGCCGGGTCACCGGCCTGCTGGGCCCGAACGGCTCCGGCAAGTCCACGCTCCTGCGGATCCTCGCGGGCGTCCTGGCCCCCGACGCGGGCACGGTCACCCTGGACGGGCGCCCGCTGCCGGAGGTGGGCCGCAGGGCGGTCGCCCGCCGGGTCGCGGTCGTCGAGCAGCAGGCGGACACGCAGGTCGCGCTGTCGGTCGTGGACGTCGTACGGCTGGGCCGGATCCCGCACCGCAGGGCGTGGGCCCCGGCCGCGCCGGGGGACGAGGACGCCGTGCGGACGGCGCTGGAGCGCACCGGCCTGACCGACAAGGCGGACCGGCCCTGGCACTCTCTGTCGGGCGGTGAACGCCAGCGGGTGCACATCGCCCGCGCGCTCGCGCAGGACCCTCGCGAACTCCTCCTCGACGAACCGACCAACCACCTGGACATCCAGCACCAGTTGGCCCTGATGACCCTGATCACGGAACTGAAGGTGACGACGGTCGTCGCCCTGCACGACCTGAACCTCGCGGCGATGTACTGCGACCGCCTGGCGGTCCTGAAACAGGGCCGGGTCGTCGCGGCCGGCACACCCGCCGAGGTCCTGACGGAGTCACTCGTGGCGGACGTGTACGGCGTGCGCGCCACCGTCACCGAGGAGGCGCGGGACGGCCGGCCGCACATCCGCTTCCTGGGCCCGGCGTAAGCGGAACGGCCTCAAGAAGGCAGCCCCAAGGAAGCGGCGTGAGCCGGGCGCACGCGCTGCGGCCATCGCGAAACCCGGCGTGCGCGCCCGAGTCGCTCCCCTGTGCCGCCGCGCGCTCTGCCACCGCCGGGTCGCGCTGTGCTGAGGTCGGGGGACGAGAGACCTGTTTCCCGAAAGACAGTCAGCCGAGTCTGGGAGTCGCCGTGGTGGCCGATCGGATGGTGGTCCATGCCTTCGCCGGACAGGGGGATTTCACGCTGGCGCCGCTGCTGAGAGCGCTGGACGCGCAGGACGTCGTGGAGGAGGCGCTGGAGGAGGTCGCCGCCGAAGGGGACCCGGTGGCGGCGGAGTTCGGGGTGGCGCCGGTCGTGTCGCGGCTGCTGAGCGGTGAGTTGAGGAGTTCGCGGGAGCTCGCACAAGGGCCCGTGGGGACGCCGCAGTACGCGCTGTTCGCGTGCTCGGTGGCGGTGCACCGGGCGCTGTGCCGTTCGGGGCTGGCCCCGGACCGGGTGGTCGGGATGAGCTTCGGGGACATCGCGGCCTGTGTCGCGGCGGGCGTCTTCGACGTCGCGGACGGCACCCGCATAGCCTGCCTGATCGCCCGTGCCCTGACCGGCCACCCCGGCGGCATGCTGCTGGTCGAGCCGCCGGTGACGGACGGCGACACGGAGGCGGAGGCGGGCCGGCTCATCGCCGCCCTGGACCTCCCCGGCCTGACCCTGGCCTGCGTCAACGACGACCGCCGGGTCATCCTCACCGGCCCCTCGGACACGGTCGACCGCGCCGAACAGCTCCTCCTGGGCCTGGCCCTGCCGGTCGCCCGCCTCCGGCTGCCGTTCCTGTGCCACCACCCCGAACTGGAGGCGGACGCGCGGCGGTTCGTGGAGAGCATCCGGGACGTCCGGGTGGGCGCCGCCCGCCTCCCCGTCCACTCCTCGCTGCTGGGCCGGGCCTACCGCCCGGACGACGACGTCCGCGAGGTCCTGTCGTACGGTCTGACGCGGCCCGCCCGGCTGCCGGGGGTGCTGCGGCAGGCGGTGCGCGGCGGCCCCGCGGTGCTGCTGGAGGCGGGGACCGGGAGCGCGCTGACGCGCAGCGCGCGGGAGTTGTTCACGGAGGCGGGGCAGGACGTGGCGGCGGTGGCGCCGCTGGTCGCGGACGGGTTCGCGTGGGCGACGGGGGTGTCCAATGGCCGGTGACGGCAATGATGACGTCGCGTCAGATCTGCTGCGCCTTACGGCGGTTCTGGGCGACGCGGGGCAACTGCTGGGCGACATCGACCGGTTGGCGGCCGTCCAGGCCGAGGCGGCGGTGCGGCGGCCCGCGCTCTACATGGCGCTGGTCAACCACTACGTCCTGTGCCTCAACGCCGTCGTGTCCTTCGGCACCGACGACTCCTGCCTCAAGCCGTACCGTCAGGCGCTGGAGCGGGGGGCGGCGAAGGGCGTGTTCCTGGTGACGGAGGTGGGCCGCGCGGGCAGTCACCTCGGGGCCCGGACGACCGCCGAATTCGACTTCACGACAAGGGAGTTCGTGCTCGACACCCCGGACACGGACGCGCTGAAGTTCTCCAGCGTGACGCCGGGCGGGCCGCCGACGTTCGGCGCGGTCGTCGCGCGGGCCGTGGTCGAGGGCGTGGACCGGGGGACGTTCACGTTCCTCGTGGACCTCACGGACGGCGAGCGGGCGGCGCCGGGCGTGGAGCTCTCGGGTCCGCTGGCGGCGAGCGCGCTGCCGCTGGAGTACGGGCTGATCCGGTTCCGGAACTGCCGTGTTCCGTACGGGCGTTGGCTGTCCGACGGGGCCTGGATCGAACCGGACGGGCGCTTCACCGACCCCGTGGGCTCACCCGGCGCACGGCTGCGGCGGACCATGTCCGTCGGGCAGGCCCTGTGGGCGACGGTGCCCTCCGCGATGGCCGCGATGTCCCGCCGGGCGGCCGTCTCGGCCCTCCGGTTCGCTGAGCGTCGTACGACGCCGTCGGGGGAGCCGTTGCTCGCTCATCTCACGCATCGGCGGGCCCTGTTGGGGGCGTTGTCGGGGGCGTACGCGCTGACGGGGGCGGCGGAGGCGGCGTTGGCGGCGTGGCGCAGGAGGGCGTCGGGTTCGGCGGCGGCGCAGGACGCGTTCTCGCCCTGGGTCGCCGTGGACGCCTCGCTGGCGCTGCTGAAGGCGGCGTCGACCGAGGAGGCGGTGCGGGTCGTCGAGGTGTGCCGGCGGCACTGCGGGCTCGCCGGGTTCCTCGACGTCAACCTGGTGGAGGGGTATCTCGGTGCGGCGCAGGCGTTCACCGTCGCGGGCGGGGACAACGCGCTGATCCTCCTGGACACGGGGCGCGCGGCGCTCGGTGCGGTCGGCGAACAGCCGGTGATCCCGGGGGACTTGACCGACCCGGGCTGGTGGCCGGGGGTGGCCCGCGCGCACGAGCTGCGGCTCGCGGCGGACGCCGTACCCGGGAACCTGCGCCGGCTGAAGGAACTCGGCGAGGCGAGGGCGGCGACGCTCCTCGCGGGTGTCCTCGCGGACCATCCGCTGGGGGTCCTGTTCGGGCTCCTCCAGGCCGACCGTGCGGCGGGCTGTCTCGTCGCGACGGGCGTCCTCGGCCCGGACGACGTACGCGCCCTCCCGGAGGCGATCGACCGGCTCTGCGAGGAGTTGACGCCTCAACTCGACGATCTGATCACCGAGTTGGACGTGCCGGGTGCCGCTCCCCCGCTCGGCGCCCAGGACTACGCCACGAGTCTGTGGGATCACTTCGCGAACTCGTTCGCGCGGGGCTCCCGCACCACCACGTCGCACGGGAACTCCACCCTGAGCAGCACCTCCTTGAGCCGCCGGGTCACCTGATCGCGGATCGCCTGGCTGGCCTCGCGGGCGGTGACGTGCAGCCGGTAGCGCGGCCGTCCGATCCCGCCCCGGCCGGCCGTGGCCTGCACGATCTCGGTGCGCACGTGCAGCACCCCGGGCAGCGCGCCCACCAGTTCCCGGACCCAGCGCAGGGACACCCGGTCGCCGTTGATGACGACGAAGTCGGCGATCCGCCCGCAGAAGAACAGGTGTCCGCTCTCGTCGACGCGGAAGACGTCCCCGGTGGCGACCGTGTCGGCCGCGACCAGTCCCCGGCGCCCGGCGGTGCCCTGGCCGACGCGCCGGACCATCGCGTCCGGCGTCGTCACCAGCAGCTCCCCCTTGACGCCCTCGCCGCGCACGGCGACCTCGACGCCGGGCAGCGGGAGGCCGACGGAGGTGTACCGCTCGGGGGGCGCGCGGTGCGCGGCGAGGGTGGAGACGCGCGGGCCCGCCTCGGTGAGGCCGTACGTGAGGTACAGCTCGCCGCCCCGGTGGCGGGCCAGGAGCTCCTTGACGTGGGTGGCCTCCAGGGAGTCCCCGCCGACGGTCAATACCCGTAAGGAGGCGGGGAGTTCGTAGGTGTCGTCGAGGAACGAGCGGACCAGGGACGGGGACAGGGAGGACACCGTCACGCCGTGGCGGCGCAGGCCCTCGCGGTAGGCGCCGGGCGCGAACGGGGGCCCGCTGAGCACGAGCCGTGCGCCGGTCGCGACCCCGGCGAGGGCCTGTGCGACGAGCGCGAAGGAGTAGTGCAGGGGCAGGTTGAGCCAGACCGTGTCGCTGCCGCGCAGTCCGATCGCGCCCGCGTGCCGGCGCGCGTTGCCGAAGAGCGCGGCGACGCGGTGCAGACAGCCGGCCGGGGTCCCGGAGGTCGCGGAGGTCATGACGATCGCCTGGCCGGGTTCGTAGGCGCGCGGGTGGGCGGTGGCTATCCGGCGGACGACGAGGTCGGGGGCGCAGGTCGCGAGGGCGGCGGCGCCGAGCGCGTCGGCGATGATGCGGCGCCGGTGCTCGGGGCAGACGCGGGGCAGCAGGACGGGGACCAGGCCCGCGTAGTGGGCGGCGAGGAACGCGGTGAGCTGGGTGTGGGGGTCGGGGACGGCGATGAGGACCGGGCTGCCGGGCGGGAGGGCGGCGGCCGCGAACGCCTCCCGCACGTCCGCGAGCCGCCGCCGGCGCACCGGCTGCCCGGCGTCTGTGTCGACCCGGTCGCTCAGGTAGTCGGCCACCTGGTCCTCGGGCGGGACGAGCGTGAGGGTGCTCAACGTCAACTGCCTTTCGTGGTCGGCATGGTGAGACGCAGCAGTCGTACGCAAGGAACGCTTCCGCCGGGAACTCCAGGGGCCGCCCGACGGGCAGGAGAGAAGGTGATGTGGGGGAAGAAGAGATCGTCCCCAAGTCAAACCACCTGCTCGCCGCCTGTAAAGGACGCACGGTCGGCATTGCGGCGCGCGCCGACGGCGCCGTGCTCCCGCCCCGCGTCGGGCGCCCCCGTGAGCGCGCCCCCGGCTCGCGCGGGGCCCGGCGTGAGCCGTACTGCTCCGTGTGTGCCTCGCACGCCGTCGCGGTGCTGTGCGAGAACGAGAGGTGCGGCGCCGGTTCGCCGCTCCCGCCCTCTGTCCGGAAGGTCGCGTGATGAACGTACCCGTAGGCGTCGTCGGCGCCGGTTCCTATCTGCCGGCGCGGCGGCGCACGAACGACGAGGTCGCGGTGGCGGCCGGGGTGTCGGCGGAGTGGATCGCCGGGCGGACGGGGGTGCTGGCCCGGCATGCGGCCGCGCCGGAGGAGGCCGCGTCGGACTTGGGGGCGGCGGCGCTCAAGTCGGCTCTGGCGGCGGCCCACTTGGAGGTGGAGCAGCTCGATGTGATCGTGGTGGCGACGTCGACGCCGGACGAGCTGGGGCCGGCGACGGCGTGCCGGGTGCAGGCGCTCGTGGGGGCGCGGCAGGCGGTGGCGCTGGACGTGACGGCGGCCTGCTCGGGCTGGCTGTTCGGGGCGCGGGTGGCCCGGGACTGGCTGGCCCAGGATCCGTCGGCGCGGTACGCGGCGGTGGTGGGCGTGGAGGCGTACTCGAAGTTCGTGGACCCCACCGACCGGGCGACCGCGTCGCTGTTCGGGGACGGCGCGGCGGCGACGCTGCTTGGTCCGGTCGCGGAGGGGCGGGGTTTCGGGGCGTTCACGCTCGGTTCGGACGGGCGGTACGCCGATCACGCGATGATCGCGGCGGGCGGCAGCCGGCTGCCCGTGACGCGGGGGCAGCGGATCACCATGAACGGCAAGGGAGTCCGGGACTTCATCCTGGACGTGTTCCCGCGCATGCTGGCCCAGGCGCTGGGCCGGGGCCGGGTCACGCTGGACGAGGTGGCCCTCGTCGTCACCCACCAGCCGAACCCGGTGCTGCTCCAACGGGCGGCCCGGGAAATGGGGGTGACGGACCGTCAACTCGTGGTCGTGGGCGACGAGGTGGGCAACATCGGTGCCGCGAACATCCCGTACGCGCTGGCGAAGGCGGCGTCCGACGGGCGGCTGCGGGACGGTGACCTGGTGGTCCTGATCGCGTTCGGCGGCGGGGTGACCTGGGGGACGACGCTGCTGCGGTGGAGCGGGGCGTCGGCGGTGCGGGTCGCACCGGCTCTCGCCACCCAGCTTCAACTGCACTGACTTTACGAACCCTTGACGCACGCACGCGCACTGGCCACACTCCGGGGAAAGCGCTTTCCACCCGCACTTCTCCCACCCCACAGGAGACGACCATGCGCAGACTCGGAGTCGCCGCGTCGACCCTCGCCCTCCTCACCGGAGGGCTCCTCCTCACCCACTCCCCCACGGCGTCGGCGGCGGCCTGCGGCGAGGGTTCGTACCAGGCCGAGGCCGTCCTCAACGGCTCCACCTGGACGGCCCGGCGCGGCAGTTCGGTCAGCTACACCGGCACGGACATGCGGGCCGCGATGCAGGCGGCGGTCAACAGCCTGACGGCGAACCGGACGTCGAAGGAACGGGTCGTCGTCCGGGGGTCGGGCAGCATCGGCGCGGGCTCCCGCGTCTCCCTGCCCAGCTACACCGTCCTCGACGTGTGCGGCACGATCGACGTCACCGGCAGCGGCTCGGGCGACCAGGCGCCGGTGTACTCGCGCGGCACCCGCGACATCGAGGTCCAGCACCTCAACCTCACCGGCTCCCCGCTGTACGGGATCTTCCTGCGCAACGTCCAGAACGTGGTCCTCGGCCAGATCGACATGCGCCTGTCGCGCGGGCTCGGGGTGCGCATCGACAACCGGGGCAACACCGCCGAGTGGACCCGCAACGTCCGCATCGACAACGTGTATGTGTCCGGGGCGTCCAGTCACGCCGTCGAGACGTACGGGGTGGACGGGCTGACGGTCGGTACGGTCACCGCTCGCAACGTCGGCGAGTCGGGGCTGCTGCTCAACCAGACCGTCAACGCGAACGTCACGAAGGTCGACGCGGACGGCGCCGGGGCCGGGACCGGGTACGCCGCGTTCCGGATGGCCAACCGCAACGGGCGGATCGGCAGCTCCTACCCGACGAACATCCGGGTCGGCGAGGTCGTCGCGCGCGGGGGCGGGCGCGGTGTGTTCTGCGTGTCGGAGAGCGGGGGCGCGGTCATCGACCGGATCAGCCTCACGAACACCGGCAACAACGCCGTACTGATCGAGAACTGCTACAACGTCAGCCTCGCGGCGCGGAGCGGGACGGTCTCCGGGGGCGGCGAGATCCGCCTCGCCGCCCGCTCGGAGTTCCCGAACAACGCCGACATCGTCGTACAGAACCTCACGGTGACGAACTCGCGGATCACCGAGAATCCGTGCGGGACGAACACGACGTTCCGGAACATCCAGTTGGTGAACAGCACGCAGAACGTCTGCTAGTCGGGTTCGCCCGTCCCCGCCCGCGGGGTCGGCGCGGGGTGGGCGCGGCTGAGGGCCGCGCCCTCCACGTCGAGGTCCGGGAGGATGCGGTCGAGCCACTTCGGGAGCCAGTCGACCTTGTCGCCGAGGAGGGCGAGGACGCCGGGGACGAAGGCCATGCGGACGACGAACGCGTCGAACAGAACGGCGACCGCCAGGCCGAAGCCGATCATCTTGATCATCGACTCGGAGGCGGTGATGAAGCCGGCGAAGACCGAGATCATGATGAGCGCGGCGGCGGCCACCACGCGGGCGCTGTAGCGGAAGCCGGTGGTGATGGACTCGCCGGCGCCCTCCCCGTGGACGTACGCCTCGCGGATCCGGGAGACGAGGAAGACCTCGTAGTCCATGGCGAGGCCGAAGACGATGCCCACCATGAAGATCGGCATCATGCTCATGATCGGGCCGGTGGACTCGACGCCCAGGAGCGAGGCGCCCCAGCCCCACTGGAAGACGGCGACGACGCAGCCGAGCGCGGCGAGCACCGAGAGCAGGAAGCCCACCGCCGCCTTCAGCGGGATGAAGATCGACCGGAAGACCATCAGCAGCAGGAGCACCGCGAGCCCGACGACGACGATCAGGTACGGGATCAGCGCGCGCTGCACCTTCTGGGCGACGTCGATGTTCAGCGCGGTCGTGCCGGTGACCTCGAAGGTCGCGCCCGTCCCGGCGATCGTCCTCGAACGGTCGTCGCGGATGGTGTGGACGAGGTCCTCGGTCTTCTTGTCCGTCGGCGACCAGGCGGAGACGGCGGAGAAGATCGCGGTGTCGCCGGCCTTGTTGAAACGGGGCTCGGTGACCGAGACGACGCCCTTCGTCGCCTTCACCCGGTCCTCGATCGTCGTGACGGCGGCCTTGGGGTCGCCCGCCTTCTGCGCGTCGACCACGATCGTCAGCGGGCCGTTGAAGCCGGGGCCGAAGCCCTTGGCGAGGTCGTCGTAGGCGCGGCGTTCGCTCGTCGCGGTCGACTTGACCTCGTCGCCGGGCATGCCGAGCTGAAGGCTCAGCACCGGGATGGCCAGCACGATCAGGCTGACCATCGCGGTGAACCGGACCGGGAAGGGGTGGCGCTGCACGAACTCCGCCCACCGGCTGCCCCGGTTGCCGAACACGCCCTGCACGCGCCGGCCGGTGAGCCGGTAGCGGCGCGAGAGCACCGCGCGCGGCCAGAACCCGATCAGCGCCGGGGTCAGGGTCAGGCAGACGAGGACGGCGACAGCGACCGCACCCGCCGCGCACAGGCCCATCTTGGTGAGCATCGGGATGCCTACGACGGCCAGGCCGACCAGCGCGATAACAACCGTGAGGCCCGCGAAGACGACGGCCGAACCGGCGGTGCCGACGGCCAGGCCCGCCGCGTCCTCCTCCGTGTGACCGTTGGCGCGCTCCTCGCGATACCGGGACAGGACGAACAGGGCGTAGTCGATGCCGCAGGCCAGGCCCAGCATCGAGGCGAGCGTGCTGCTCGTCGACGTGAGGCCGAAGGTGCTGGCCAGGGTGGTGATCGCGGTGATGCTGAGGCCGACGCCGAGCACCGCCGTGAGCAGCGGGAGGCCGGCGGCGGCCATCGAGCCGAAGGTGACGAGGAGGACGATCGCGGCGACGATGATGCCGATGATCTCTCCGGTGCTGCCCGGACTCGGCGAGTCCGCGAGCGCCGTGCCGCCGGTCTCGACGGTCAGGCCCGCGTCCCTCGCGGTCCTCACCGCGCCGCGCAGGGTGTCCTTCGCGGCGTCCGTGAGGTCGTCCGAGGCGACCGTGTAGGTGACCGTCGCGTACGCCGTCGAGCCGTCCTTGCTGACGGCTCCCGCCTGGAAGGGGCCCACCGCGGAGGCGACCTGCTGCCCTTGGGCCGCCTGGGTGACGGCCTTGTCGATGGCGGCCCTGTTCTCGGCGGAGGTGACCTTCTGCCCCTTCGGTGCCACGAAGACGACGCGGGCTGTCGCGCCGTTCGCCTGGGCGCCGGGGAAGCGTTTGTCCATCAGGTCGAAGGCTCGCTGGGCCTCGATGCCGGGAGCCGAGAACGCCGTGTTCGGCGCTTCCGGAGCCTGCGCGGAGGCCGCGCCCAAACCGACCAGCACCAGGATCCAGAAGACTGCCACGTACCAACGCCGGCGGAAAGCCAGCCTGCCCAGGCGGTAGAGCAACGAGGCCATGCGGAACGCTCCTCACGTGCGGCCCCCGGGCTCACAGTGTCGGGCCGCGGTTCGCGCCGCGCATTTCGTGATCTCGGGAGTGGGGAGGGTGGGGGTGCCGGAGAAGGCAGCAGGAGGGGGCGGGGTGCGGGGGTGCCCGAGGGGACAGGCAGGATGGACGCATGAGCGTAGTCAAGATCAACGTACTGACCGTCCCAGCCGAGCAGCGCGAGACCCTGGAGAAGCGGTTCGCGGGCCGTGCCCACGCGGTCGAGAACTCCGACGGCTTCGAGTGGTTCGAACTCCTGCGGCCGGTCGAGGGCACCGACACGTACCTCGTGTACACGCGGTGGCGGGACGAGGCGGCCTTCCAGGCGTGGATGGAGGGTCCGATGAAGCAGGCCCACCAGGGCGGGGCGGAGGGGGAACGCCCCAAGCCGGCGTCCTCCGCGTCGGAGCTGTGGTCGTTCGAGGTGGTGCAGTCGACGGGGCCGAAGAGCGAGTGACGTTGTGAGCCGGGGTCGCCCTCGGGGGCAGGGGCTCCTTCGGGGGCCCCGGCTCAGGGGTGGGGTGACTCAGCCGCTACCGGCAACAGGGGCCGTGCACAAGGGGGTTGGCACCCGGGTGGACCGGCGGGGCTGTCGGCGTGTTCGGGCCGGGGGCGATCTCTAGCGTGGGGTCGCGTGACAACTTTCGCTGTACGAACCCGAGTTGCCCTCTGTTCCGCTCTCGCCCTCGCCGCGCTCCCGCTGACCGCGTCGGCCGCCACCGATCCCCTCGCCCGGTTCCATGAGCAGCGGCTCGACTGGAAGAGCTGCGTGACGGGGCCGGACGACACCACGGGGAAGGAGTTGGAGGAGGCAGGCGCCAAGTGTGCTGACGTCACTGTGCCGTTGGACTACGCCGACCCCGGCGGGCGGACCATCACCGTCGCGATATCGAGGATCCGGGGGACGGACAGCGCGCACCGGATCGGGGCGCTGCTCCTCAACGGCGGCGGTCCCGGCGGGGCCACGATCGGCGATCCGCCGTGGATCCGGGGGGAGTTGAAGGAGGTCGCCGGCCGGTACGACGTCGTCGGGGTCGACCCGCGGTTCGTGGGCCGGAGCACGCCGCTGGACTGCAAGTGGCCTACCGGTACGTCGATCTGGGGCGCCCCGTCTCCTTTCGACGCCGGGTTCGCGCGCGACCTCGCCGCCCTGTGCCGCAAGAACGCCGGGGACGTCCTGCCGTACGTGACGACCCGCAACACCGCCCGCGACATGGACGTGATCCGCGCGGCGCTGGGCGAGCGGAAGGTCTCCTACTTGGGCTACTCGTACGGGAGTTACCTGGGCGAGGTGTACGCGACGATGTTCCCCGCCCGCGTCGACCGCATGGTCCTGGACGGCGTCATCGACCCGGCCCACTACTCCCCGCGCCTCCTGCGCCCCACCGAGTCCGCGAACCGGGCCGCGCTGGAGGACTGGGCGGCCTGGACGGCGACCCGGCACGCGACGTACCGGCTGGGCGCCACAAGTGCCGCCGTACTCAAGGCAGTCGACCGCATCCGGGCGGCGGCGACCCGAGCCCCCCTGCCCGTCGGCCCGTACCGCGTCGACGAACGCGTCGTCCCGCTCGTCCTGTTCACCGGCCTCTCCCAGGACAACGACCAGGCGTACGGCGAACTCGCGCGCGCCGTCGGCGACTTGGCGCGAGCCGCGCAGGGCGGCCCGGTGGAGCCGTCCCCGGCGCTCGCGGAGACGCTGCGGTTCGTGCTGACCGGCGAGGAGTCGTCGTACGGCAGCGTGCAGTCGGCGATCCTCTGCGGTGACGTCCCCGCGGAGCGTGACCCGGAGGTGTACCGGCGGGACATCGAGCGCGGCCGGCTGACGGACCCGCTGCTGACCCCCGTGACCCGCAACATCGGCCCCTGCGCCTTCTGGGCCGCTCCGCGCGAGGCCCCGACGGCGGTCCGGGACGACTTCCCGGCGCTCCTCGTCAACGCCACGGGCGATCCGCGCACCACGTACGCGGGCGCGCTCGCCCAGCGCCGCAACTGGCCGTCGTCCCGGCTGATCACGCTGGCGGGGCCGGCGCAGCACGCGGTGTTCGGGGTGTACGGGAACGCCTGCGCGGACGACGGGGTGCGCGCCTATCTGGCGAGCGGACGCCTGCCGGCCGGGGATGTGACCTGCCGCCCCTGACGCGAGTCCTGACACGGCAAGAGCCCCGCTTCTTCAGAAGCGGGGCTCTTCGCCTGAGCGCTGGGCAAGCCTTGCACTTACATCTCCCCGCAGGAAGCGGGGCGTCTTTCCTTGGACCACCAACGCACTGCCGTTTCAACCGAGTTGGGCTGTCCGGCGTGAGATCAACTATACCCCTTCCCGGGCCTTCCCCCGCACCCGGAGGTCTTCACATCTCCTTCACGCCTACTTGAAGGTACAAACTTTTTCGACTGCTACTTTCGGCCAGGTCCATCCCCACCCCCCACTAGGACCCCTCCATGTCGAGCACCTCCTTCTCCGGCGCGCGCGGGCGTCACCGCAAGCCGCGCGAGATGAACCCGGCGGTCCGCCGCGCCCTCCTCGTCGCGGCGGTGGCCCCGGTCGCCGGCACGATCCTGGCCGGCCCCTCCGCGTTCGCCGCCGAGAAGGCCACCGCGACGAAGGCCGGCGCGACGGAACTCGACCCCGCCGAGCAGAAGATCGCCGACAACCTCAACACCCGCGTCCAGGACACCCGCCTCGGCACGACGTTCAGCGGTGTCGTCATCGACGCCAAGTCGGACAAACAGATCTGGGGCCACGACGCGACGACCGCCCTCATGCCGGCGTCCAACGCGAAGCTCGCGACCTCGACGGCCGCCCTGACGGTCCTCGGCCCCGACCACCGCTTCACCACGAAGGTCGTGTACGGCGACGGCACGCTCACCCTCGTCGGCGGCGGCGACCGCACGCTGACCTCGGGCGACCTCCAGGAGCTGGCGAAGACCGCGGCGGCCGGGATCAAGGCGGCGGGCCTCACCTCCGTCAAGGTCCACGTCGACGACAGCCTCTTCCCCGAGCCGTCCCTCGCGACCGGCTGGAACGACGGCTACTACCCCGACAACATCGCGCCCGTGCGCGCGCTCGTCGTCGACGGGCACGGCGTCATGGACACCTCTCTCGACGCCGGGCAGGTCTTCGCGAAGCTCCTCGGCGAGCAGGGCGTGACCGTGGACGGCGACGTCGCGCACGGCACCGCGTCGCGTACGGACGTGCCGGTCGCCCGCCACACCTCCGGGAAGCTGTCCACCATCGTCAAGACGATGCTGAAGACCAGCGACAACAACATCGCCGAGACGCTGCTGCGGATGACCGCGCTCGGTGCCGGCCGCGCGGCCACCTTCGAGGACGGCACGGCCGTCGTCCGTGACGTCCTCGCCCACCGGTACGGGGTCTCCATGGAGAACTTCGAGATCCACGACGGCAGCGGGCTCTCCCGCGCCGACCGGATCCCGGCGCAGACCCTCGCGGACATCCTCGACCTCACGACGAACCCGCGCTACAGCCAGACCCTCAAGTACATCAAGGACGGCCTGCCCGTCGCAGGCGAGGCCGGCGCCACGCTCGGGCCCGAGTGGGGGCGCTTCGACACGGCCGACTCCTCCTGTGCGGTCGGGAAGGTCATGGCCAAGACGGGGACGCTGACCGGGGCCATCGCGCTCAGCGGGTTCACGCAGGCGCAGGACGGGCGGTGGAAGGTGTTCTCCTTCGTCGAGAACAACTCCACCGCCGCGCCGGGGGACATCAAGGACGCGATGGACGGACTGGCGGCGACGGTCAACGGCTGCTGGGCGTAAGGGGGTTCACCCCGGGGTTGATGTGACCCCGGGGTCCGCGTCAGGCCCCGTCCGGCAGCCTCAGCGCCAGGCCGTCCAGCACCACGTCGAGGCCGTACCGGAACTTCGTCTCCCGTGCCTCCTGCGGGCCCTGGCCTTCCGGTGCCCGGTATCCGTCCGCGAGGTGCGTGTAGCCCGCCGCCGCCTGTTCCGCCGCCGGCATCAGGCGGGCCACGAAGTCGGCCTCGGTGTCGCCGGAGCGGGCGACCGTACCGAGCCAGGCGGCCTCCGTGGCACTCATGCCGGTGACGTACGACAGGAGCGCGGAGATCGCGTTGCCGGGGTCGGGGAAGCCGGCGCGGACGAAGAGCGCGGCGAGGCTCTCGGTGCGGGACATCAGGTTGGGGCCCAGGTAGGCGAGGCCCGCCTGACCGAGGACGGAGGCCAGCCAGGGGTGGCGCAGGATCGTCGCCCGGAACGAGAACGCCGCGTCCGCCACAGCACCCCGCCAGTCGTCACCGTCCGCCGGGGGTACGGCGATCTCGCCGAAGACCTCGTCGGCGGCCAGCTCCATCAGCTCGTCCTTGGTCGCGACGTGCCGGTACAGCGAGGTCGCGCCCGCGTTCAGCCGCGCCCCCAGCTTGCGCATGCTGAGCGCCTCGACGCCCTCCGCGTCCAGCGCCGCGACCGCCTCGCGCACGATCGCGGCCCGGCTGAGCGCGGGTTGGTCCGGTTCGCGCCGGGGGCGGGCCCATACCGAGGGGATCGGGTTCCGCTTGGCCGTCATGACGCTCCTGTTTCCTCGCCGGGGCTTCGTCCGGGCCAGCATACCGCGCGGTGCGCACACCGTTCCCTCTTTGCGTACAACGTTCTCACGGGGCTCGCGCGCGAGTTACTGCCTGGCATCGGGCGGGCGCAGCTCCACCCAACGCCCGCGCTCGGCCGAGTACACGGGCCGCAGGACCCGGCCGCAATGGCCGAAAGCCGCGAACCAGGGCCGGGAACCACGAACACCCAGCCCCCTCCAGTTCCTTCAGCCCTCGCACCCCTCAACTCCGCACCACGACCGCCCGATCCATCCGGGCCGCCACCACCATCACCCCCAACGCCACCACCACGATCCCCGCCCCCGCATAGAGAGGCGACCGGTACCCCAACCCCGCCGATATCCCCACACCCCCCAGCCAAGCCCCCAACGCGTTGCCCACATTGGAAGCCGACACATTCGCGCTGGCCGCCAACGCCGCCCCACCCGCGTGATCCGTGACCCGCGTGATCATCCCCGGCACGCTCGCGAACCCGGTCACCCCCATCAGGAACACCAGCACCACCGAGGCGCTCCCACTCCCCGCCAGCGCCCCGAACACCGTCAGGGTCACCGCGAGCCCGCCCAGTGCCCACACCAGCGCCCGGTCCCGATCCCGGTCCGCCGCGCGCCCGCCCACCAGATTCCCGACGACCAGACCGACCCCGTACACCATCAGCAGCCAGGCGACATCGCCGGAGGAGAACCCACTGACCTCGGTGAAGGTGTAGGCGATGTAGCTGAACGCCCCGAACATGCCGCCATAGCTCAGCGCGGTGGCGACCAGAGTGAGCCAGACCTGAGCGGAGCGAAACGCGAGGAACTGTTCACGCAGCCCCTGAGACACAGGCGGCGACGCGGTGGCCGGGACGAGGGCGGCGATGCCGGCCAGCGCGAGGACCCCGATGCCGGTGACCGCCCAGAAGGCGGCACGCCAGCCCCACCGTTCCCCGACCAGTGCGCCGAAGGGCACGCCGAGCACGTTCGCGACCGTCAGACCGGCGAACATCACCGCGACGGCCTGGGACTTCTTCTCAGGGGCGACGAGCGAACGGGCGACGAGCGAGCCGATGCCGAAGAACGAACCGTGGCACAGCGCCGCGACGATCCGCCCCAGCATCATCACCGAGTAGTCCGACGCGACCGCGGAGAGGAGATTGCCGATGACGAACAGCCCCACGAGGCCGACGAGGACCTGTTTGCGCGGGAGCCGTGCCGTCGCCGCGGTCAACGCGATCGCCCCGACCGCGACGCTCAGCGCATACCCGGAGATCAGCCGGCCGGCAGCCGCCTCGGACACCGAGAAACTCTCCGCGACCTGTGGCAGCAGCCCCGCGATGAGGAACTCGGTCAGCCCGATGCCGAACCCTCCGAGGGCCAGCGCGACCAGTCCGACCGGCATCCGAGACACTCCGTTCGCGTGGGGACGTCACCTTCGCGGCGCGACCATGCCATCACGGCGATCAGCATCTGGAAAGAGATCAGCAACCACGGCCCGGCATCCGAAACCCCGAGGCCGAAGCCGTAGTTGGAGTTGGGGTCGCCCCCAAGGCCGGAGCTGGGGCCGGGACCGAAATCACGGCCGAACCCGAGACTGGGGCTGGGGCTGGGGCTGGGACCGGATTCGGAGCCGGGGCCAAAGCCCGAACCCGGACGCCTGGGCCGAAGGCGAAAGCCAGAGCGTCCCGCGAGGGAAGCCTCTCCACTCACCGGTCTCCGTTCACCACCCTTCGCCCACCACTCCCCGGCCCTGCCCCAACCCCGCACCCGACCTCCCGCATTCGCCCGCCGCGCCTCGGCGCCACCCCCAGCACTCCCCCGCCGCACCCCACCCCTACCCCCGATTCTCCGTCTCTCGCCCCCGATCCCCTCTCCAACCCCAACTCAGGCCCCCACCCCCGATGCCGCACCACCCGGCGTCACCCCGCACCCCGCCTCAGCGGCTGTCCGCCTGCCCCTCCCCCAGCACGACCGCACTCGTCCGGTTCGTGTTCGCGTCCTCCAGGCAGCCCCGCAGCCGCATCACGTCGTGGGAGGGCAGTGCGGGTCGGACGACTCCTGTGTAGACGCCGTCCCGCAGTGCGCTGAGGCTCGTGTCCGCGTTCTGGGCGGCGGTGGAGCGCCGGCAGGTCTCCCACAGGTCCTGCGCGGCGAGCTGGACGGCGGCGGCGCTGTGGTCGCCGTAGGTGTCGACGCGGAAGACCAGGGTCGTGCTCGCCGCGTGGGGGGCCTCTTCGGCGCGGGTCTGGGTGGCGTCCGCGAGGGCGGTCCACAGCAGGGGGACGAGGAGCAGCCCGACGACGCCGGCGGTGACGGCGAGGAGCCGGCGACCCGTGCGGGCACGCGGGACGGCGTCTCCCAGTGTCCCGGGCGCCGTGGTCCCCGGCGCGGAACGCCGGTTCCCTGCCGTGCCGCTCCCCGCAACCCCCTCGCCCAGGGTCGGCGCGGTCAGCGCGGCGAGGCGTCCGGCGAGGCGGCGTTCCGCGCCGGGGCGGGCCGTGGCGCCGGCGATCTTCTGGATCACCAGGGCGATCCCGGAGAGCGCGGCGCCCGCGACCATGAGGACGGGCACGAAGACGAACGTCCGCTGGGTCCCGTCGAGTGGGGTGCGGTCCACGGAGGACAGCCAGTTGAACCGGTTGGGGATCGGCGACCGTGACTGTTCGAGGCGTCGGCGCACCTCCTCCACGCGGGCGTCGGACGCCTCGATCCGGCCTTCGAGCCGGGCGAGCCGGGTCAGGACCAGCACGGTGGCGAGGAACACCTCGACGACGATGAGGAGCGCGGCGGAGATCAGCGCCCGCTGCCACTCCCAGCGGGTGAGGTAGACGACGGTGTAGTAGCCGGCGTAGACGGCGGAGAGCCCGCCGAAGGTGTAGCCGACCAGGCGTACGGCTCTCATGCGGCCAGCTCCTTCGGTGCGGACGCCTCGACGGCACCGCTGCCGCCGTCGACGGTGAGGGGGGTACCGGTGAGGAACCGGTCCACCGCGCCGGGCACGCCGACGGCGGTCGGGACGCCGTACTCGCGGGCGAGGACTGCGAGGTGGGACAGCGCGCTGCCGGTCTCCGCGACGAGTCCGGCGAGCCCCGGCAGCAGGGGTGCGAGGGCGGGGTCGAGGGAGCGGACGACGAGGACGGCGTGCTCGGGCCGCTCGCCGTGCCCGTCCCAGGCGGTGCCGGCACCGAAGCCGCCTCCGGCGCCCTGGCCCTCGTCGGCGCCGCGGCGGCCGGGCGCGGCCTGGGCGACGGGGTGTCCGTCCGCGAGGCGGAACACGGCGGGCAGGGGGCCTTCGTCCTCGCGGGGTACCCGTTCGTCGAGGTCGGCGGGGAGTGGGCCGCCCTCGGTGGCGCGGACCAGTTCGCTCCAGCGCAGCAGGGCGAGCCGGGCCGGTCCGAGGCCGCAGTCGCCGGTGTCGAGGCGCCAGTTCATCTCCTGGACCATCCGGGCCTGCATCTCCTGGACCCACCGGATGCGCAGCCTGAGGCCCTCGCGGACGGGCAGCGCGCCCACGCCGCGCGGGGCGGCGGTCCAGCCGGTGCGGCCGGGCAGTTCGGGGCGTCGGCCGAGGGTCGGGGGCAGGAGGGCCAGCAGGACGGGGTGGCGTTCGATGAGCTGGTCGTCGGTGAGTCCGCGCAGGCGTCCCTCGGCGAGTTCGGCGAGCGCCTCGCCCGCGGCCGTGGCGCCGGTGCCCGCGCCGAGCAGTGCGCCCGCGAGGGATTCCTGGGCGTGCAGGGAGGCGAGGGCCTGCCGCCCCCAGCCGACGGCGTCGACGAGTTGTCCGCCGAGCATCTCGCGGGGCGGCGGGAAGTCCGCCAGCTGCCGGTCCACGTCGGCCATCAGGTCCACGGCGAGCAGCGGCAGCGCGGACCGCAGCCGCCCCACGCGCCAGGCGGCCCCGGCCCGCCGGGCGCCCGGCGCCGGGTTGATGAAGTCGAGCACGGGGTGGGCGGAGGGCACGGCGCCCAGCAGCCGCAGGTCGGCGGCGGCGCGGCCGCGGACGGTCGTGACGGCGGGCAGCCGGCGCAGTTGGCGGCGGGAGGCTGCGCCGGCGATGTCGAGGGCGAGGGTGAGGCCGTGGGACATGGGGGTGACCCAGAGGTCCTCCTCCAGCGGCTGGAGGACGCCGGGGAGGGTCTCGGCGACGGGTCCGGGGCCCAGCAGGCGGGCGCCGGGGGCGGGCCGGGCGGCCATCGCGGTGATGGGCCGGGCCTGGAAGAGCCACAGTGTGCCGTGGCCGTCGAAGCCGAACTCCATGTCCTGGGGGCCGCCGAAGACCCGTTCGGTCCGCTTCGCGAGCTGGACGAGGCGGGCGCGCTGCCGGTGGGAGAGGAGGCGCTCGCCGGAGGGTTCGGTGCGCACGAGGCGGGCCATGCGGGTGAGCTGGTACCGCACGCCCTGGGTGCTGCCGTCGACGAGCTGGTCGGGTCCGCCGCGTACGGCGCTGACGAGGATGCGGTCGGTGCGGCCCTCGACGGGGTCGGCGCCGAACATGACGCCGCCGACGGCGGAGGCCAGCATGGGCTGGACGAGGACGGCCATGCCGTCGTCGTCGGGTCCGTCCTCCGGTGGCCGCAGGGGCCGTACTCTGCGCGCGGAGTCGAGGACGACGCCGACGGCGACCTTGAACTCCTCCCAGCCGCGGACGTCGAGGACGGACTCGAAGCGGCCGGCCATGGAGGAGTCCTCGGTGTCCTCGTGCGCGGAGGAGGAGCGCACCACCAGGGGCCGTTGGTCGCCGCCGAGTTCGTGCCACAGGGCGCGTACGGAGTACTCGCCGGTCGGCGCGTCGGGTGCGCGTTCGGCGGGGACCAGGACGAAGCCCGGCAGGGTGGGCAGCCCCGCGACGGCGGCGCGTGCCAGGTTGGCGGCCTTGGCGCCGGTGACGGACGTGTGCCGCGCCTGCTCCGAGTCCAGTGGTACGACGGCGAGTTCGGCGCCTACGAATCCCATGAGTGGCTCTTCCCTTGGAGGTGGGGGGGTGAAAGACGGCCCGGTGCGGCCGTGGTGGTGGACCGGTCGGTCAGGTGGACCGGTGCGGCGGCCGGGCACCGGCCAGCGCCCAGGCGACGCCGGGCAGGGCCACGGCGAGGAGGGCGACGAGGAGGGGGTCGTCCGCGGAGAGGACCGCGCCGAGGCCGACGGCGGTCGCGGCGAGTACGGCGCCGGCGCGGGTCAGGGAGTGTTTCGCCCCGCTCGCGACGGCCAGCGCCATGAGGACGTACCAGCCCGCGGCGGTGCCGGGCAGGGCCAGGTAGTCCTGGACGAGGGAGGTCTCGTGAGCCCGTACGCCGTGCTGGGCGACGAGGACGGCGATTCCGCCGATGCCGGTCAGCAGGAGGGCGATGGCGCCGCGGACGTAGAGGGCCTGGTCGCGGCGGGCGAGCCAGAGGAGGGTCAGCGCGGTCGCGGGCCAGCGGACGAATCCGTCGGCGCCGGAGGCGAGGCGTACGGCGTCGTGGCCGAGCGCGAGGGCGACGTACACGGTGGCGGTGGCGAGTGCCGTGCACCCGGCTATGAGCCGCCGGTCGGGGTGATGGCCGCGTACGGCCGGTGTGCTCACCGGACCGTTCCCGCGGTCGTGGCTGTGCCGGGACGGTCGTCCTTCACGGCAGCCTCCTGTTTCCACCGGCCGTGCTGCTGGATCCGGCCGTCCGGAGATGTTGACGTATCAACCACTCTCCATCGCGGCCCTTTGAGATGTCAACAACTTCCGGAGCCGAACATTCCCGGGAGAACAGATCGCCGGGGTGCCCCGGACAAAGCCACGGACACCCCGGCGTCTCTCGCACCCTCACTCGTCGTCGGGGAACTCCCCGGAGAACGCGGCGGCCATCCTCAGCCACGGCTCCGCCTCGGCCTGCCGGCCCTGCCGCTCCAGGGTGCGGCCCAGCATGAGGTGGGCGTAGTGCTCCACCGGGTCGCGCTCCACGACGCGCCGCAGCTGCTCCTCGGCGCGGCTCAGCTGGGCGGAGTGGTAGTAGGCGCGGGCCAGCAGCAGGCGGGGCGCGGTCTGCTGCGGGAACTCCTCGACGACGGTGGTCAGGAGCTTCGCGGCGGCGATGTAGTCCTTCGCCTCGAAGAGCAGTCCGGCCCGCTCCCAGAGCTCACCGGGGGTCTCCTCGCGGGCGGCGCCGGGGCCGTCGTCGAAGAGGTGCAGGGCGCTGGCCCAGCGGTCGGGGGCGACGCCGTCGGTCGCCGCGTGGGCGTTGAACTCGGCGGTCACGGTCTTCCTCCTTGCAAACGGTCGGACATCGGGTCGCAGGCGTCAGCGGGCGCGGTCCGCGAGCAGCGAACCGTGGGTCGGCGGGCCGTCCGGCACGCCCGCCGGACGGCGTGCGGCGAACTCCTCGCGCAGGACGGGCACGACCAGTTCGCCGAGCATGTCGATCTGCTCCAGGACGGTCGCGAGCGGGATCCCGCCGCCGTCGACGATGAACAACTGGCGCTGGTAGTCGCCCGCGTACTCCCGGAAGGCGAGCGTCTTCTCGATCACCTGGTCCGGGGTGCCGACGGTCAGCGGCGTCTGCGCCATGTAGTCCTCCAGCGGGAGCCCGCCGCCCATCACCGGCGAGTGGTCGAAGACGGGCCGGAACTCCCGGATCGCGTCCTGCGAGTTCGGCCGCATGTAGACCTGCCCGCCGAGCCCGACGATCGCCTGCTCCGGCGTCCCGTGCCCGTAGTGCGCGAACCTCTGCCGGTACAGGTCGACCATCCGCTTCGTGTGGTCGGCCGGCCAGAAGATGTTGTTGTGGAAGAACCCGTCCCCGTAATACGCGGCCTGCTCCGCGATCTCCGGCGACCGGATGGACCCGTGCCAGACGAAGGGCGGTACGTCGTCCAGCGGCCTCGGCGTCGACGTGAACCCCTGGAGCGGCGTACGGAACTTGCCCTCCCAGTCGACGGTGTCCTCGCGCCACAGCCTCCGCAGCAGCGCGTAGTTCTCGACCGCGAGGTCGATGCCGTCCCGGATGTCCTTGCCGAACCAGGGGTAGACCGGCCCGGTGTTGCCACGGCCCATCATCAGGTCGACGCGGCCGTCGGCGAGGTGCTGGAGCATCGCGTAGTCCTCGGCGATCTTCACCGGGTCGTTGGTCGTGATCAGCGTCGTGGAGGTGGAGAGGATCAGCCGCTCGGTGCGCGCGGCGACGTATCCGAGCAGGGTGGTCGGCGAGGACGGCACGAACGGCCGGTTGTGGTGCTCCCCGGTCGCGAAGACGTCGAGCCCGGCCTCCTCCGCCTTGAGCGCCACGGCCGTCATCGCCTTGATCCGCTCATGCTCCGTCGGGGTGCGGCCCGTGGTCGGATCGGTACTCACATCGCCGACGGTGAAGATGCCGAACTGCATCGCCCTCGACCTCCCAGTTTCCGTTCACACGTTCAGTTGACACATCAACTGTACGGTGAGAACGCGCGCACCCCGGCGACTATTCCACGACACCCCCCTCGACCGGGGAGCGGTGCGAACCGGATGCGCCCCGGGCCGCCTTCACCGGTTCCCGCGGCCCCGCGACGATCCCCGCGCGCAGGGCCTCCGGGGCGCATCCGGCAGGGGCGCACCATGCCTGATGGCATGCCCCGCATCGATCCCGTACGCGAAGTCTCGAAGGAGATTCCATGCGTGCTGAAGCAACATCCTCATGTGGGCTTCTCCAAGCAGTCCCGACTGCCGAGCAGAGCGCGGCAACGCCCTCGCCCCAAGAGGTATACCCACCTGTATGGATACCGAACGCGCTCCGGTCCGCACGCCGACGGCCGAGCGCCCTTCGCCGATCACGACTGCGGGTTCAGCCAGCCGCCGCACCCGCGGGCCCGCCCGCCCCCGACCGCAGCCGAGGTGATTCCCGCAGCTCACCGCTTCACAAAGGATCACCAACTCCGCACAATGAGGAACACCGATTTCCAGCCCCACCCCGCGGCGGACGCATAATGCGCGAGCTCCGTGGAATCTGATTTCGGAATGCTATCGACGAAGACCTGTTCTGCGGTACGGGCGATTGGGGATCCCTTGCGGAGTTCGGCCCGCATTTTTGAGGCGATTCGACAGAAAGTCCTGGATTGCGTCGCTGGAGGCACTGATCCACGCCCTGACTTTTCCTGGCCAGATCTGGCCGAATTCAACTGGGCCACCGACTGGTTCGACCCCACCACAAGAGGAAACCTCGATCCCGCGGTCATCTGGAGCGAACGAGGTGGAGCCGTACAGAAACTCACCTTTGACGGCTTACGGGAGAATTCCGACCGCGCCGCCGGCTGGCTGGTCCGGCAAGGCGTGGGCCACGGCACCCGCATCCTCGTCGCGCTCGACGCCTGCGCGGCTCTCTGGGAGATCCAGCTGGCCGCACTGAAGCTGGGTGCCGTCGTCGTGCCCGTCCCGGCGGGGGCGAGGAGCGGCGAACTGCTGGAGGTGACGGCCTTCTCCGGGGCCACCGCTCTCGTCATCGACGCCGAACTCGCCCAGGAGGTACGGCCCGCCGCGGCCTGGACCGGCATCACCGTCGGAGGCCGCGTCCCGGGCTGGTCGCCTTATGAGGACGCCTACGGGCACGCGCTCCGGCACCGAGGACAAAGCCCACGCAATTCCCTCACTCCCTTCCTCCTCGAACATTCCATGACGGGGGTGGGCAGCGGTCGACTTCACTCGCATTACGCCTGCACGGTCGGGCGGTTGACGGACCTCTTCTTTACCCAGTTGAGCCCCGGTAAACGGTATGTGACCGCAGCGCCCGCCGGTTCGGTGGAGCACCTGTGCTTCAGCTTCCTGGGCCCGCTGACGGCCGGCGCGACCACATTCGTCGCGAGCGGACCCGATGCCGGTTCCACTGCCGCGGTACAGGAATGGGCGGGCCGGGAGAATGCCCGACTCGCCTATGTTCCTGTCGAGTTGCTCGGCGAGAACTCGTCCTCGTACCCGGCCGCGGTCTCTTCGGGCCCGTCCTCCGCCGTGCAGCTTCTCAGCTCGGTGAGTGCCGAAGCGCTGGCCAGGGCCGACGGCGCCGGGGGTGGGGCGGGCCTGGCGACCACGCTGTCCGCGCTGCCGCAGGAGGTCCGCTGGGGTGTCCGTCACCGGCACACCTCTGTCGGGCTGATGGCATCCCCCGTCCGGGAGGCGGCCGGAAGCAAGCTGCGCGCGACGGCCCTGCCCGGCCATTCCCTGCACGTCGTCGCGCCCGCCCGGCCGGCGCCCTCTGTCCACAGCGGAGCGCTCGTCCGTGACGCGCAGTTCGAGGAGACCGGAGAGGTCTGGATCGACGTGCACAAGTGGCCCTGGCCGGAAAGCGGCACTTCGACGTGCGGCCCTCGCGCGGTCGCGACCACCTCGTCCGGTACGGGTTCACTGCGCACGGGGTTGTTCGGCCGTCGCCACTCCGACGGCACCGTCGCGCTCCTGTTCGCCCGATCACCGAAATGAGGTCCGCTCGGGCGGGATCCAGCGCATTCCACCGGATCCACGCCGCGCCGAAGGCGCGGTAGCCGCCACGCCAGCGCCTCACCCCTCCTCCAGCCGGTACGCCGCCGGAGGAGGGGCCCACGGTCACCCCGGCCGCCGCCCCTGTCGGATCACAGCGGCGCCGGTGCCAGCGAGCGGCAGGCGCACGACGGTCGCGGGGGCAGGGCGGCGAGGGTGGTCACGAGGACGTCCCGGAGCCGCTCGATGTTCTGCGTGAAGACGGCCATCACCTCCTCCTGCGTCACCCCCGTTCCCTCCTGGATGCCGGCGTCCAGGTCGGTGACCAGACACAACGGCACGTAGCAGAGGCCGAGTTCACGAGCCAGCAGCACTTCCGGGTGGGCCGTCATCCCGACGATCGACCACCCTTGGGCCGCGTACCACCGGGACTCGGCCCGGGTGGAGAAGCGCGGTCCCTGGATGACGACCTGGGTGCCGCCGTCGATGGCGGACCACCCGCTGCGGTCGGCCGCCTTGAGTGCCGTGGTGCGCCCTTCGGGGCAGTAGGGATCGGCGAACGGGGCATGGGCGACGTCCGGCCCGTCGAAGTAGGTCTGCGCACGGCCGTCGGTCCGGTCCACCAGTTGGTCGGGGATCACCAGACTGCCGGGCGGGACGGCGGGGTCGAGACTCCCCACCGCTCCGGTGCCCACCACCCGGGTGACCCCCAGTTCACGCAACGCCCAGAGGTTGGCACGGTAGTTGACGCGGTGGGGGGCGTGCTGGTGGCTACGGCCGTGGCGGGGAAGGAAGGCGATCGGGCGGGTGCCGAGCATGCCTACGGTGATCGGGTCGCTCACCGGACCGTACGGGGTGTCCGGTTCGACGTCATGGCCGTTGTCGAGGAGGGAGAGGAGGGAGTAGAGCCCGGATCCTCCGATGACGGCGATCTCAGCTTCAGGCATGATCATGTCACTTTCGGTGGATGGTGGTGAAAACAGAGAGGCCGTCATGCCCGGCCAGGGGGTTCAGACGTGTCCTTCCAGCCGTGCCACCGCCTCGGCGATCGTCCGGGGCGACTTGCAGAACGCGAAGCGCACCAGGGAGCCGTAGGGGTCCGGCCGTTGCGCGAAGACCTGCGTGGGGATGGCCACCACGCGCGCCCGGAGGGCGAGGGCGCGGCAGTACTCCAGGGCGTCGGGGGTGTCCGTGCCCGCGACATCGGCTTGCAGGAAATAGCCGCCCTCGGCGGGCAGGACGGTCGTCCCGGCGGCCCGCAGACAGTCGGCGAGGGCGTCACGGTTGGACCGCAGCACCGCGCGCAGACCCGCCGTCCAGGGTTCGTACCGGTCGAGCGCGAGTGCCACGGCGTCCTGCAGCGGGGCGGCGGTCGCATAGGTCGTGTACTGCTTCACTGCGCGCACCGCGGTCACCAGGTCGGCCGGTCCGCAGGCCCAGCCGACCTTCCAGCCGGTCAGGCTGTAGGACTTTCCGGCGGACGACACCGTCAGCGTGCGGTCGGCCATCCCCTCGAAGGCGGCGAGCGCGTGATGCCGCCGCCCGTCGTGGACGAGGTACTCGTACACCTCGTCCACGACCGCCACCAGGTCGTGACGTACGCACACCTCGGCGATGTCCGCGAGTTCGTCGGTGGTGAACACCTTGCCCGTGGGGTTGTGCGGTGTGTTCAGCAGCAGCATCCGGCAGGCGGGGGTGACCGCTGCGCGCAGCGCGTCGGGATCGTAGCCGAACCCCTGCGGGCCGGGGCGCAGCGGTACCCGTCGGCAGCGGGCCCCGGCCAGTTGTGCGGCGGCCGGGTAGGAGTCGTACGCCGGGTCGAAGACCAGGACCTCGTCGCCCGCCGCGCACAGGCCCAGGACGGCCGCCGTGACCGCCTCGGTGGCCCCGCTCGTCACCACGACGCCGGTCTCGGGGTCGTACCGCGTGCCGTGGCGGCGCAGGCGCTGGCGCACGATGGCCTCACGCAGTGGCCGGGTTCCGTTGAGGGGCGGGTACTGGTTGGAGCCGTGGGCGAGGGCGTGCTGCGCGGCGGCCAGGACTTCGCGCGGGCCGTCGTCCTCGGGGAAGCCCTGGCCCAGGTTGATCGCTCCGGTACGGACGGCCAGCTCGGTCATCTCCGCGAAGACGGAGGTCCCGAGGCCGGCGGCCCGGCGCGTCGGGCGGGAGGCGGGTGCCGTGCTCATCGTGCTCTCCCCCGCGCGACGGACACCAGGTCCGGATGGACGGGATGGCGGTGCCCGTCGCCCTGGACCTCGACCGGCCCTGACGGCTCCTGCGGCCGCCGGACCAGTGCCGTGCACCAGTCGGCCAGGCGTGCCGCGTCCAGTTCGGCGACGGTGTCGAAGTGGTGGGTGAGCCGCCCCCGCAGATCGCCGGAGGAACAGGCGTGGACCCGGACCCCTCGCTCCTGCCAGAGGGCCAGTGCCTCGACGGTGTCCGGGTGGACATGCCCGGACAGCTCGCCTCTCGCATAGCCCTCCGACCAGATCAGCCCCTGCAGCCGCTTCAGCGGCCCGGCCTTCCGGCCGTCGTCGGACCAGCGTTCCAGGACCCGTACGGCGGCTCCGTCGTCGTGCACCGTGAGGACCGGTGTGCGGGCGACGTCGGAGAGGATCCGCCGTACCTCGGGCGAGCCGCGATGCGCAGCGACCCGGTCGGCCACGCGCCGACGGGCGTAGGGGGACAGGACGTCGTGGACTTGGGCGGTGGAACTGGTGGTGCCCTCGATGTCCAGGACGACGGCGCCGGTCATGCCGCTGCCCTCAGCTCGTCGAGACCCGGGAAACAGGCCGCGATGCTGTCCGGCAGGAACCGGCCGACCCAGCCGTCCTCCTCCTGGAAGAAGCGGATGGCGGTGAAGTCCGGCTGCTCGCCCATGTCGAACCAGTGCACCGTCCGGCTGGGCACGGACAGCAGGTCTCCGGCCGTGCACACGGTCGCGTACACCTTGCCCCGGACGTGCAGGTAGAAGCAGCCGGAGCCCGCGACGAAGAAGCGCACCTCGTCCTCGTCGTGGAAGTGCTCCTCCAGGAACTTCTCCCGAGCCGTCCGGGCCTGCTGCGGCCACCGGGGGTCCTCGGGCCGCGGAGTCAGCCGCGCCACGTCGACGAGCCGGTAGCCGCCCTCCGCGGTGATGTGGTCGATATGGCTGCGGTACGCCTCCAGAACGGCTTTGTCGTCGGCGTCCGCCGGCAGCCGACGGGCCGTGTGCCACCGCTCGATCCGGACGCCGATCCTGATCAGCTCCGCGCGGACGGTGTCCAGTTCGGCGGTGCGCAGCAGCACCGTCCCGGGCGCGTCGTCGGGCATGATCTGTAACAGGGTCATGGTCCGGCCTCCGCGGTCTTCCGCGCCGTCCGAGGTTCGCGTTCCGTGGTCAGCAGGGTCAGCCGGCTCAGGTCCTCGACGCATTCGAGCCGGTCACGGGCTTGATCGAGATCATGGCCCCATACGGTCACGCCGTGGCGGTCGATGAGCAGGGCGGGCGGCGCGGGGACACCCGACCCGCCGAGGTACGACCGCACATCGGCGGCGATGCGGGGCACGTCGGCCCAGTTGGCGAAGACCGGCACCACGACCCGTGCGGGATCGACGACCCCGAGTCCTTTGGCCAACTCCAGTTCCTCGAAGCACACCTCGCCCCACGCCGGGCCGGCGCCCCACAGGGTCGCGACGGCCGTGGCGTACGGCGTGTGCGCGTGGATGACGGCGCCGCAGTCGGGGACGTACCGATAGACCGCCAGGTGGATCGAGGTCTCGGCCGACGGCCACTCGGTCTCACCGGTCAGCGGCAGCCCCTCGAAGGGGTCCACCAGCACCGTGTCGTTCCTGGACATCGTGCGCTTGCCGCGCCCGCTGGCGGTGATGACGACCGCCTCACCCGAGCGCACCGAGAGGTTGCCCGAGGTCCCCGGCATCCATCCCTGCCTGTACAGGTCGCGGCAGGTGGTGGCGAGTCGCTCGCGGTGCAGTTCCACGTTCTCGTCGACGAAGAGGGGTTTCACACCGGGTCTCCTTCCGGGACGGTCCGCAGCGCGTGGACGGGCAGCGGCGCCAGGCGGGCCGCCCCCTCCAGAGCGGCGATCTCGGTGAGCACCGCGTAGCCCGTGACCGTGCCGCCGCACGCCTCCACCACCGCGCGGGCGGCGGCGAGGGTCCCCCCGGTGGCCAGGACGTCGTCCACGATCAGGGCCCGGTGACCGGTGCTCAGCGCACCCGCGGGCAACTCCAGCGTGTCTGTGGAGTATTCGCTGCGGTACGACACGCGCTCGGTCCTGCCCGGCGTCCTGCCGGGTTTACGCGCCAGCAGCAGGGGCAGCCCGGCCTCGACGGCGACCGCGGCGGCCAGGACGAAGCCCCGGGCCTCCACCCCGACCACGGCATCGCAGCCGCCGTCGACGCGGCGCGCGATGTCGCGTGCCGCGGCCCTGAGCAGGCCAGGACGGCGGTAGACACCTGCCAGGTCCTGGAAGAGAACTCCCGGGGCGGGAAAGTCGGTCACGGCCTCCGTGTGCGCGGCCAGTTGCTGCGCCAGGCCGCTCGCCGGGGACGGGGCGCGCACTCCGTGCTCGGTGATCACCGCACTGATCAGGTCGTGCGGCGTCACGTCGAACGCCGGGTTGTAGACCGGTGTGCCCGGTGGGGCAACAGGCCGGCCGCCCAGCGAGGTGACTTCGTCCGCGTGGCGCTGCTCGATGGTGACGTCGTCGCCGCGGTACGTGGCCTCGTCCACCGTCTCCGAGGTGGCCACGACGACGAACGGAACGCCGTGGCGGGCGGCGGCCAGCGCCAGTGGATAGGTGCCGATCTTGTTGACGACGTCGCCGTTGGCCGCGACCCGGTCGGCGCCGACGACCACGCAGTCGACGGCCCCCGACCTCAGCGCCGAGGCCGCGGCGCTGTCGGGGCACAGCCGCACGGGGATGCCGTCCCGCTGGAGTTCCCACGCGGTGAGGCGGGCCCCCTGCAGCAGCGGCCGGGTCTCGGTGGCCAGGACGGATGCGAGCGACCCGCGCTCGTGCAGGTCGCGGACGGCGCCGAGGGCGGTGCCCCAGGCGCCCGTCGCGAGGCTGCCGGTGTTGCAGTGGGTGAGGATGCGCAGGGGCCGGCGGCCCGTCGTCGCGAGGAGGTACTCGGCGGCGTGGGCGGCGGCGGCGCGGTTGACGCGTTCGTCCTCGTCGAGCAGCCTCCGCGCCTCGGCCAGGACCGCGTGCGCCCCGCCGTCGAGTACGGCGACGGCGCGCGCGACGCCTCGGGAGAGGTTCACCGCGGTCGGCCTGCACCGGGCTATGCGGTCGGCGTCGGCGCGTACGGCGCCGGCGTCGAGAGGCCCCGAGGCGGAGTGCCGGGCGGCGGAGAGCGCCACGCCGAAGGCGCCCGCGACGGCGAGGGCCGGTGCCCCGCGCACGGCGAGGCCCGCGATGGCGTCGAGGAGTTCGTCGACCGTGGTGATGTCCAGGTGTTCCTGGCGGTCGGGCAGCTTCCGCTGGTCGATCACACGGAGGCGCCCGTCGATCCAGTCAAGTGATCGCGACACGAGAGTGCTCCCGAGAGAGGGGTGTGCGGCCGGCTCCGCCCAGCCCTGGCGAGGGCTGGGCGGAGCCGGCCGGGAGAGGGTGTCAGAGCTTGCGCGTCAGCTGGAAGACGACGGAACCGTCGGCCGTGGTGCGTTCGGACAGGACCTTCAGCCGGCCCGAGGACTCGCGCAGATGGCGGTACTCGTCCAGGGCGAACTTCAGGCAGTAGTTGGTGACGAAGATGCTGTCGTCCGCCGACTGCGAGCTACGGATGCGCTCCGCGGTCACCGCCGCCATGGTGGGGGATCCGTCGGTGCCGAGGGAGAGCGGGACGAGATAGACGCCGTACTCGGAGTCGACGTGCGGTCGGCTGCGCTCCAGGGCGATCTTGGAGAAACGGCGCATCAAATCGTTCTGGTAGAAGTTGAAGATCGGGTGCCAGCCGCCGTCGGAGAGGATCTGCATCTCCGACAGGAAGAGATCGCCGGGCTCCAGGATGTGGTCCAGCATCCTGTTGATGGCCGACGGGTGTTCGTTGCCCTCCTCGAAGCCCAGCATGGTCACGAGGTTCCGGACGCCGGGCACCCGGTACTCCCGTTCGCCGAGTTCCTCGAACAGCGTCTGCTGGTAGGTGAAGCGCTCCACCGGCAGCACGGAGGAGAGTTCGCTGCGCATCGTCTCGCGGGACGCGGGGTTGATGTCCACGCCGTTGTACTGGCGGATGTCCAGCCCGCTCTCGCGCAGGTTGCGCAGGATGTACTTGGTCTTGACGGGTTCGGGACCGAGTTCGGTGTACTGCAGCGGGGCGTCGCCCAGTTCTTCGGCGATGTCACCGAGCACCTGGTCCAGGGCGGTGGTCAGCGGGCGTCGGCGCAGCGCCGTGTTGCCTATCCGGCTGTCGGACAGACCGCGCTCGTTGAGCGCCCACATCAGCTGGAACACCTCTTCCAGGGCGGGGTCGGACTGGGCCGGGGCGTCCTTGTCGTGGTACTTGTCCACGTTCTGCGGAATGGTGATGCTGCTTTCGGGGACGCGGAGGTAGGTGGCCAGCCCACTGCGGATCTGGCCGACCAGGCTCATGCCGGAATGAACGGGCGTTTCGAGAATCTGCTGAGTCACGAATTCCTCCGGATTGAGAGCGGTACGGATCTCGGGGGGATTGATGATTTCCGTTTCGGTGAGCCGTTACTGAAGATCGGACCAGGTGATGACAGGGCTCCCGGCGCGCAGACTGAAATCCATGGCGGGACTCCGCGCGGGCCATTTCAGGCGCATCCAGTTCGGGATGGTGGCGAGGATTCCGTCGTCGCCCGCCAGATGCCAGAACGTGTTGGAGTCCTGCTTGGCGAAGTACGGGCAGAACAGGGACAGGACGAACGTCACCCGCCGTCCCGCGGTCACCGGAGTCACCGCGTGGAAGATATTGCTCCCGTGGATGAACAGCGCCGCACCGAATTCGTCGCAGCGCGCTTCCTCGATACGGGGGTCGTCCTCGGTGACGCCGTCGAACTGGTCGGTGCGGCCCTTGAAGTACGTGAACCTGCCGCCCTCGTACTCACCGGCGTCGTTTAGCTGGATGGTGAAGACGTAGTCCATCCCGTCGCGATGCCATTTGGCTATCTCGCGGTCGCCCGTCCGCCGGCCCTCGAAGTAGTTGATCTGGACCGTCGGCGTGCGCAGCGGGTGCGGGATCAGCGGGACACCGACCATGCGGGAGCAGGCCAGCAGGAAGGCGCGGTCGCGGATCATGTTGTTGATGAAGGGCGACATCAGATCCGCGCTGCGCACCCGGCGGGTGACGATGAACTCGCTGCTGCCGGCGTACGCCTCCAGCTTGTCGCACACGTCCTTCAGCCGGGTCACGCCTTCCGGGGTGAGCAGCTGTGTGGGGCCCGTCATGGCCGTGTCGTCGATGACTCCGTATCCGCGGTTGAGTTCGGCGGTGTCGTATCCGAACTCCTGGAGTTTGACCGTCGGATGCCGGACATCCTGTAGGACCAATTCACTGTCCCACCGGGGTTCCGCCAGGATCTTTCCGTCGTAGCGCGGTTTTCGTGCGCGGATCGCGTGGGCTAATTGATCGAATCCGGTGGCGGTCTTGGGGAGTTCCAGAGTTCCGTTCTTACCGCCGCTCGAAGGGTCTTCGGGGGACATTCCTTCTCCTTCCTCGAAGGAAGAAAGACGAAGTATACCTACCGGTATGGTTACACCGTAGGGGCGCCTTCCTTCAGGTGTCAACCGCCGCAACTTGCGTAACCTCTAATTAACAAGGGAAGCGTGCCGAATCCAGGCACGCCGAAGTATCCACGGTCATAAACGGATGTCTGCTCCGGAGCGCGACGCCCCCACTTACGCCTTGGCTCGGCGGATTTCCCCCTCGTCGCCCCGGGCCGGTTCGGTGAGGGGTGGTTCGGTGACGGGGCCTCTCCGGATCCGCTCCGAATGCACCAGGGCAACGCCGCCCAGACAGACGGCGATACCGATACCGCTCACAAAGCTGATGGCGTCGCCGAACATGAAGAAGCCCCAGATCAGGGTGGCCGGCGCCGTCAGATAGATGAGGGAGCTGACGTAGGTGACGCCGTGGCTCTTCAGGATGATCCAGTACAGGCCGTAGCCGCCCAGCGTGGACAGGGCGATCAGCCAGACGATCGCCAGCCAGGCTTGTCCGGCCGTGGGCATCGCCGCCTGCCCGGTACCGAGGCCGACTAGGGTGAAGAAACCCGCGCTCGCGGCGCACTGGACGGCCAGCGAGTCCATCAGGGGTGCCCGCGGCTCGACCTTGCGCTCGATGAGCGTGGCCACGGTCAGCGCCACCATGCCGATGAAGGGGATCAGGTAGGCCCAGGCCGGTACGTCTGGACGCAGCCCCAGATCGCCGCTGATCACCACCGCGACACCGACGAGTCCGACACCGAGCCCCCACCACTGCCTGCCGGAGGCGCGCTCGCTGAGCAGCAGTCCCGCCAGAGCGCTCGCGCACACCGGCTGCAGGGCGTCGATCAGCGACACGATCCCGCTGGTGACCCCGAGCTGCACGGCGCCGAACATGCTGAAGAGGTAGATGCTCTGCGAGAACAGGCCGAGCAGGGCCTGGACCGCCACCTCGCCGCGGCTCATCCGGTGCCGTTTGACGACGAACTGGAGCAGCAACAGCACGGCCGCGACGGCGATGAACCGCCACATCAGGATCGTCACGGCGCTGGAGACCGCAGTCCCCAGGCCGGCGCCGATGAATCCCGAGCTCCACAGGACGACGAACAGAGCCGCCACCGCCGGCTCGCCTCGCAGGACACTGCGAAATCCAGTCATGACGATCAGACTCCCGCGAGGTATACAGACCGGTATAGCAACTGACGTAACCATACCGTTCGGTGTACCGTCAACACGTGGATGCCCTCAGCAAGAATCAAGCCCGGGCCGGCCGGCGCGGAGATGTGCAGCACCTGACGCCTGCCGGCGTGAGGATCCTGGAGACCGCGTCGCGGCTCTTCTACGAACGGGGGATCCGCGCGGTCGGCGTGGAGGCGATCGCGGAAGAGGCCGGCGTCACGAAGAAGACGCTCTACGACCGCTTCGGCTCGAAGGACGACCTGATCCTGGCCTACCTGCGAGCACGCGACGGGCTGTGGCGCTCGACCCTGGTCAAGTACGTCAACGAGAGCGACGGGCCCCCCGAGAAGAAGCTCCTCGCCACGTTCGGCGCCCTGCACTGCTGGATGCGTGAGCGCAATCCGCGGGGCTGCGCGTTCGTCAACGCGCACGTCGAGCTGCCGGCGGACCATCCCGGGCAGGAGATCGCCCGGGAACAGAAGGCGTGGATGCTGGCCTACATGGAGGACCTGGCGGCGGAGGCCGGGGCCGAGAGCCCCGACACCCTCGCCGCGCAGCTGCTGATCCTCCACGAGGGCGCCTGCATCGCCAACTCCATGCGGTCGGTGGACGATGCGGCGCGGCGCGCGGAGCAGATGGCGGAGATCCTGATCGGGCACGCCCTGGCCCGGTAGTCCCAGGTCACTGGGGGTGGCTCCCGCAAGCTTTAGTTGTCACGTCAGCCATCACGTCATGGGTGTGCCGCACGGGACAGTGCGGCCGACCCGGACACCCTCGGGCTTCAGCCGAACCCCCGTGCCGTCATTCCGGCAGAGCCGTCGGGCACTCCGGTGCCTCGTCGATCTTCCTGACGACCCGCTCCGACACCTCCGCCAGCACCCGCAGCTCGGCCGGCGTCACATGGTCGAGGAACAGGGCGCGCACCGCCTCCACGTGCCGGGGAGCCGCGGCCTCGATCATTCGCCGCCCCTCGTCCGTGATCACGACGAACGCCCCGCGCCCGTCCTCCAGGCACTCGTCGCGCACCACGAGCCCGCGTTTGACCATGCGCGCGATGTGGTGGGACATCCGGCTCTTCTCCCACTCCAGCGAGCGGGCGAGGTCCAGGATGCGCTGGCGCCCCTCGGGCCGGTCGGTCAGTTCGACCAGCACGCCGAAGTCGGCGGCCGACACGTTGGACTCCGCCTGGAGCTGACGGGTCAGGTGCCCCCGGAGCCGGTCGTGCAGGCGCAGGAAGGCACGCCACGCATGCTGCTCGTCCGCCGTCAACCACCGCACCTCTTGTTCCATAAGGGAAGTGTAAACGTAGTTGACACTTCACCGACCATTCGGTCCGTCATCGGAACCCTTCCCCCGACCCACCCTCTTGACACGTCAACCACTTGCAGTCCGTGGCCGCCGGGCTGAAACCGCCCTGAAACCCCGCTGAACCGGCCCCGCCGCATCCTCTGCCGCATGACGACGACACCACAGCGGCTCGCCATCGAGGCGCACGGCCTGCGCAAGGCGTACGGCGACAGGACCGTGCTGGACGGCATCGACTTCGAGGTGCCGCAGGGCACGGTCTTCTCCCTGCTGGGGCCCAACGGCGCGGGCAAGACGACGGCCGTCGGGATCCTCTCCACCCTGCTGACGGCGGACGCCGGACACGCCCGGGTCGGCGGCCACGACCTCCGGGCGCAGGCGCACGCCGTACGGGCCGCGATCGGGGTCACCGGGCAGTTCTCGGCGGTGGACGGGCTGATCACCGGCGAGGAGAACATGCTCCTGATGGCCGACCTGAACCACCTGCCGAGGCACGAGGGCCGCAGGGTCGCCGCCGGTCTCCTGGAGCGATTCGCGCTGGCGGACGCCGCGAAGAAGCCCGCGTCCACGTACTCCGGTGGCATGAGGCGGCGTCTGGACCTCGCGATGACGCTGGTCGGCGGCCCCCGCATCATCTTCCTCGACGAACCCACGACCGGCCTCGACCCCCGTTCCCGGCACACGATGTGGGGCATCGTCCGCGATCTGGTCGCCGCCGGTACGACCGTCTTCCTCACGACCCAGTACCTGGACGAGGCCGACGAACTCGCCGACCGCATCGCGGTGTTGGACGGCGGCCGGATCGTCGCCGAGGGCACCCCCGCGGAGCTGAAACGCCTGGTCCCGGGCGGCCACGTACGCCTGCGCTTCACGGACCCTACGGCGTACGAGCACGCGGCGACCGCCCTGCGCGAGACGACCCTCCCCCACGCTCGGCTTCGCTCGCGCGGGGGGACCCCCATCGACGACACCCTCACCCTCCAGATCCCGAGCACCGGCAGCCAACGGGAACTGCGCGCGGTCCTGGACCGGCTGGACTCGGCCGGCATCGAGGCGGACGAACTCTCCGTGCACACCCCGGACCTGGACGACGTGTTCTTCGCGCTGACAGCACAGCCGACGGCCCCGAACGCCCTCAAGGAGCAGGTCCGATGACTACCCACGCCCTGCGCGACAACCTCACCATGCTTCGCCGCAACCTCCTCCACGCCCGCCGCTACCCCTCTCTCACCCTCAACATCCTCCTCACCCCCGTCATCCTCCTGCTCCTGTTCGTCTACCTCTTCGGCGACGTCATGAGCGCGGGCATCACCGGCGGCCCGGCGGACCGCTCCGCGTACGTCGCCTACATCGTCCCCGGCATCCTCCTGATGACGATCGGCGGCACCGCCCTCGGTACGGCGGTCGCGGTGTCGATGGACATGACGGAGGGCATCATGGCGAGGTTCCGGACGATGGCGATCTCCCGGGCGTCGGTGCTGACGGGCCATGTCCTCGGCAGCGTCCTGCAGACGCTCCTCGCGCTGGCCGTCCTGCTCCTGATCGGCGTGGGCATCGGCTTCCGCCCGGACGCGACGCCGCTGGAGTGGCTCGCGGCGGCCGGTCTGCTCGCCCTGTTCAGCCTGGCCCTGATCTGGTTCGCGGTGGGCATCGGCCTGGCCTCCCCGAACCCGGAGGGCGCGAGCAACCTCGGTCTGCCGCTGATGATGCTGCCGATGGTGTCGAGCGCGTTCGTCCCGGTGGCCGACATGCCGGGCTGGTTCCGCTGGTTCGCGGAGTACCAGCCGTTCTCCCCGGCGATCGAGACCCTGCGCGGCCTGCTGATGGGCACGGTCATCGGTACGACGAACGCGCTGCTGACCCTCGGCTGGGCGGTGGGCCTGTCGGTGCTGGGCTACGTCTGGTCGAAGGCGCTGTTCGTGAGGGAACCCAGGCACTGAAGGACGGCGTCGCGCCCCAACTCCCCGTACTCGTCCCGGGCCTTCGCGTACCCCGCCGCGTCGGCCCGCTCGGCGGCCTCCCGGGCCCGCGCCGCCGACAGGGCGGGGAAGTCCCGTGCCACCGGCACCAGTTCGCTCAGCGCGACCAGCCGCACCGCCCCGGCGTCCCCCTCGGCGAGCCCCGCGAGCGCGACGGCGACGAGCACCGCCCCGGCCGAGGAACCCGGCGCGAGCCCCGGCAGCACTTCCCGCAACTCCTCGACGAGCCCCCCGACTTGATCGACCCGCCCGTGCAGGGCGTGCGCGGCCACCGCCCCCGCGCGGACCTCCAGGGACCATCTCGTCATGAAGGGGTCGCCCACGTCGACGGTCCGCACGTCCTCGGCGGAGCGCCGCCACAGCCGCAGCCCCGCTTCGACGCGCCCGCGCGCGAGCATGATCTCCGCGCGGGCGCCGAGGTCGGAGCTGAACGCCTCGGCGCTGTCCGGGCGTTGTTCGAGGGCGGCGAGCCCGTACCAGTACTCGGCCTCGTCGACGCGGCCGAGCTGGAGGCAGGCGAGGGTCAGCGCCCAGCGCACGCCGACGGGGTCGGACCAGTCGTTGTGGCCGCTGCCGTACGCGCCGAGCGTGTCGTGGGCGGCGCGCAGATGGTCGTACGCCTCCTGGCCGCGTTCGGTGCGCAGGCAGAGTTCGCTGATGCGGCCGTGGGCGAGCATCCGCAGGGCGGGGTTGCCGGCGGGGTCGAGCGAGGCGAGCATCCGGCGGGCGTGGTGCAGGGCGCGCGGGGTGTCGTGCGCGGCGTCCCAGACGTAGCTGGCGAAGGTGGAGGCGGTCCCGGCGAGCATCGGCTCGGGCGCCTCGCAGAGTTCGGTGAGCCGCTCGTACGCGGGCGGGTGGATGTCCGGTACGGCGGCGAGGACGACGGCGAGGGCCCGGGGCACGGTGTCCGGCGGGGCGGGCGGCAGGCGGCGCAGGGTCGCCAACTGGCGTACGGCGTGCGGGCCGTGGGCCATGAAGAGGGTGCCGGTGGAGACGACGCAGGCGCTGCGGAGGGTCTCGATGTCGCGGGGGTCGTCGGGGTGGTGGTGGGAGAGGGGGCCGCCGGTCTCCTCGATGAGGGCGGCGAGGCGGGCGTAGTGGGACTCGGTGGCCCACAGGGAGCCGAGGACGGCGGTGACGGCGGCGGTGGTGGCGCCGTCGGAGCGGGCGAGGGCGTGGCGCAGGGCGAGGGCGAGGTTGTCCTGTTCGGCGCGGACGAGGTCCCAGGCGGGGATGGGGGCGGCGCCGAAGAGGACGTCGTGGTGGGCGCGGCCGAAGGCGCGGGCCCAGGTGAGGAGCCGGCCGGTGACGGCCTCGTCCTCGCCGGCCTCGGCGCGGCGGGCGGCGCCGAACTCGCGGAGGGTCTCCAGCATCCGGAAGCGGGTGCCGTGCGGGGTGTCGGCGACCTTGAGGAGGGACTGTCCGGTGAGCTGTTCCAGCAGGTCGAGGGTGTCGGCGGTGGTGTCGAGGAGGTGTTCGGCGGCGGTGACGTCGAAGCCGCCGGGGAACACGGACAGGGCGCGCAGGGCGGCGCGGCCGTCGGGGCCGAGGAGGTTCCAGCTCCAGTCGACGACGGCCCGCAGGGTGCGGTGGCGTTCGGGTGCGTCGCGGGCGCCGCCGGAGAGCAGGGCGAAGCGGTCGCGCAGGCGGCGGGAGACGTCGGCGACGGAGAGCACACGGACGCGGGCGGCGGCGAGTTCGACGGCGAGGGGGAGGCCGTCGAGGTGGGCGCAGATCTCGGCGACGGTGTCGGGCGGCAGGTCGACGCCGGGGCGGGCGGCGCGGGCGCGCTGGACGAAGAGTTCGGCGGCGTCCTTCGCGCCGAGTTCCGGCAGCGCGTACACGGACTCCGAGGTCAAGCCGAGGGGGGCGCGGCTGGTGGCGAGGATCCGCAGTTCCTTGAACCGGGCGACGAGGCTCCGCACGAGGTCGGCGACGCCGGTGACGACGTGTTCACAGTTGTCCAGCACCAGCAGCGTGGGCCGGGCGCCGAGCGTCGTGATCAGGCCGTCCGCCGGGCCGGCCCCGACGGTGGCGGCGACCTCGGCCGCGACCCCGTCGTCCGAGGCGACCCCGGCGAGCGGCACGAAGTGCACGACCGGCTGCGTCGCGGCATGGCTCACGGCGTGCGAGAGCCGCGTCTTGCCGAGCCCGCCGGTCCCTACGACGGTGACGACCCGCGTGGTGCGCAGCAGCCCGGCGACCGCGGCGACGTCGGCGTCCCGGCCGAGCAGGGGGTTGGGTTCGTACGGGACGCCGTGCCGGACGCGGGGCGTGCCGGCGCTCAGCAACTCCTCGTGCACGGACCGCAGTTCGGGCCCCGGGTCGGTGCCGAGCGTGTCGCGCAGCTCGCGCCGGTAGGCGTCGTACCGGCCGAGCGCGGCGGCGCCGCCCTCGCAGCGCAGGAGTTCCGCGAGCGCCTCCTCGTCCCTGGGTGCCTCGCGGACGACGTCGGTGAGCGGGGCGAGGGCCTCCTCGCGGCGGCCGAGGCGGGCCAGCGCCAACGCGCGCGTGCGGGCCAGCGCCCGGCGAACGTGGGCGCGGTCGGCGCGCAGGGCGCTCAGCGGGTCGTACGGCGGCTCCTCGGCGGCGCCCTCCCACAGGGCGAGGCCCGCCTCGGCGCGGGCGAGGGCGCCCGTGTGGTCGCCGGTGCGCGCGCACGCGGTGGCGGCGGCCTCGTGCAGGAGGAGCGCGGAGCTGTCGATCCGGTCGGGTGCGAAGGCGAGCCGGTAGCCGGTCGGCGTGCTGAGGACCGCCTCGGCGCCGATCTGCGTCCGCAGCCGGGAGACGAGGATCTGGACGGCTTTCGCGGGGTGTTCCGGGAGTTCCTCCGGCCACAGGCCCTCGACGATCCGGGCCGTCCCGCAGCCGGTGGCCGGCTCCTCGGCGAGCAGCGCGAGCAGGCCGCGCAGCCGGGGTGCGGTGATCTCCCGGCCCCGGCAGGCGACGCGGGGCAGGAGGGTCAGCTCGGTGGTCACCCGGGCAGGTTAGCCCGGCCGGTTGGAGAGGCGGACGTGCAGTTCGCGTTCCTGGTCGCCGGAGGACGTGGTCAGGTCGCGGACCGTGAAGAGGGAGTCGAGGGTGGTGCGCAGGCGGTCGATCGCCCAGTAGCTGCCCTGCGCGTCGGCCTCGACGGTCGCGGCGAGGCGGGACGGGGGCGGGCAGGTGTGGGTCTCGGCGACCTCGAAGGTGCCGAGCCAGACGGCGGGGCGGGTCTCGTGCAGGCGCTCGGGGATGTCGGCGGCGGTGCGGTCGGACGCGTAGCAGGCCCGGAGCGTGTCGAACACGATCCGGGCGTCGTCGTGGTGGCAGCCGCTGATCTCGACGGAGACGGATTCCTCACGCATCGTGATCACCTCCTGGGATGGTGTGGAGTGGCCCGCGTACCACGCCACACCTCCAGGAAACCACCGCCGCGTTTCGCTAGCTCCGGGTGAAGCGGTAGGTCTTGCTGTCCGTGAGCACGCAGAAGCCGGGCGAGATGACGATCACGCGCAGGACTCCGCTGCGGCGGTCGTAGTCGATGCCCTCCGTCTCGAAGCTGCCGGAGCAGCCGCTGCGCAGGGGGAGCTGGCGCAGGGCGGTGACGCGGCCGGAGACGTTCGACGTGCCGTTCGGCTTCGCCGCGAGGTCGACCTGGAGGAGGGGCTTGGTCATGCCGAAGAGCGTGCCCGCGGGGTCGTCCGAGGAGCACAGGAGGGTCGTGGGGCCGGAGAAGTCGCAGCCCTGGACGTCGCGGACGGGGCGGTCGAGGGTGACGGTCGTGACCCAGGGGAGGTTCGTGCCCGGCGAGGTGGCGGGGTTGATGCCGGGGGTGGGGAAGACGAGGAAGCGGGTCATCGTGCCCCACTCCCCGGCGAGCATCCACTGCCCGTCGGGGGAGATCGCGACCCACGAGTTGTTGATGGCCTCGCCGGGGGCGAGCGTGTGGACGTACTCGGACCAGGCGCCGCCCGGGGACTGGACGCGGAACATCTTCGAGCCGGAGTCCCGCTGGTAGGGCTCGATGTACGTCCCGTCGTACGCGGCGTCCGGGTCCCCGACGTGGTTCCAGCCCCGGACGCTGACGCCGACCGGGATGGTCCCGATCCCGGTGTACCGGTTGGGGCTGTTCGCCGGCACCTCCACGGACGTGAGCCCCTGGCTCTCGGTCAGCGGGTCGGCGCGGTCGGAGCCGGCCTCGGTCCAGGTGTCGGCGGCCGAAGCGGGCGGCGCGGCCGAGAACGCGACGGCCGCGGCGGTGGCGAGCGTCACCAGGGCGGCACGGGCACGGCGGAGCCGGGTGGGGCGCAGAGGCATGAGGGCCTACTCCTCGGTAGGGAGGGGTTCGGCGGAACAGTGTGGCGGGTGGTGGGAGGCGTGTACAGCCCATGTACGGGGGCGAGTTGGGGAACAGGGAACGACTTTTCCGGCCCTACCGCCGAATGCCCACGACCACCTGCGCGTACAGGTCGTCGTCGTACTCCAGGCGCGGTGTGAGGCCGCCCGCCTCGAACGCCTCCAGCGCGCCCGGTGCCTGGTGTTCGCTGGTCTCGACGAGGAGGCAGCCGCCCGGGGCGAGCCAGTGGGCGGCGTCGGCGGCGACGCGGCGCAGGACGTCGAGGCCGTCGGTGCCGCCGTCGAGGGCGACGAGGGGTTCGTGGTCGCGGGCCTCGGCGGGCAGGAGGCCGACCTCGCCGGTGGGGACGTACGGCACGTTCGCGGCGAGGATGTCGACGTGTCCGCGCAGGGTGTCCGGCAGCGCGGCGTACAGGTCGCCCCGGTGGACGTGTCCGCCGTACGGGGTGAGGTTGGTGCGGGCGCAGGCGACGGCGGCCTCGTCGACGTCGGCGGCGTGCAGGTGCGGCGGGTTCAGGGCCGCCGCGAGGGCCGCGCCCACCGCGCCGGAGCCGCAGCACAGGTCGACGACGGTCCGGGCGTGCGGGGCGGTGGCGAGGGCGCGGTCGACGAGGTACTCGGTGCGGCGGCGGGGGACGAAGACGCCGGGCGCCACGGCTATCCGCAGACCGGCGAACTCGGCCCAGCCGACGACCACTTCGAGGGGTTCACCGGCGGCCCGGCGGGCCACCAGCGCGGTGAGCTCGGCCTCGGTGCGGGCGGCGGAGAGGATCAGTTCCGCCTCGTCCTCGGCGAAGACGCAGCCGGCCGCGCGCAGGGCGGCGACGACGGCAGGGCGGGCTGACGACAGGGAGATCATGGTGGGGCGAGGGCCTTTCGGGGCGGCGAAGGGCGCTCGTACGGTCGACTAGGACCGGCGGTCCGCGCGGCGGAGGGGGAGCACCCGTGCTGGCACAGCGGTGATGGGTCCCACCTCCTCGGGGTTCGGGCGACCGGGGCTGTCGCGGTCGGGCGTCACCCTACCCCAAGGGTTCGGCGGGCCCGCCTCCCGGATCCGGTTGTACTCTGCAACCACAGGCTGTGAGGGAGGTCCGGCAGTGGATTCGGAGGCCGTGGAGACCATCCAGCGGGAGATGACGGCGTTCGCCCGGCGGGCCCGGGCGAGCGCGGGGCGGCTGCACCCCGAGCTGACGCTCGTGTCGTACACGCTGCTCGGGCATCTGGAGGAGGACGAGGGGGGCCGGGCGACCGATCTCGCCGCGTACTACGGGCTCGACAAGTCGACGATCAGCCGGCAGGTCACCGCGCTGGAGCGGGCCGGGCTCGTCGAGCGGCGCCCCGACCCCGCGGACCTGCGGGTGCAGGGCCTGTACCTGACCGACGCCGGGCGGCGGATCCTCGCGCAGGTCACCGAGAGCCGGCGCGACGCGTTCCGGGAGCGGCTCGACGGCTGGGAGGCGGGGGATCTGGAGCGGTTCGCCGCGTATCTGGTGCGGTACAACGCGACGGGCGAATCCTCCGGGTCCGACGACCCTGCGATGCCCTGACCCCGTCCGGCGCGGCATCGTCGCCCGACTCGCGCACTTGAGCTGCGGGGCGGTCGACACTCCGGTGGCGCTGTCGACCCGTACCCATCACTTCGACGCGCTGCGGGAGGCCGGGCAGGAGCGCCGGTAGCGCGGAGTGCCGTTCGCCGTGCGGGCGGGTGGGGCATGCTCGCAGCAACGTGCGCCCGGCCGTCGGCAGCGAAGGGGAGCGGAGATGGACCTGTGGACGCAGGAGGAGTTCGGGGAGTCCCACGGGGGGTACGCGGGGGCCGTGCTCGCGGACGGGAGCGAACCCGGGCCCGTCCACCTCGACTTCGGGTCCAGCGCCGCGAGCATCGTCGAGACGCGCGAGTGGTGGGCCTACGACGGCCGGCTGAACCGGCCGCTGGCCGCCGGGTTCCGGGCGGCCTGCATGTGCGGCTGGCGGGGCACCGCGCGTCCCGTGGACCGCGCCGGGATGACCTACGACGAACTCGCCGACGTCGACGTGCTGGGCGCGTACGAGGAGTGGGGCGAGCACATCGACGTCGTCGAGCGGCGGACGATACCCGTCCCCGATCACCTCGCCGAGGCCATCGACCAGCTCCACGTCCAGCTCGCCGCCCTCGCCGACCAGGCGCCGGTCGCCGCGCTGCGGGCGGTGGGGGCGCTGGAGCGGGTGACCCGGGGTGTCGCCCGTGAGGCGGCGTACTCGGTGAAGGACGAGGAGCCGCAGTGGGAGGCGATCGGGGTGGCGCTGGGCCTGGACGCGGAGCGGGCGCGGCGGCTGACCCTGCACTACCTGCTGCGGTCGTGAGGGACGGTCACCTGCCGGGCAGGGGGTGGGCGCCGGTCCACCAGTTGCCGGGGGCCTCGGGGTCGCTGCTCGTCCAGTACTCCAGGTTCGCCGCGGTGAACTCCTCACGGGAGATGGTGCCGTTGCCGTCGCGGTCGAGGTGGGCGAAGGCTTCCTCGCACCGGGCGCGGTCCAGGGCCGGGAAGTGGCTGCTCTGGAAGGCGTGGAACTCGTCAGGGTCGAGGGTGCCGTTGCCGTCGGTGTCGGCGATCTCGAAGAACGTCTCCGCCAGGCGGCCCAGCGTCGCGGCGGCGGCGTCCGGGTCGTCGGCGAGGGAGCGGACCGCGGTGATGAAGTCTGCGCGGGTGATCGCGTCGGCGCCGCCGACGGACGGCTGGTGGACATCGCGCCAGATGCCGACGTAGGCGTCGACGATCACGCTCTCGGCGGCGGATCCCTCCTCGTGGCCGAGGGCCCGGGCGGCTCGCCGGCCCATCAGGATGTGGTCCTGCTCGGTGAGGCGGCCGTCGCCGTCGGCGTCGAGGTGGTCGAAGCCTCGGGCGATCTTGGTGGTGAGCAGGTCGTCGGTCATCGAACTCCTCTTGTCCGGCGCGGGTTGTGGTTGAGCGGTGCCAGGATCGCCCGGCCGGCGGGGGTCGCGCGCGGATCTCGGGGGCGCGTCACCCTGGGAGACAGATGTGCGAGAGGTCCGCGCGGGTCCCCCGGTCGGCGTATGCCGGATCTGTTGACATCCCTTTCGGCCAACCCCATAGTTCCTGGCACTAGAGCGCTCCACTAACGCGCTCCAGATCCGCACAGTGAGGTGCAGGACATGGTTCGTCACCCTCGTATCACCGCGGCACTCCTCGTCTCAGGACTGCTCGTCGCCGGCTGCTCCAGCACGTCCGGCGGGAAGAAGGCTCAGGACACCGACGACACCGGGGCCTCGGCCGGGAAGGCGAGCACGCCCCGGATGAAGGTCGCCCTCATCACGCACGCGGATCCCGGGGACACGTTCTGGGACCTGATCCGCAAGGGCGCCTCGGCCGCCGCCGAGAAGGACAACGTCGACCTCGTGTACGCGAGCGACCCGGTCGCCGGGAATCAGGCGAACCTCGTACAGAACGCGATCGACCAGAAGGTGGACGGCATCGCCCTGACCGCCGCGAAGCCGGACGCGATGAAGGCGGTGGTCGCCAAGGCGACGGCCGCCGGGATACCGGTCGTCGGCTTCAACTCCGGCCTGGACGTCTGGAAGGGCCTCGGCATGCTGGAGTACTTCGGGCAGGACGAGACGATCGCGGGCCAGGCGTTCGGGAAGCGGCTCGACGAACTCGGCGCGAAGAACGCCCTGTGCGTCGTGCAGTCACAGGGGCAGGTCGCGCTGGAGTCCAGATGCGCCGGCCTGGAGAAGGGGTTCGCGGGGAAGACGGAGAAGATCTACGTCACCGGTACCGACATGCCGTCCGTGAAGGCGACGATCACCGCGAAGCTCCGCCGGGACCCGTCGATCGACCAGGTCGTCACGCTCGGGGCGCCGTTCGCGCTCACCGCCGTCCAGTCCGTCGCGGACGCCGGGAGCAGGGCGAAGGTGGCGACGTTCGACCTGAACAAGGAGTTGGTCGCGGCGGTCAAGGCGGGCAGCGTGGAGTTCGCGGTGGACCAACAGCCGTACCTCCAGGGCTACTTGGCCATCGACGCGCTGTGGCTGTACAAGACCAACGGCAACGTCAGCGGCGGCGGCACGGCACCGGTCCTGACGGGGCCCGCGTTCGTGACGAAGGAGAACGTGGACGCGGTGGCGAGGTTCGCGGCGAAGGGGACGCGGTGACCGGAGGTCGGCCGAACGCCGGGGCACATAAAGGGAGTTGCCCCCGACCCCTCACCCCCGAGGTTTCCCCGTAGTCCCCCGTACCACCAGCTTGGGGTCCACCACCGCTTCCCTGGGCTCCAGTTGCTCGTCCTCCAGCCGCTCCACCGCGAACCGCACCGCGTACTCCGCGAGCAGCAGCGCGTCCTGACGGACCGTCGTCAGACCCAGCGGCATGAGATGGGAGAGGTGACTGTCGTCGTACCCGACGATCGAGACGTCACGCGGAATGTCCAGCCCACCCCGCGCGAAGGACATCATCAGCCCCATCGCACACCGGTCGTTGCCCGCGAGGACGGCCGTGGGGAGCGCCCGCCCCTCGTCGCGCTCGGCGAGCAGCAGCCGCCCCGCCTCGATGCCCGAGCGTTCCGTGTGGTCGCCGGGGATGATCCGGGCCTCGGGCTGGAGGGAGTGCCGGCGCATGGCGGCCCGGTACGCGCGCCGGCGTTCCGCGGAGCCGGGCCCCTTGCCGCCGTCGATGTGGACGATGTCGCGGTGCCCCAGCTCGACGAGGTGGTCCATGGCGAGCCGGACCCCCTTGCCCTCGGCGGTGTGGACGCTGTCGACGCGGGCGTGGGGGACGCGCCGCCCGACGGAGACGGCGACGGTCCGGCGGCCGAGCGCGTCGAGGTCGACGGGTTCGGCGTCGGAGCCGAAGAGGATGACGGCCTCGCAGCGGTGCGCGAGGAGCGCCTCGACGGCCTTGTCCTCGCCGCGTCCGCGCGCGGTCGCGGAGAGCAGGACGTCGTACCCGAGGCGCTCGGCCTCGGGGTAGATGCCCTCGATGAGGTCGGCGTGGAAGGGCTGGTGGGCGGCGATGAGGACGCCGATCGTGCGGCTGCGCCCGCGTGCGAGGAGGCGGGCCGCGCTGTCGAGCCGGTACCCGATCTCCCCGGCGACGCGCAGGACCCGTTCGCGGGTCTCCTGGCTCGCGCCGGGCTGGTTGCGGAAGACGATCGACACGAGCGCCCGGGAGACCCCCGCGCGCTCGGCGACGTCCTCCATCGTCGGCCGCTTTCCCACCGTCACGTCCACCACCCTTCGCGGCCCACTGTACGTGGGGCGGGGAACTCCGGGACATCTCCTCGTCACGACCTATTGACATGACATTCGCACAGGACCGATCCTCCTCGCATAGAGCGCTCTAGTAGAGCGCCGCACACCATCGGAAGGACACGTCATGGCAAAGGCGCCGGCCTCCCTCCGCGCCACCGCGGGCAACCTCTGCCTGGGCTCGGCCCCCGACTCGTGGGGCATCTGGTTCCCCGAGGACGAGCACCAGGTCCCCTACCCCCGCTTCCTCGACGAGCTGGCCGAGGCGGGCTACCGCTGGCTCGAACTCGGCCCGTACGGCTATCTCCCCACCGATCCGCAGAAGCTGAGGGCGGAGCTGGACGCGCGCGGCCTCCAGGTCTCCGGCGGTACGGCGTTCGGCGCGCTGCACCGCCCGGAAGCCTGGGACGAGACCCTCGCGCACGTCCGCCAGGTCGCCGCGCTGACCGAGGCAGTGGGCGCGCACCACCTCGTCCTCATCCCCCCGATGTACCGGGACGAGAGGACGGGCACGTTCACCGAGCCCACCGAGCTGACCGCCGAGCAGTGGGCGGGCTTCGGCAAGTCCGCCGACCGCCTCGGGAAGCTCCTCCTCGACGAGTACGACGTCCACCTCGTGGTCCACCCGCACGCCGACAGCCACCTCCAGACCCAGCCGGAGATCGAACGGCTCCTCAACGAGTCCGACTCCCGGTACACGAACCTCTGCCTGGACACCGGGCACGTCGCGTACGGCGGCGGCGACAGCGTCGATCTGATCCGGCGGTTCGGGGAGCGGGTCGGGTACGTCCACATCAAGCAGATGGACCCCGGAGTGCTGGCCCAGGTCGCCGCCGAGGGGCTGTCGTTCGGGGAGGCCGTCAAGCGGGGCGTGTGCGTGTCGCCGCCCGCCGGGGTGCCGGATCCCGCCGATGTCGTCGCCGAACTGGCCGAGCTGGACGCCGAGTTGTTCGTGATCGTCGAGCAGGATCTGTACCCGTGCGCGCCCGAGGTGCCGTTGCCGATCGCGGTCGGAACGCGCGAGCACCTGGCCGGCTGCGGGCTCACGGGGACACGGAGGCCCGCCGATGGCCGTTGAGACCAAGGCGGTTGAGACCTCGCCGGGCGTCGCCCGGCGGCTGCGGGTCGTCACCCTCGTCGCCACGTTCGGCGGGCTCCTCTTCGGCTACGACACGGGCGTGATCAACGGCGCCCTGCCGTACATGAAGGACGACCTCGGGCTGACGCCGTTCACCGAGGGCATGGTGACCAGTTCGCTGCTGCTCGGCGCGGCGCTGGGCGCGGTCGTGGGCGGGCGGCTGTCCGACGCGCGCGGCAGGCGCCGTACGATCCTGGCGCTCGCGGTGCTGTTCTTCGTCGGCGCGCTCGGGGCGACGCTCGCGCCGGGCACGGCGTCGATGGTGGTGGCCCGGTTCGTGCTGGGGCTCGCGGTCGGCGGGGCGTCGGTGACCGTGCCGGTGTACCTCGCGGAGATCTCGCCCGCCGAGCGGCGCGGGGCGCTGGTCACCCGGAACGAACTGATGATCGTCAGCGGGCAGTTGCTGGCGTTCACGTCCAACGCGGTGATCGCGGACGTCGGGGGCGAGTCGGGCGGCGTGTGGCGGTGGATGCTGGTCGTCGCGACGCTGCCGGCGGTCGTGCTCTGGTTCGGGATGCTCGTCATGCCGGAGAGCCCTCGGTGGCTGGCCTCGCAGACGCGGTTCGCCGAAGCGCTGGACGTGTTGCGTCAAGTCCGGTCGCGGGAGCGGGCCGAGAGCGAACTCGCCGAGGTGTCGGCGCTCGCCGCGAAGGACGCCGAGCAGAAGATCGGCGGGTGGCAGGACGTCAGGTCCACGCCCTGGCTGCGGAAGCTGATGGTCGTCGGGTTCGGGATCGCGATCGTGCAGCAGATCACCGGCGTCAACACGATCATGTACTACGGGACGCAGATCCTCACCGACGCCGGGTTCGCCTCGGACAGCGCGCTCACCGCGAACATCGCGAACGGGGTGATCTCCGTGCTGGCGACGTTCGTCGGGATCTGGCTGCTGGGGCGGGTGCCTCGGCGGCCGATGCTGATGACCGGGCAGGTCGGCACGATCGTCGCGCTGTTCCTCATCGGGGTGTTCTCGCTGACGCTGCCCGCCGGGGACGGGCGGGCGTACGCCGTCCTCGCGATGACCGTCACCTTCCTCGCCTTCCAGCAGGGGGCGATCTCGCCGGTCACCTGGCTGATGCTGTCCGAGATCTTCCCCATGCGGATGCGCGGGTTCGGGATGGGGGTCGCGGCGGTCGTGCTGTGGCTCACCAACTTCGCGATCGGGCTCGTCTTCCCGTCCCTCGTCGACGGGATCGGCGTCTCCGCGACCTTCTTCCTGTTCGTCGTCGCGGGCTTCTTCTCGCTCGCGTTCGTGAAGCGGTACGTCCCCGAGACCAAGGGGCGCACGCTCGAAACGCTGGAGGCGGAGCTTCGCGTCCGCTACTCCCGACCCTGATCGGAGCTGTTGGAATGACTGTACGTATCGGTGTCATCGGCGCCGGGTGGATCGGCAAGGAGCACATCCGCCGGCTCACGCACACGGTGACGGGGGCGCGGGTCACCGCCGTCACGGACATCGACGCGGTGCGGGCCGCCGAGGCCGCCGGGCCCGTGGGGGCGCGGGTGCTGCCGGACGGTGCTTCCGTGGTCGTCTCGGACGACGTCGACGCCGTCCTCGTCACCTCCTGGGGGCCCACCCACGCCGAGCACGTCCTCGACGCCGTCGCCGCCGGGAAGCCCGTGTTCTGCGAGAAGCCGCTCGCCACCACCGCCGAGGACTGTCTGCGGATCGTCGAGGCCGAACAGGCTCATGGCCGGCGGCTCGTGCAGGTCGGGTTCATGCGGCGCTACGACGCCGGGTACCGGCAGATGAAGGAGGTCATCGACGCCGGGCGGATCGGGACGCCGCTCATCGTGCACTGCGCGCACCGCAATCCGAGCGTGCCCGACTCGTACACCTCCGACATGGCCGCGCTCGACACGGCCGTCCACGAAGTCGACGTCCTGCGCTGGCTGCTGGACGACGAGATCGTCTCCGCGCAGGTCGTCACCCCGCGCGCCACCCGGCATCGGGCCGCGCATCTCAAGGACCCGCAGATCATGCTGTTCGAGACCGTCAAGGGGGTGCGGATCGACCTGGAGGTCTTCGTCAACTGCCAGTACGGGTACGACATCCAGTGCGAGGCGGTCGGCGAGGAGGGGCTCGTGCGGCTGCCGGATCCCTCCTCGGTGGCCCTGCGCGGTGCCGGGCAGCGTACGTCCGCCGTGCTCACCGACTGGGTCGAGCGGTTCCGGGACGCGTTCGACACGGAGTTCCGGGAGTGGGTCGCCGGGGTCGCCTCCGGTGCGGCGCCGACGGGGCCGTCCGCGTGGGACGGATACGCCGCGACCGTCATCACCTCGGCGACCGTCGAGGCCCTGAACACCGGCGCCGTCGTCGCCACCGACCTGAAGCCCCGTCCCGCCTTCTACGGAGGTGCCGCGTGAAGATCGCCCTCGACCCGTACATGTTCCGTTCGCTGCCCATCGACGCGATGGTCCGTACGGTGGCCGAACTCGGCTACGAGTACATCGAGTTGTCGCCGCGTGACGACTTCATGCCGTTCTTCCTGCATCCGCGTGCGGACGACGAGCGGATCGCGGAACTGAAGAACTCCCTTCGCACGCACGGGGTTCAGCTCTCCTCGGTACTGCCGCTCTACAAGTGGTCGTCGCCGGACGAGGCCGAGCGGCAGGCCGCCGTCCGCTACTGGAAGCGGATGATCGAGATCACGGCCGAGCTCGAATGCCCGTTGATGAACAGCGAGTTCAACGGCCGTCCCGAGCGGGCCGCCGAGAGCGAGGCGGCGTTCTGGCGGTCGCTGGAGGAGCTGCTCCCCCTGTTCGAGCGGGAAGGCATCGCTCTGAACCTGGAGGCGCACCCGGACGATTTCTGCGAGGAGAACGCCCCGGCGGTGGACCTGGTCCGCGCGATCAACGAACCGTGGGTGAACTACCTGTTCTGCGCCCCGCACGCCTTCCACCTGTCCGGCGCTTCGGAAGCCGGCGCCGACATCGCCCAGATGATGCGTTACGCCGGTGACAAGCTCCAACACGTCCACATAGCCGACTCGTTCAACCACAAAGGCTCCTCGGGCCTCCGCTACATCATGAACCCGCCCGGCACCCCGGCCCGCATCCACCAGCACCTGGACATCGGCCAGGGCGAGGTCGACTGGCCCGCCTTCTTCACCACCCTCCGCGACCTGAACTTCGACGGCGTGGCCACGGCATGCGTGTTCGCGTGGGAGGAACGGGCGCACGACTCCTCGGCGTTCATGCTGGACCGGATACGCAAGGAACTCGCGGCCTGACCACACCTGAGGCGCCCGTCCGGGCGCCTCACAACTCCCCCACAGCTCACCCCTGTTCCTGTCAGAAGCATTGACCTGCGTTCCCGTACCCCCTACCTTCTGATCGATTTTCCGAACCATGTCCGGGATTTCGGACATCCAACTCCCCCCGCACGGAGATCGAGATGAGCGAACTGCCCCACCTTTCGCGCCGTGGGCTTCTTGCCATGGGTGCCGCTGTGCCCGCCGCGCTGGTGTTGGGAGGAGGTACGGCGTACGCCGCCGATTCGGCGTACGCGATGTGCTACTTCACCGAGTCGACCAATCTGGGGGACGGCACCGACTACGGGCTGCATCTCGCCGTCAGCCCGGACGGGCTGAACTGGACGCCGCTCAACCAGAACAATCCGCTCGTGACGCCCACGGCGGGGGCGCTCGGGCTGCGGGACCCCTTCATCATGCGCAAGCAGAACGGGGCGTTCGTCGTGCTGGCGACGGACCTCAAGGGGACGGACTGGAGTTACAACAGCCAGTACATCCACGTGTGGGACTCGGCGGACCTGCGGAGTTTCACCGGGTACCGGCGGCTGAAGCTGCACGACATGACCACGCACAGCTGGGCGCCCGAGGCGTTCTGGGATGCCGGGCGGCAGCAGTACGCGGTGCTCTACTCGGCCGTCAACTCCAGCGGCCACAACGTCATCATGGTCAACTACACGACGGACTTCGTGACGGCGTCGGCGCCGCAGGTCTTCTTCGACCCCGGCTACGACGTGATCGACGGCGACATGGCCGTAGGGGTGAACGGCTACAACTACCTGTACTTCAAGAAGAACCAGACCCTCGTGAGCGCCCGCTCGACGAGCCTCGACCCGGGCAGCTTCACGGAGTACAGCGCGGGGGTGGCACACGGCGGCACGGAAGCGCCGACGATCGTCAAGTCCCTGACCAGCAGCAACCTCTGGTGGCTGTGGGGAGACACGTACACCCCCAACGGCGTGTTCTACGCCTGGCAGTCGACCAGCCCCGCCACCGGCACCTGGACCGCCCTGGACCAGAAGACGTACACGCAGCCGGTCAACTCCAAGCACTGCGGCATCGTCCCGATCACGACGGCCGAGTACGACAACCTCCTCGCGAAGTGGGGCGCCCCGGCCTGGAACCGGCTCAAGTCGTACAACTTCCCGGCCCGTTACGTCCGCCACTCCAACTACGCGGCCCGGATCGACGAGTACCCGGTCGAGCCGTACAAGGACTCGCTGTGGACGCTGGTCCCGGGGCTCGCGGACGGTGCGGGAGTGTCGTTCCGCTCGGTCAACTACCCGGACCGGTACCTGCGCCACGTGAACTACGCCCTCCAGCTGGACGTGAACGACGGGACGTCGGCGTTCGCCGGGGACGCGACGTTCTACCGTACGGCGGGCCTCGCGGACGCGAGCTGGGCGTCGTTCCGGTCGTACAACAACCCGACGCGGTACATCCGGCACTACAGCTACGCCCTGCGCATCGACCCGGTGTCGACGGCGACGGAGAAGCAGGACGCGACGTTCCGGGTCGGGTACTGAATGTCGTAGATCCTCGCGGAACCCCCCAGTGATGTCGGATTTCCGGCATCACCCCGGTTGTGGCTCGGTCTCTCCCCCGCACGTGGCGGAAAGTTGCCCCCAGCTACAACACGGAAAGGGAGAACCCGTGAACGTCTCGACCGCGACGGACACCCCGCGCGAGCACCGGGCGGCGACGCTCGTGATGGCTTGCGTGGGGGTGTTCGTCGCCTACCTGCCGGTGACCACCGTGTCGGTGAGCCTCCCGGCGATCCAGCGGGCCCTGCACGCGTCGACGGCGGAACTGTCGTGGGTGAGTGACGCGTTCGTGCTGCCGATGGCGGCGCTGATCCTCACGGCGGGCGTCTTCGGCGACGTGCACGGCCGCAAGAAGGTGGTCCTCGCGGGCCTCCTGTTCAGCGCGGCGGGTGCGGCGATAGCCCTGTCGGCGCGGTCCATAGAGGTGCTGTGGGCGGGCCAGGCGGTGTCCGGCCTCGGCGCGGCGGCCCTGCTGCCGACGACGCTCGCGCTGATCAGCCACGCAGTCCCGGACCCCCGCGAGCGCGGCAAGTACGTCGGCCTGTGGGCGACGTCCCTGATGGGCGCCCTCGCGCTGGGCCCGGTGATCGCGGGCCTGATCCTGGAGCACTTCGCGTGGCGCTGGATCTACCTGCTGCCGATCCCGGCCTCGCTGCTCGCCCTGGTCCTGGTCGCCCGCCTGGTCCCGGACTCCCACGCCCCCGGCACCCGGCGCCTGGACTGGCCGGGCCAGATCAGCGCGGCGGTGACGATCACGGCACTCGTGTACGGCGTCATCGAGGGCGGCGCGGGCTCGTTCACCGAGGCCAGGGTGGTCGTCGCGCTGGTGCTGGCGGCCGTGAGCGCCGTCGTCTTCGTGGTCGCCGAGCGCCGCAGCGACAGCCCGATGCTGGACCTGAAACTGTTCCGCTCCCCCGCGTTCACCGCGACCACGCTCGTCGCGATGATCAGCTTCCTCGGCCTGATCGGCTTCTTCTTCGCGCTGAGCCTGTACTTCGGGATGGTCCAGCAGCTCACGACGCTGGAGTCGGCGGGCCGCATGATCCTGGTGACGCTCGCGGCGATCGTCGTCTCGCAGCCGGCGTCGCGGCTGATGCACCGCTGGTCGCCGCGCGTCCTGATCACGGGCGGCCTGCTGGTGACGTCGGGCGCGCTGCTCGCCCTGACGTCGGTGGGCGTGAACACCTCGTACGGCTCGCTGTCCTGGCGGCTGGTCCTGCTGGGCGTCGGCCTCGGCTTCGTGATCACGCCGATGACGGCGACGGCGGTGACGTCGGTGCCGCATCACCTCGCCGGGATGGCGGCGGCCGGCAACAACGCGTTCCGGCAGGTCGGCGGGGCACTCGGCCCGGCCGTACTGGGCGCGGTGCTCAGCACGAAGGCGGCGGACGCCCTGCCGGGGCACCTCGCGGACGCGGGCGTCTCGGCGGCGGCCACGCGGCGGATCGGCGCGGCGGTCGACGAGGGCGGCCTCGGCGCGGTGGCCCGCCTGGACCTGGGCGCGGAGCAGGGACGGGCGCTGGGCGCGATGTCCCAGGCGTTCCTGGACGGCCTGCACCTGTGCCTGGTGATCGCGGCGGGCCTCGCGGCGGTCGCGGCCCTGGTGGCGGCGGCGCTGCTGCGCAGGCCGCAGACGCCTCCGGCGTCGACGAAGGTCGCGGGGTCGGAGGCAGGCACCCCTGTGCAGGCTCCCGCGACCACCTGACAGATCATGACAACGCGACCTCATGCCGGGCCCCGTACGCTCCCCGCATGAGGTCGCACCCGTCCCGTCCCAGAAGAGACCCCATGGCACCAGCCGTCTTCGACCCCCTCGATCTCAAGCTCCTCCAGGCCCTCCAGCTGGACGGCCGCGCCCCGTACACCCGGATCGCGGAGGTCCTCGGCGTCTCGGACCAGACGGTCGCCCGGCGGCTGCGCAGGCTGCACGGCACGGCCCGGGTGCGGGTCTTGGGGATCGTGGACGAGAACCGGGTGGGCCGCAGCGGCTGGATCGTCCGGATGCGGTGTACGCCGGACTCGGCGGACCGGCTCGCGGAGGCACTGGCGCGGCGGCCGGACACGATCTACGTGGCGCTGGAGTCCGGCGGCACGGAGGTGGTCGCCTCGATGCGCCCACGCAGCCGCGAGGAACGCAACGAACTGCTGCTCAACCAGTTGCAGCGCACCCCCCGCCTGCTGTCGGTGAGCGCGCACTGCATCCTGAACCACTTCTACGGCGGCCCCGCCGGCTGGCTCAGCAAGCTCCAGGCGCTCACCCCGGCGGAGGAGGAGGCCCTGCGCCCGCCGCCCGTCGACCAGGAGCGCGGCGTCGTCCGGATCGACGAGACCGACGAACACCTCCTCGCGGTCCTGCGCCTGGACGGCCGCGCCTCGCTGGGCGAACTCCAGTCCGCCACCGGCCAGTCGGAGTCGGTGGTCCGGCGCCGCCTGGAGCGGCTGCGCTCGTCCGGCGTCCTCTACTACGACGTGCAGTACGACCCGGAGTCGCTGGGCTCCACGGTCGACGCGATGCTCTGGCTCACCGTCGCCCCGTCCGCGCTGGCCCCGATCGGCCGGGCCCTCGCCGGGCACCCGGAGGTGGCGTTCGCGGCGGCGATCACCGGGCCCGCGAACATCGTCGCCGCGACCCTGCACCGCAGCAGCGCCGACCTGTACCAGTACCTCAGCGAGAAGATCGGGGCGCTGGAGGGGGTGCACTCGGTGGAGACGGCGCTGACGCTGCGCCAGGTGAAGCAGCTCAGCTACGAGCCGGTGCGCTGAACGCGCTGGTCAGCAGGGTGGAGGGCGCAAAAGAGCCGCTCATCTCGCGCTGCTAGGGTGCACGGCATGCAACCCCGCTGGCTCTCCGCGCAGGAGATGCGCACCTGGCGCTCGTTCTCGGACCTGAGTCTCGTCATGGAGGACGCGCTCGACCAGCAGCTGCGGCACGACTCGGGGATGAGCCACCTCAACTACTCGGTGCTGGTGTTCCTCTCCGAGCAGCCCGAACAGCGGCTGCGGATGACGGACCTCGCGGAGAAGCTGCGCATCGCCCGGACCCGGCTGTCGTACACCATCGCCCGGATGGAGGAGGAGGGCTGGGTACGGCGTGAGGACTCCCCCGGCGACAAGCGGGCGCAGCTCGCGGTGCTGACCGACGCGGGGCTGGCCGCGCTGGAGGAGGCGGCGCCGGGCCATGTGGCCCTCGTACGCTCCACGGTCTTCGACCGGCTGACGCCGGAGCAGGCGCAGGCGCTCGGGGAGGCGTGCGCGATCGTCCTCGCGGGGCTGACGGGTCCGGAGCGTCCGGCGCTCCCGGTGGACCTGCCCTGGCGGCGCTGACCAGCAACGATGTCTTCTGGCGGGCTCAGCCACGGCCATATCTTGCAGTTTTGCAATACCTGGGGCTAAGGTCGAAGACAGTTGAAGCCTCAAGCAAGGAGCTGTCATGCGGATCTCCCGTACGGCCTGGGCCGGTGCCGTCGCCCTGGGTGTCCTCGCCACGACCGGAGCGGGCGTCGCGGGTGTCGCCGCCGCCGGGACGAAGCCGGCGAGCGAGGACGCGCAGCTGCAGAAGCTGTACAAGGAAGCCGTCGCCGAGGGTGGCCGGCTCGTCGTCTACGCCGGTGGTGACAAGCCCGGCCAGGCCGACTATCTGAAGGACGCCTTCGTCAAGAAGTTCCCGAAGATGAAGGTCGACATCGTCGTCGACTTCAGCAAGAACCACGACGCCCGCGTCGACAACCAGATCGCCGAGCGGCACGTCGTCGCCGACGTCGTCCACCTCCAGACCGTCGACGACTTCCCGCGCTGGAAGAAGGAAGGCGTCCTGGAGAAGTACAAGCCCGTCGGCTGGAACGCCGTCGACAAGCGGGTCAAGGACAAGGACGGCTACTACGCGGGCCTGTTCTACTTCGCCTTCGCCAATGTCACCGCGACGAAGCTCGGCGACAAGGCCCCCGTGGAGGCCAAGGACTTCCTGAAGCCCGAGTTCAAGAACAAGCTCGTCTTCACCTACCCGAACGACGACGACGCGGTCCTCTACTACTTCAAGGAGCTGACCGACAAGTACGGCTTCGGCTACCTGAAGCAGCTGATGGCGCAGAACCCGAAGTTCGTGCGCGGCACCCAGGACTCGTCCGACCTCGTCGGCACCGGCGACTACGTCGCCAACTTCGGCAGCGGCGGCAGCATGAACGGCCTCTCCCAGGTCACCCTCCCGAAGCAGTCCCCGTGGGTGGCCTGGCCGCAGACCGGCGCGATCCTCAAGAACGCCCCGCACAAGGCCGCCGCCAAGCTGTACCTGAGCTGGATCCTCTCCAAGGACGCCCAGAAGAACGACATCGGCACGTGGGCCGCCCGCACGGACGTCCCCGCTCCCGCCGGCCGCAAGGGCATCTTCGAGTACAAGAACATGAACCCGCTCGGCCTCGGCGAGTTCCTGAGCGACCGCACCGCGCTGGACCGCTACAAGTCCCGGATCGGCCTGTACGTCGGTGACGTCCAGGGCGTGAACCCGTCCGACCCGAAGGGCGTCCTGGGCCTGCGTCCGGTGAGCCAGAGCGGCACCCAGGGCTGACGGCCCCGTGGGGGCTCGATGTGCGGGTCGCCCGTACCCGTGCTGACCTGGTAACCATGACGCCCGAGCCCCCACCCCCGGCCCGCACGGTCCGTGCGTTCGCGCTGATCCGGCACCCCAGGCTGTGGATCCTGCCGACCCTCCTCAGCACGGTCCTCGCCTTCCTGCTGTCCCTCCTCTACATGGGCGGCATCGTCAGCCCGAACAAGCACCTGCACGACCTGCCGATCGCCCTGGTCAACATGGATCAGGGCAAACCCCCGGCCGGGCAGCGCGCGAACCTGGGCACACAGGTCGCCGAGGCGATCAGGAAAGCGCCCGGCGACCAGGCCGAGTGGCGGGTGCGCACCCGTTCGCAGGCCCAGGACGAGCTGGACAGCGGCAAGGTGTACGGGGCGCTGGTCATCCCCGCCGACTTCACGGACCGCACCCTCGCCCTCACCACCCGGGGCGCGACCAGCCGCCCGACGCTCACGGTCCTCACGAACCCCGGCAAGGGCAGCCTCGGTTCCAGCCTCGCGAGCAGGATCTCGACGACGGCCGCGCAGCAGGCGTCGGCCACGATCGGCGAGCAGCTCACCCAGGCCGACCCGGCGGCGACGGCGACCACGAGACTGCTGCTCGCGGACCCCGTACAGATCAGGACCGAGGTCGGGCACCCCATCGGCGACCACAGCGGCATCGGCCTGACCGCGTTCTACTACGCCCTCCTCCTGGTCCTGGCCGGTTTCATGGGCGGGAACGTGATCCACTCCGGCGTGGACGGCGCGCTGGGGTACGCGGACGTCGAGATGGGCCCCCTGCACACACGCCGGCCCACGATCGGCGTGAACCGCACGCAGACCCTGCTCCTCAAGATGCTGATGACAGCGGGCATCACCCTGATCAGCTCGTCGCTCGTGATGCTGGCCTGCGTGGCGATCCTCGGCATCGACGCCACCCACCTCCCCCTGCTGTGGGTGTTCTCCTACTGCGCGACCCTCGCCGTCGGCCTCGGTGTGCAGGCCATCAACGCGGCGTTCGGCGGCATCGGCCAGCTCGTCGCGATGTTCGTCTTCATCGTGATGGGCCTCCCCTCCTCCGGCACGACCGTCCCCCTCCAAGCGGTCCCCGGCTTCTACCGCTTCCTATCCCACTTCGAGCCCATGCGCCAGCTCGGCGACGGCGTCCGCGCGATCCTCTACTTCGACGCCCGCGGCGACGCGGGCCTGACCCGCGCCTGGCTGATGATCGCCCTCGGCTTCGTGGTCTCACTCCTGTTCGGCTTCGCGATGACCCGCTACTACGACCGCAAGGGCCACCGCCGCTTCACGCCACAGCCCGAACCCGGTACCCGCACCGGTTCATGAAGGCCCGCGAACCACAACAGCCGAGAGATACGGCACTCCGCGCGTCGCCGTCCTCGCGGAACGGTGTCCGACTCGCCGCGTCTTCGAGGGCTGCCGGCGGGCCTCATCCGGCTGGCTCGTTGAGGTAGGCGGCCCGTTCCTCGTGGGTCAGTTCTCGGGTGGTGCCGGCCCGGGAGCGCCGCAGGACCTCGTCGATCGGTTCGCAGGGGCGGCAGGTCCAGACGCGGACGGTGCCGTCGTCGTGCGCGCTGACGAAACGGTTACCGGGGAGGAAGTTCGTGTTCTCCACAGAGGCGCCGAAGCCGTGCAGGATCACGGGCGGGCTGTTGCCGGTGGTGCTCCAGATGCGGGTGGTGGCGTCGTTGCCGCTGGTCACGACTCGACGGCCGTCGGGGCCGAACGACACGCTCCACACCACTCCCTGATGGCCGTTCAGCACGCGCGGTCTGCCGGGCTCGGCGAGATTCCACAGCCTGGCCGATCCGTCGTTGCCGCCGCTGACGAGGTGCCGGCCGTCGGGGCTGAAGGCCACCGTCCACACCAGGCCGGTGTGACCGCGGAGGACCTCCAGTTCCTTACCGGTGGCGGGGTCCAGGACGTGGATGGTGCCGTCCCGGCCGGCCGCGGCCACGCGCCGCCCGTCGGGGCTGTGGGCGACGTACCGCACTTGGTCCTGGCCGGTGTCGACGACCAGGGGTTCCGCGCCCGCGGCGGTGTGCCAGATCCGTACGGTGCCGTCGCTGCCGCCGGTGACCAGGCGGCGTCCGTCGGGGCTGAACGCCGCGGTCCACACCGCCCCGTCGTGGCCGCGCAGGACGACGGGTTCCCTCGCGTCGTCCACCGGCCAGATCCGGGTGGTCCCGTCGGCGCCGGTCGCGGCCACCCGGCGGCCGTCCGGGCTGAACGCCACCCCGACGACGTCGCCGTCGTGCCCGCGCAGCACGGTCGGCGGGGCGGCGCTCCCGGTGCGCCAGACGCGCACGGTACCGTCGGCGCCGGCGCTGGCGAGCCGGCGGCCGTCCCGGCTGGCCGCCGTCGCCCACACCGGCCCGTCGTGCCCGGTCAGCACGCTGTCGCTGCCCGTCGGGGCCGCCTCCCAGACCCGTACGGTGCCGTCCTGGCTGACGCTCACCACGCGCCGCCCGTCGGCGGCGAACGCGACCGCGGTCACGGTGCCGCGATGCCCGCGCAGGATCAGCGGTGCGGCGCGGTGCCGCACGTTCCAGATCCGTACGGTCCCGTCGTTGCCCGCGCTGGCGACCCGGGCGCCGTCCCGGCTGAAGCCGATGCCCTCCGCCGTGCCGTCGTGGCTGCCGAGCACGACCGACTCGGCGGGGGCGTCGGGGTCCCACAGGCGCGCGGTCCCGTCGGTGCTCGCGGTGGCGATGCGCCGCCCGTCGGGACTGAAGGCGAGCGACTCCACGGAGTTGCTGTGCCCGCGCAGCACCACGGTCGTCCGCCGGCTCCCGACGTCCCAGACACGTATCGTCCCGTCGCCGCCGCTGCTGGCGAGACGGCGTCCGTCCGGGCTGAACGCGACGCCGAGCGCCCGCCCGTCGTGGCCGCGCAGCACGACCGGTCCGCCGCCGCCCGTGGCGTTCCAGATCCGTACGGTGCCGTCGTCACTGGCGCTGGCGACGCTGCGGCCGTCCGGGCTGAACGTGGCGCTCCACACCTGTGCCGTGTGTCCTCGCAGGATGACCGGCTCGGCGCCGCTCGCCCACGTCCACACCGAGACCGTGCCGTCCTCGCCGGCCGCCGTGATCCGGGTGCCGTCCGGGCTGAACACCGGCGTCCACACCTCGCCGCCACCGCCACCGCGCAGCACCACGGGGTCTCGCAGCGTCGTGCCGTACCGCCACACCCGGACCGCGCCGTCGCCGCCGCTGGTGGCGAGGTAGCGGCCGTCCGGACTGAACGAGACCCCGAGAACCTGCCCGTCGTGGCTGGCGAGCACGGCCCTCACCCGTGACTCGAACACGGCTTGGCGCAGTGCCGCCTCGGTCTCGTCGGTCGCGCTGGTGCGGTAGGCACTGGTAGCCAGCAACAGGCCCAGTTCGGGGTCGAGCTGGGCCTGGCCACGCGCGCTCGCCACGAGTTGCCGGGAGAACGCGAGCTCCTGCCCGGCCTGCGCCCGCCGGGCCTGTACGAACGCGATGCCCGCGAGGACGGTCAGTGCGACCACCGCCGCCGTGAGCCCGCTCAGCGTCAGCCGCGCACGGCGCCTCGCCGCCGCCCGCTCGGCCTGTGCGCGGTCGCGGCTCGCCGCCAGGAACCCGCGTTCGAGATCATTGAGCCGGCCGGTGTCCCGGTCGTCCCACTCGGCCAGCCGTACTCCGCGGTAGAGCGCCCCGTCGTCCCTGCCGTGGTCCGCCCACTCCCCGGCCGCATGGGTCAGACGCCGGTGCGCGCGCAGGAGTTCGCGGTCGGTCTCGATCCACATCCGCAGTCGCGGCCATGCCGTGATCAGGGCTTCGTGGGCGAGGTCGACGGTGTCGCCGTCGAGGGTGACCAGGCGGGCGCGGGCCAGTCGTTCCAGGACCAGGGCGGCATCCCCGCGGGTGCTCGCGGCCAGTTCGGTGCGCAGAGCGGGGCGACGGGTGTCCTGGGCTCCTTCACCGGGGGTGACGAGCCGCAGCAGCAGATCGCGGGCGACGGCGGCCTGTTCGGGAGAGAGCTGGGTGTAGAGGCGCTCCGCGGTTCGGGCGAGGGCACCGCTCACCCCGCCGACGGCGTCGTACACGGCTTCGGTGAGCACTCTGCCCCGGCGCCTTCGCCAGGTCTCCAGCAGCGCGTGCGACATCAGGGGCAGGCCACCGGACTCGTCGGCGACGTCCCGGACGATCCGGGCGGTCAGGGCGCGTTCCAGGGTCAGTCCGGTGGCTGTGGCCGGTTTGACGATGGCGTCGCGCAGTTCGTCCTGGTTCATCGGGGTGACCAGCAGGTTGGCGTCACGCAACGCCTCGGCCAGGGCGTGGTGTTCGGCACAACGGCCGTAGAAGTCGGCGCGGACCGCGATCAGCACCCGTAAGCGGCTTGCCGGTCGGAGGGCGGCGAGCAGGAGGTCGATGAAGCGGGTGCGTTCCGCCGGATCCTGGCAGAGGGTGTAGACCTCCTCGAACTGGTCGACGATCACGAACGTGTCCGTGCCGCCGTCGCCGGGTCCGCTCGCGTCGAGTAGAGGCGCGTGGGCGCGCGCGGGGTGGTCGCCGGGCGTCAGGATCTGGATCACGGCCGGCCGCAGGCCGGGTTCCTGGGAGTGCTGGAGGGCGGGGATCAGGCCCGCGCGCAGCAAGGAGGACTTGCCGCTGCCGGACGGGCCGAACACCGCGGCGAACCGCCGGCGCCGCAGCAGATCCAGCAGGTCGGTGGTGAGCCGGTCCCGGCCGAAGAAAAGTCCGCTGTCGCCCGGCTCGAACCGGGCCAGCCCCCGGTAGGGCACATCCGCCCCTTCACCGCCCTCCTCCTGCGCGCCGACCGCGGCGGCGGCGTCCACGGCCTGTTTCCACCGGGCTTCCCACTCGACCGCATTGCCCCCGCACGCCGCCACGTAGGCCAAGGTCACCGCGAGCGTGGGCAGTTGCTCGCCCGCCGCCGCCTGCGACAGGGTCGTGCCCGAGTAGCCGGCCCGCTCGGCCATCGCCCGGTACGTCGTCCCGCCCGCCTCCGTCCGCAGCTTGCGCAACTCGAACGCGAACCGCTGCACCGGGCCCGCCCCCGGATCCACCGGCACCTCACGACGCCCCGCCATGCCCGTCCCCCTCGTCGGCCGTCCCACACCAGACATCTCACCCCTACACCCCTCAACCCGGCCCGAAACGTCACACCCGCTCATTGATTGGCCGCCGGAACAGCCCTGCCAATCAATGGGCCGGCCGCTGAGATCGAGGTGAGAGCGGTACCGGGGGGTGCCGCCGAGACCCACCGACGGAGGAAACCTCATGCACGTCCGATCCCACGTCACGAAGCGCGTCTCCGCCCTGCTGTGCGGCATGGCGCTGACACTCGGAGCCGGCAGCGCCGCCACGGCCGCCACGGACCAGGCCACTGGGTCGACCGGGTCGACGTACGCGGCGCAGGCGAAGGCGGTGGGCCTTTCGGCCCGGCAGGCGGCCCAGTTGCAGGACCGGGTGGAAGCGCAGTTGGCGGACATCAAGGTCCCGGCGGAGCAGGTGGGGTACAACGAGATCCGGGTCAAGGACGGCAGCGCGACCATCACGCTGGCCGTGCCCGGCGTGCGGGACACCAGTTGTGCCTCCCAGTACCTGTGCCTGTGGCGGGATGCCAACTGGACCGGCACCAAGCTGTCGTTGTACGTCTGCGAATTCCGCGACCTGAACGACCTCCCCTTCGGCAACGACACCCTCACCTCGTACAAGAACAACCAGACCCGCGGCACCGTGGCCAGGTTCTACAACTGGGAGGGCGGCCGTTGGGTCCAGAAGTTCACGAGCACGGCCTACCACACGGAGGACAGCCTCGCGAACACCCCCTGGAACGACATGATCGACGGGGTCCGGGTCTGCTGAGTCCTTGACGGAGGCCGCCTGGAACCACCCCTTCGGGGGCCAGGCGGCCTCTTGGCAGGTGTGCTACGCGTTGAAGCGGTACTCCCCCGCCCGCACCCGGAAGACCTGGTACTCGGCGCCTCCCGAGGTGGCCTTGCGTATCGGCTTCAGGGGTGTGGTGACCGGCTTGCCCTGCGTCGGGACCCAGATCTCCGCGTCCGTGTTGAACGGGACGGTGACCGTGAGGGCGATACGGCCGTCCGGGAGTCGGTGCCAGGCCGAAGTGACCTTGCCGCGGACCGTGTTGATGGTGGCGCTGACGTGGTCGAGGAGGGTGGGTGACAGGTCGGTGTCGTCGACGTTCGCGGGGACTCGGCTGTTGACGGGAGTCGAGGGGATGTAGGGGCGAACGCGGAGGGTTTCGTAGGCGGTCGAGGTGGGGCGGATGCCGGCGAGGCTCTGGTAGAACCAGGTCGCGACGTTGGAGCGGTAGTGGTGGTTGACCGAGAGGCGGTCGGTCCACTGTTCCCAGAGGGAGGTGGCGCCCTTGGCGATCTGGTAGACGTAGCCGGGGGTGCCGGTCTGGGTGACCGACTTGAGGGCTGTGTCGGTGTAGCCGTACTCGCTGAGGATGTTGAACTCGTAGCGGGAGCCGTACATGTCGTTCTGGATGTGGTTGCCGGAGGCGGTGATGCGGTCGGCGAGGAGTTCGACGAGGGCTTTCTTGTTCTCCGCCTGGGACTTGGTGTCCTTGAGGTAGCGGGGGTCGGTTTTCGGGAGGTCGGAGCCGGGGACGAGGTCGAAGGCCACGGCCATCGTGTTCTCGCTGGAGATGCTGCCCTTGGTGAACTGGGTGCCGTCCCAGTAGTTGGTGATGAACGCCTTGCGGAGGGTGCGGGCCAACTCGCGGTAGTACGCGGCGCGTTGAGTGCGGCCGAGGAGGTCGCCCACCTGGTCCATGTAGTCGCAGAAGTGGATGTAGAAGGCGAGGCTGATGACCGCGTTGCTGCCCGGGGGCTCCGCGCCGGAGTAGGCGCCGAGGGAGGCTTCGAAGATGTAGTCGTTCGCCGGGGTGAAGAGGGTTTCGTAGTAGCTGAGCAGCCGGTCCTGGTGGTCGTACAGCTCGGCGAAGAGGCTGCTGTTGCCGTAGTACGTGTACAGCTCCCACGGCATGACGAAGTACGCGGAGTCCCAGGCGGGGACGGCCTTCCAGGTGGCGTTCCAGCCGGGGGTGCGGTCGTAGCCGTAGGCGCCCTTGGGGGCGGGGACGATCATCGGGAGCTGGCCGGTGGAGATCTGGTTGTCGGGCAGGTGGCGCAGGAAGGTGGTGAAGACGCCGTTGACGTCCCAGGTGAGGGACTGGGACTCGGAGCTGGCCATGGCGTCGCCGGTCCAGCCGTTCTTCTCGCGGGAGGGGGTGTCGGTGGGCTTCTGGACGAGGTTGTTCTGTTCGGCCCACTCCAGGTTGCGCTGGATGCGGTTGATCAGGGCGTTGCCGGTGGTGAAGGTGCCGGTGCGGGCGAAGCCGGTGCGGGCGACGGACACGGTGAACAGGCCGGCGTCGCGGGCGAGTTCGGGGGTGCGGCCGAGGACCGCATCGAGGCCGCGCACCTCCAGGTAGCGGAAGCCGAAGTGGCTGAACTGCTGCTCCCACGTCTGGGTGGGGCGGGTGCCGACGGTGTAGTAGTGGGTCTGGAGGTTGGCGTCGTGCTGGAAGTTCTCCTCCTCGACCGTCCCGTCGGTGACGCGGTTGCCGCCCCGGATGCGCAGGGCGAGGCCCGCCTTGTCGGGGGTGACGCCGGTGAGGTGGACGCGGACGAAGCCGGTGAGGATCTGCCCGTAGTCGACGATCCAGGTGCCCGGGGTCCCAGGAGTGAGGGCGACGGGCTTCAACACCTCGCTGACGAGGACGGGTTCGGACTCGTGGGCGCGCAGGACGGCGGGCTTGAAGCCGGACGGGGTCTTCGTCGCGGGAAGCCTGCCATGGAACTTGGGATGCGGGCTGGAGCAACTTCCGGGCGGGATCAGGTGGGTTGCGGGGCGCCAGTCGCCGCCCGTGCGGTAGCCGGCCGTCCGCCACTCCCCCAGCTTCTCCGCGCGCCGGGCGTCGTACTTCTCGCCCGAGTAGACGGAGTCGAAGGTGGTCGGCCCGTCGGCGGTGAGCCAACTGCCGTCCGTGACCAGGGTGGTGGAGGTGCCGTCGGTGTAGGTGATCGCGAGTTTCGCGAGGAGGCGGGGCTGGCCGGAGTAGGGGGCGAGCTGCCAGTACCACTCCTGAGGGGTCGTCAGCCCGTAGAAGCCCCGGCCGAGTTCGGCGGCCACGACGTTCTCCCGGCCGGCGCGCAGGAGGGCGGTGACGTCGAACGTGTCGTAGAGGACGGTGCGGTCGTAGGTGCTGTGGTCGGTGAGGAGGCGGGGGGTGCGGGTGCCGTCGACGGTGAGGGGGGCGCCGTTGACGGTGAGGGTGACGTTGCCGGCCGCGCTGAGGTGGAGGCGGGCCTTGGCGATACGGCGGTTGCCGGTGAGTCTGAAGGAGCGGCGCAGGACGGGGGCCGGGGCGGCGATCGGGAGGACGTTGTTGCGGCCGGGGATGTACGGGTTCTTCGGCGGGAAGGTGAGGCCGTCGAGGGTGCCGATGCCGGCCTCGAAGGGGTTCGCGCCGGTGGTGAGGTCGGCGCTGAAGTCCCGTGCGCCGGTGCCCTTCACGGTGACGTTGCGGATGGTCGCCGAGGTGACGCCGCCGAACCCGAAGCTGCCGTGGCGGCGGATCTGGTCCCCGGTGAGGGTCCGGGTGTCGACGTGGACGCCGTTCACGGTGGTCGTGACGGTGAGGCCCCGCACCTCGACGGTGACGGTGTGGTCGCGGCTCGCCCAGGTGCCCGGCGTGAGGCCGGTCGACGCGGGGAGGGCGACCGTGCCGACGGGGACGCGGCGGGTGCCGGACGTCGTGGGGTTGGTCTCGCTCTGCGGGTCGTAGTGGTCGACACCCCAGTCCGGCTGCGAAGTCCCGTCGTCCACCCAGGTGTTGCCCGCGTAGTGGCTCGTCGCCATGACGAGCTGCATCGCGTCGCCGACGCGCTTCAGCGTCCAGTCGAGGGCCTCGCCCCAGGTCTTGCCGATGGGTTCGGCGCGCAGGAGGAGGGAGAGTCCGCTGTCGGGGTCGGCGCCGCCCCGGAACACGACGGTCGCGGTCGAGTCCCGCCAGTCGTGGTCCTGTTCGGTCCGTCCGCCGATCCAGCGGGCGCCGGACCAGTCGCCGTCGAAGAGCCCGGTCTCCCAGGTCGCGGGCTTGCTCCAGGCGCCGGGCCGGCCGTGCTCGTCCCAGGAGCGGACCTGCCAGTGGTAGGCGCGGTCCGCCTTCAACGCACGTCCCTGGTAGGGGACTTCGACGGTGGCGGTGCCCTTGACACGCCCGCTGGCCCAGACGTCGGCGGTGCCGGGGCGGGTGCCCACCCGGATCTCGTACGCGGACTGGCGGTCGACCGGGGGGACCCAGCTGAACGCCGGGGTGGTCTGGGTGCCGATCGGCGCGGTACGGGAGTTGATCTGGAGGGCGTACGGCTGTCTCGCGGGGCCCTTGAAGGGCGTCGCCGGCGCGGCTGCGGCGGCTGTCGGCGCCGAGACGGCCGCCCCCGCCGCTGTCGCCGTCATGATGCCGAGCAGGTGTCGGCGGCTCAACGTGCTCATGTGCTCAGGTTCCTTCGATCTCGCTGGTCAGTCGGGCCAGATAGGCTTCGATGTCCGCGCCTTTTTCGCGCAGTTCGTCGGCCACGGCCGGGACGGTCAGGATGAGGAAGCGGTCCTCGGCGATGCCGTCGGCGACGAGCTCGCCGACCTGGTCCGCTTCCAGGACAGGGGTGTTGGGGCCGCCGGGCTCGGACACGGGTCCGTAGAACGCGACCTGTTCGGCGATGTTGGTGACGACCATCCCGGGGCAGAGGCAGGAGACGCCGATGCCGCGCGGGCGCAGGTACAGGGCGAGGGACTCGGAGAGCCCGACGACCGCGTGTTTGCTTGCCGTGTACGGGAGCTGCTCGTACCCGTAGGGCATCAGGCCCGCGTTGGAGGCGGTGTTGACGATGTGTCCGCTGCCGCGTTCCAGCAGGTACGGGAGGAAGACGATGTTGCTGCGGACGACGCCGAGGAGGTTGACGTCGATGACCTTCTGCCAGGCGTCGAGGGGGATCGCCTCGACGGGACCGACGGCCAGGACGCCCGCGTTGTTCATGACGACGTCGACCCGGCCGTACGTGGCGAGCGCGAGGTCCTTCACCGCCTGGAGGTCGTCGAGGCTGGTGACGTCGCAGCGGGCGGCGGTCGCCTGGCCGCCGAGTTCCCCGGCGACCGTGTCGGCGCGGGCTCCGTCTCGGTCGGTGACGACGACGAGGGCGCCCCGGCGGGCGAGGGAGTGGGCGACGGCCCGGCCGATACCGCTGCCGGCGCCGGTCACCACGGCTACGGCACCCTTCATCTCGACGGTCATCGCGCTGTCGTTCCTTCCTGGGCGACGGGCTTCCGGTGTCCCAACTCCAGCCATCGGGAGCGGAGTTCGTAGACGGCGGCCTTGGGGCGGCGGTCGCGGGTGAAGACGCCCTTGCGGTTGCCGTCGACGCGGTGGATGCCGTGGGAGGTCTGGAAGTCGGCGAAGTTCCAGATGTGTTCGCCGATGACCTCCGGGATGCGGTCGAAGGTGCGGTGGTGCAGGGCGAGCAGGTCGGCCTGGTACTCCTCGCTCCACGGCTGGTCCCACACGGAGTGCAGGCCGGGGAGGGTGTCGGCGCCGTACTCGCTCATCAGGAGCGGCTTGCCGAACTTCGCCGCCCAGGCGCGCAGGTCGCCCTCCAAGTAACGTTCGGCGGTGGGGAGATCGCCGGTCGCGACATACCAGCCGTAGTAGCGGTTGACGCTGATCACGTCGAAGAGGTCGGCGATGCGGTCGTTCTCGGAGGTCGCGAACATGACGACCGAGTAGGTGAGCGGGCGGGTGGGGTCGAGTTTGCGGGCCAGTTCGACGAGGGGCTCGAAGTACTCGCGGGCGCCGGGTTCGTTGGACGCCGGTTCGTTGGCGATGGACCACATGACGACGCTGGGGTGGTTCTTGTCGCGGGCGATGAGCTCGCGGATCGCCTGGGCGTGGGCGGCGCGGGTGTCGTCGTTGAGGGTGTCCGGGGAGAACGTCGGGCGGGGCGGGGTGCCCAACAGGCCCGCTTCCACGCCGAGGTTGAGGCCGACGGCGGCGGTCTCGTCGATGACGACGATGCCGTGCCGGTCGGCGAAGTCGAGGACCTCCTCGGCGTACGGGTAGTGGGAGGTGCGGAAGGAGTTGGCGCCGACCCACTCCATGAGCTGGAAGTCGTGGACGAGGTAGGCGTCGTCGTGGCCCTTGCCCCGGACCGGGGTGTCCTCGTGCTTGCCGAAGCCGGTGAAGTAGAACTCCTCGCCGTTGATGAGGAATTGCCCGTCCCTGACCTCCACCGTGCGGACGCCGAAGGGCTGTTGGTAGATGTCCGTGCCGGGGATCTCGGCGACCAGGTCGTACAGGTACGGGCTGCCCGGCCTCCACAGGGTGGCGTCCGGGATCCGCAGTGTGCCGGTGGCGCCGTCGGCGGCGGCGACCTCGGTGCCGTCCGCGTCCAGGATCCGGACCCTGACGTCGGCGGGCTCGCTGGTGCTCACGTCGTAGGCGACCGTGCCGGTGCCGGTGTCGAGGCCGGTCACGACGGTGACGTCCGTGATGTGGGTGGTCGGGACGCTGTGCAGCCATACCGAGCGGGCCAGGCCGGCGTAGTTGTAGAAGTCGTGCAGGTACGTCTGTCTGCGGCGGCCGTCCTGGTCGACGGTGATGCGGCCGGGTGGGATCGTGGTGTTGGTGAGTTCGTTGTTCACGCCGATCGTGAGGCGGAACTCGGCGCCGGGCACGGCGTGTTCGGTGATGTCGGCCTCGAACGGGGTGTAGCCGCCGACGTGTTCGGCGACGAGGACGTCGTCGACGTACACACAGCCCTCGTGGGTGGCCGCGTCGAGGCGGACGAACACGCGCTCGCCGGTCCAGCCCCTCGGGACGCGGACCGTGCGCTGGTACCAGACCCAGCCGACCTGGTCGCGGATCGCGGGGTCGGTGAAGAGGTCGTTGTAGCTGGCGGGGACGGCCGCCTCCAGCAGGGTGTCGAGCGGCCCCGACCACGGGGCGTGGCCCGCCTCCGCGTCGAGGGCGAACTTCCAGACACCGTCGAGGTTCACCAGCTCACGGGTGGCGGACGGACGGGGTTTCAGCATCGGGGTCCTCTCGGGGCGGGGTCGGGTGACGGGGGGCTGGGCGGGGGTTGGGCGAGGGCTCAGGCCGAAGGGCGGCGGGTCGGGGGCTCGCATCGGGGTCGACTCGCACCGGGGCGGGGCTGATGGAGGGGGCTCGGATCGTTGCGGCACGGATGGGGTGAGTCGGATGGGGCGGCTCGGGCGGGGTGAGTCGGATGGGGGGCCGGACGGGGCGGCTCGGGCGAGGTGAGTCGGACAGAGGGCCGGATGGGGCGGCTCGGCTCACGGAGTTCCGGCGGTCTCGGACCGCCTTCGTGCCTCGCGCCGGGCTCGCTGTCTCACCGGGTCGGCGACGGGTGCCGCCAGCAACAGGCGGCGGGTGTAGGGGTGTTCGGGGGTGGAGGTGACGTGTCCGGCGGGGCCGGTCTCGACGATGTCGCCGTGGTGGACGACCGCGACGCGGTGGCTGACGTGCCGGATCACGGCGAGGTCGTGCGAGACGAAGAGGTAGGAGACACCGGTACGGCGCTGGATGTCGACGAACAGGTCGAGGACGCGGGCCTGCGTGGAGAGGTCCAGCGCGGAGACCGGTTCGTCGCAGACGATCAGCTTGGGGCCCGGCGCCAACGCCCTCGCTATGGCGACGCGTTGACGCTGCCCGCCGCTGAACTCGCGCGGCAGCCGGTCGTACGCGTCCGTCGGCAGCCCCACCTGGTCGAGGAGGTCCAGCACCCGGGTGCGGGCGCCCTTCGGGGTCGCGCCCTGGACGACGAGGGGTTCGCTGAGGATGTCACCGACGGTCAGCGCGGGGTTGAGGGAGGTGTACGGGTCCTGGAAGACGACCTGGAGATCACGGGCAAGTCCCCGACGTTCCTTGGGCGTCACGTGGGTGATGTCCTGACCGAGAAAGCCGATCCTTCCGTCGGCCGCCTTGACGAGGCCGAGGACAGCACGCCCGATCGTGGTCTTGCCCGACCCCGACTCCCCGACGACACCGAGGGTCTCGCCTTGCCCGACGGTCAGGGAGACACCGTGGAGAACCTCTTTGGGGCGGGCACGGAAGCCTCGGCCGGGGTAGGTGACGCGGAGGCCGGAGACATCGAGGAGGGGGCTGGTCATCGGGTCTCCTGGGGGCCGGAGGCGTCGCTGACGGCGTGGACATCGCCGGGCTCGGGGGTGTCGCGGGTGCGAGGTCCCTCGCCGTCGACACGGGACTCACGAGCGGCGTGGCCGGCGAGGCCGCTGGCGCCCCGGGAGTCGGGCTCGCCGAAGTCCCGCCCGGCGGACACGTCTTGGCCCACGCCACTTCCGCCGCTCTCCGCAAGGTCGGCGTTCCCGTCCCCCCGCCGGGCCGCGCCCTCGCTTCCCGGGTACTTCCCGGTGCCACCGGCTCCGGGCTCCACGAACCGACCCGTTCCCTCACCCTCTTCGCGGAGCGTGCCCTCGTCCAGGATCGAGTCCAACAACATCCGCGTGTACGGGTGTTGAGGCGCCGCAAACAGCTGCTCCACCTCGCCCGTCTCCACGATCCGGCCCTCCCGCATCACCGCGACCCGGTCACAGATGTCCGCGACGACACCGAAGTTGTGCGTCACCAGCAGCACCGCCATGCCCAACTCGGCCTGGAGGTCGCGGAGAAGGTCGAGGATGTCCGCCTGGACCGTGACGTCGAGCGCGGTCGTGGGTTCGTCGGCGATGAGGAGGGCGGGGTGGGTGGCGACGGCTCCGGCGATGAGGACGCGTTGGGCCATGCCCCCGGAGATCTGGTGGGGGTAGGAGGCGTAGGTGCGGGCGGGGTCGGGGATGCCGACCCGGGTCAGGAGGGCGAGGGCTCGGGCTCGTGCTTCCTTGCGGGGCAAGGGAGTTGCGGCGCGGATGGCTTCGACGAGCTGTGCGCCGACGGTCCAGTTGGGGTCGAGGTTGGACATCGGTTCCTGGGGGACGTACGCGATGGACCGCCCCCGCACCTTTCTCAACTCCCCTTCGCCCAGCCCGAGAAGTTCCCGTCCGTCGAGCCGTACGGATCCGCGTGTGACGACGGCCTCGGCGGGCAGCACGCCCAGCACCGCGAACGCGGTCTGGGTCTTGCCGGACCCGGACTCCCCCACGAGCCCGAGGGTCTTCCCGGCCTCCAGCGTGAGGCTCACGCCGGAGACGACCTCCTTCAACTCCCCGTCGGGGGTGGGGTAGGCGAGGGCGAGGTCGTCGATGACGAGCAGCCCTGAAGAGGTACTGGAGGGGGAAGGCACCTGAAGGCGAGGGGGCGTTGCGATACGTACCGGCTTGGGGCGGCCTCCTTCCAGCGCGTCCCGCAGGGAGTTGCCGAGCAGGACGAGGCAGGCGGTGATGAGGCCCAACGTGAGGCTGGGCCACACGAACTGGAGGGGTTCCTCGTAGAGGTTGGTGAACCCTTCGGAGATCATCGCCCCGAAGCTGGGCACCGTACTGGACCCGAGTCCGAGGAACGCGAGCCCGGACTGCACGGCGATGGAGGACCCGGCGAGGAAGGCGGTGGCGATGATCACCGGCCCCCGGACGACGGTGAGGACGTGGCGGCGCAGGATCCGCCGGTCGGGCAGGCCGGAGACGCGCGCGGCGTCGACGTACAGCTCGTTCCTGACGCCGAGGACGAGGTTGCGGACGAGCCGGTAGACGCCCGGCGAGAGGAGGAACCCGAAGATGAGCATGGTCGCCCGGTAGTCGCCGCCGGTGACGGGCAGCAGGACGATGAGGAGCAGGAGTCCGGGGAACGTCATGATGAGGCTGAACACCCATTCGGTGACGCCCCGGACGCGCCGCCCGAAGTACCCGCCGATCAGCCCGAAGGTGACGCCGACGGCGAGGGCGATGCCGGTGCCGATGAGGGCGGAGACCATGCTCGTGTTGATGGACGCGAGGAGCCGGGCGAGGATGTCGCGCCCGCTCTTGTCGCCGCCGAGGAGGTAGCCGTCGCTGCCGGGGGCGGCGTTGACGGCGTCCAACGACGCCTGGTTCGGACCGTGTTCGCGGAAGAGCGGGGAGGTCAGGCCGAGCAGGACGATGGCGAGGAGCAGCCCCGCGCTGATCACGGCCTGCGGGTCGTGGCGGAGCTTCCGCAGCGTCGATCTGGCATTGAAGGTCAACTCAGCACTCTCGCCTTCGGGTTGAGCCAGCCGCCCACCAGGTCCACGGTGAGGTTGACGCCGATCACGAGGAGTACGCCGAAGACGCTGATGCCCATGATGATCGGCACGTCGCCCTGGAGGGAGGCGTTGAAGGCGTACTGGCCGTAGCCGGGGAGGGCAAAGACCTGCTCGATGACGAGGGCGCCGCCGAGCATCTGGACGAACTCCAGGGAGAGCACGGTGAGCGCGGGTCCGGCGGCGCCGCGCAGGGCGTGCCGCAGGACGACGGAGCGGGTGGGGACGCCTCGGGTGCGTAGCGTACGGACGTAGTCCTTGCGGAGTTCGCCGATCATCGCGCCTCTGATCTGGGCGGTGAGGTTGGCGACGCCGCCGAGCATGAGGGCGGCGACGGGGATGGTGATGGTGGACGCCCAGCCGGCGGGGTCCTCGGCGAGGGGGGTGTAGCCGGTGGCGGGGAACCAGCCGAGTTTGACGGCGAGGACATAGGTGAGGGCGATCGCGATGAGGAGGTTGGGCACCAGGTGGCCGATCATCGAGACGCCTTGGGCGATGCGGTCGACGGCGCCGCCCCGGGCTGCGGCGGCGACGCCGAGGGCGACGCTGATGAGGGTGGTGAGGAGGAGCGCGGTGACGACGAGGGAGAGGGTGACGCCGAGGCGGGCGGTGACGGCGGCGCGGACGGGTTCGCTGGTGAACCAGGAGACGCCCAGGTCGCCGCGTACGGCGTGGCCGAGCCAGTCGCCGTACTGGACGAACAGGGGTCGGTCGAGGCCGAGTTGGGCTTTCTGCTGGTGGATCTGGGCGGGGGTGGCGCCGGGGCCGACGATGCTGCTGGCGACGTCGTCGAAGGAGGTGCTGAGGAGGAGGAAGGTGAGGAGGGTGACGAGGACGGCGAGGACCAGTCCGGTGCCGAGTCGGCGCACCACGTAGAGGATCATGGGGTGTTCCTAGGCGGTGGTGCCGAACTGGCGGACGGTGGCCAGAGTTGACGATCCGTCACCGAGGTAGGTGATGCCCTTCTTGGTGACCCAGTCGCTGCCGATCTGGAAGAGGGGGCTGTACCAGGCGTTGTCGACGCCGAACTTGTTGATCTGCCGGTAGATGGCGGCGGCCTTGTCGGGGTCGAGTTCTCGGTCGGCCTGGGCGAGGAGTGAAGTGAGCGTCGGGTCGGTGGAGTTGAAGACGTTGCGGTAGCCGGTGGGGCTGTAGAAGTTGCGGGTCTCGGTGGGGGTGGCGGTGAGGCCGTCCACGACGAGGAACATGGGGTACTTCTTGGACGCCAGGGCGGAGACGGCCTGTTGGGGCGGTACGGGCTGCCAGGTGACCTTGATCCCGATGTCGCCGAGGGCCTGGGTGAGGGTGGGTTCGAAGGTCTTGGTGAAGACCAGGCTCGGCATGGTGACGGAGAAGCCGTTCGGGTAACCGGCCTCCGCGAGCAGGCGTTTGGCGCCCTGGGGGTCGTAACCGTAGGTCTGGTTCAGGGCGTTGTCGTAGGCCGTGCCCTTGGGGTTGTAGATCTGGGTGGTGGGGCGGCCGGAGTCGCGCAGGAGCTGTTTGACCATCTTGGCGCGGTCGAACGCCATGTTGACGGCCTTGCGGACCTTCAAATCGGCCAAGGGCTTGAGGACCTGGCCCTTGCGGTCGGCGAGGACGAGGGTGGCGCCGGCGGTGGCGTCGACGTGTTTGTGCTCGAAGGCGGGTGCGGTGAAGCCGGAGAGCTGGGAGACGTCGACGGTGCCCGCGTTGGTCTGGCCGGCCTTGAGGGCGTTGGCGGCGGCGGTGGGGTCGGAGATGACGCGGACCTTGACGGTGGCGAAGGGGTAGGCGGCCTTGTTCCAGTAGTCGTCGCGGCGCTTGAGGACGTACACGGAGCCGTTGACGGTCTGGCCCTTGTCGAGGGTGTAGGGGCCGGAGCCGACGGGCTGGAGGGCGGCGCTCTTCGAGGTCATCGTCTTCGGGTCGCCGATCACTCCGGCGGCCTGCGAGAAGGCCGTGAGCAGGGCGCCGTCGGGGCGTTCGAGGCGGATGACGACGGTGGTGGCGTCGGGGGCCTCGACGGAGGCGAGGGAGGCCAGCATGCCCTGGGTGGGGCCGGGGGTGCTGCGGATGCGGTCGAGGGTGGCGCGGACGGCGGCGGCGTCGACGGGTGAGCCGTCGCTGAACTTCATGCCGGTGCGCAGCTTCAGGGTGAGGGTGCGGGCGTCGGCGGAGTACTGCCAGCTCCGGGCGGCGCCGGGCTGGAGGCGGCCCTTGTTGTCCTGGAGGAGGAGGGTGTCGTAGACGGAGTCCCAGACGTACATCTGCTGCCCCTCCAACAGCTGTGTCGGATCGAGGGAGTTGGGGGTTCCGAAGATCGAGAGGGCGAGGGTCGAGGAGGAGGCGGAGGTGCTCGCGGGCCGGCTGTCGCAGGCCGCCGAGGCGAACAGCACCGCGCCGACGCCCAGGGCGGTGAGGGCTTGTCTGCGGGTGCGCGGATGGGGGTGTCGTATGCGCATGGCTTGATTCCTTCGTCCGGGAACCCACCACTTACCACGTGGTCTGTTTTCGGTGGGACGTTAGGTTCCCGTTGCAAGCTCGTGAAGACAGTCACCACATCTCGTTATTGATTCGTTATCGAATCTCTTGCGCGACGCTGGACGATTCCCGGCCGGGCGGCATACTTTCGAGCTCCTGACCAGCCCTGTCAAAGAAAGCGAGAGGCACGTGGAGCAGTCCAAGGCGCGCGGGAGCTATGCGAAGTCGCTCGCCCGCAGGGCGGAGATCGTGCAGGCCGCGCGCGAGAGCTTCGTGGAGCACGGATTCGCGAAGGCGTCGTTGCGCGACATCGCCGAACGCGCCGGGATCACCCACACCGGCCTGCTCCACCACTTCCGCAACAAGGACGAGATCCTCACGGCCGTCCTCGCCGAGCGCGACGCCGAGGAGTGGCGCCAGGGCGCGGACCTCATCGAGAGTCCGGACCAGCTCGGGCCGTACTTCGCGGGGGTGCTGCGCCACCACCAGCACGCACCCGAACTCATGCGCCTGTGGATCGAGTTGGCGGCGGCCGCCTCCCGCCCGGACCACCCCGCCCACGCCTACTTCACCGAGCGCTACGAACGCTCCCGGGCCACCTTCGTCGAGGGCATCCACGAAGGCGAGGTCGGCGTGTCCCTGCGCCCCGGCGTCAGCCCCGAGAGCGCCGCCCTGCTGCTCAACGCGGTCATGCACGGATTGCAGTTGCAGTGGTTGCTGGACCAGAGCCTCGACATCACGCGGCCTGTGCGGGACTTCGTACGGCTGCTCATGGACGAGGGATGACATGCGTCAGGGGCGCCGGTCGGCCCGGCGCCCCTGACGTTGTCACTTCCCGGTGAGCCGCCACTCCTGCGAACCGTCGGTGGCCGCCTTCTGCAAGGTCAGCGGCGCCCCCGCGCTCGCGCCCGTCAGATACAGCTCCGGGTTCTTCGCCGACTGGAGGCGGTAGTAGCCGTTCGTGGTCGCGACCAGGTTCCAGCTCCCCTTCGGGCTGTCGTCGACCCACTGGCCGATCCGCTGCCCCTCGGTCGCGTTGCCGGTCCAGATCGCGGCGGCCCGCCCGCCGGACTTGTTCAGCAGGGTCGTCCCGCCCTGCGGCTCGGTCACGACGTGCCAGTACTGCGTGTCCTGGTTGCTCACCAGGCCGGGGGCTTCGAGGCGTACGTCGGGGACGTCGCCGTTGCCGAGGTCCGCGTCGTTGGTCTTGTCGCTGGTGCCGATGACCTGCCCCGTCTTCCGGTTCTGGAGGCGGTGGTAGGCGCCCGCCGAACGCCCGAGGTCGACCTCCGCGTACGCGAGCGTCGACGTCCCCTGGTTCCGGAGGATCACGACCCGCCCGGTGACGGCGTCGTACTGGAGGTTACGGCTGTACCCGGCGCCCAGCGTCGTCCGGTACTCCTTCCACACCCCGTCACTGCGCCCGCTCTCGTTGACCCACACGTCCCCGCTCCCGGCCGCGTTGTACACGAGCCGCCCGTCGGACAGCCGGATCAGTACGGGGCTCCCGCCCATCGCAAGCGGATGCGAACCGGGGTCCACAGGAAGGGAGTTGACGCCCTCCCCGACCGGCGAGCCCTTGAAGAACTCCAGCGGGCTGTCCGCGACCCGGTAGCGCGTGTTGGCGCCGCCGCCCCAGTACTCGTACGTCAGCAGCCACTTGCCGTCGGTCGTGGGCACGACGTTCGTCATGCCGGGCCGTCCGCCGCCGATGCCCTGCGCTCCCGAGAGCCCGGCGATGTCGACGACGGGCTTCCCCCACGCCGCCGAACGCCCGTCCCACGTACGGTGGACGAGGATCTGGCCGTGCGCGTCCGCCGCCGTGTCGTTGGCGGGGTCGGGGACCGGGACGCCGGTCGCCGGGTCGAAGCCGGTGTAGTCGTTCTCGTCGGAGTAGAAGCACACCAGCTCGCCCTGATGCACCATCAGGTACGGCTCCCAGAGCGGGTCCACCTGCCGGTGCGTGTTCGCGGCGGCGACGTTCTGCCCGACCGCGCCCGCGCTGCCGCCCTGCCAGCCGCCGGTGGCGACGATGTTGACGACCCGCCAGGTGACGCCCTGGTCACTGCTGGCGTACAGGGCGATGGCCAGGTCGCTGCGGTCGCCGTCGTTGGAGGGCGTCCAGTTCGGGTCGGCGGCCTTGTGCTCCTTGTAGTACGCGTCGTCGCCGGAGACGACGGTCGCCATGAGGAGGGTGCCGCGCTTGAGGGCGCCGACGTTCTGCGGGAGGACGTACAGGTACGGGTTGGTCCAATTGCTGGTGTACTTCGGGTAGTTGCCGAGGTACGCCGGGGCCTTCACCTCCGACAGGGGCTGCCAGGTCGTGCCGTGGTCGTCGCTCTTGTAGACGGGGATCGTCTGGCCGTCCGCGCTGCCGGAGGACGGGACCACCGTGGACTTCTCGAAGGCGGCGACGAGCCGACCGCTGGGCAACTGGGCCGACTTGGGGTAGATCGCGCAGTTGCCCCGGCCCTTCAGGCAAGGCTCCGAACCGAGTTGGTAGAGGATGCCGCCGGTGGGGTTGTAGGCGTGGGCGGAGGCGGCGGGGAGCAGCGCGAGGGCCGCCGCGAGGACGCCGAGTCTCTTCAGCATGTCTCTTCCTTCACGAAGACGCGGACGTCCCAGGCGTCCAAGTGGGCTTCCTGGCCGAGGGGTTCGCCGCTGAGCACGTCCGTCAGACCGGACGGTGCCCGCAGACTCGCCTGCTCCCAAGACCAGTTGTGGACGACGTACACGCGCCGCCCGTCCTCCGAGGTGCCGCTCGTCACGGTCACCGAGTCGGGCAACTCGCCCCAGCCGTGCCGGGGTTCGGGGGCGAGCCACTCGGCGAGAACGCGGGCCAGGTCCCGGCCGGGGACCGTGCCGACGCAGGTGACCCGGCCTGCACCGTGGCGCCGGGTGGTGATGGCGGGCCAGCGGCCGAAGTGCGGGTGCTCGTACCCGGCGAGAACCTCCGCGCCGTCGACCGTCAGCCCGTCCGCCCACCGCGTCGCCGTCGCCCCCTCCGGGATGCCCAGCGGCCCCCCGGCCGTGACCGGCACCTCGGTGACGAGGTTGCTGAACTCGTCGTACGACACCCCCGCCGCCTCCGCCAGCCTCGCGGGCGCGCGGTCGGTGCGGGCGCGGGCCTCCTGGTCGGCGTAGCCGGTGCGGGGGCCGAGGACGAGGTGACCGCCGGCTGCGGCGTACGCGGCGAGCCACTCCAGGGTGGAGTCGGCGGCGAGGTAGAGCGCGGGGACGACGAGGACCGGGTGGGTCCGGGCGGCGAACTCCGGGTCGAGGCCGGGGCGTTCGCCGGTCGGGTCGTGCAACTGGCGGGCGTGGACGACGCGTACCTGGCGGCGGGCGTCGAACGCGCCCCGGTAGAAGGGGTCGAGGATGCCGTGGTAGGCGGCGGGGTCGGGTTCGCCGTCCGGGGTCGCGAGGGGCGGGTACTTCTGCATGAGCCACTTGCTGGGCGTCGAGTAGACGACGGTGATGTCGGCGTCGGGTTCGAGGCCCGCGACGAGCTCTCCGGCGGTGTCGAACTCGGCGCCGAGGCGGGCGAGTTCGGCGTAGGTGCGGCCAGGCTTGCCGGTGTGCGGGAGGACGCCGCCCCAGTAGGTCTCGGCGCCGAAGTGCAGGGTGTGCCAGTGCCAGTACTCGATCATACGGGCCCCCCGGGACACCAGCGCCCAGGCGGCCTGGCGCCATTGGCCGTCGTAGGCGGGGCGGTTGTCCCAGGGGAAGCCGATCGAGGAGGCGTTGGTCTCGGTGACGAGGAACGGGGACTGGCGGGAGGAGAACATCCAGTCGGCGGTCTGGTAGAGGGACCAGACGCCGGTGGTCTGCCACTTCTGGGCGTGGTCGACGGGGTCGGGGAGGCGCAGGCCGTCCTGCATCGCGTAGTACGGGTTGCCGGAGGCGATGTCGAGGCGGTCGGTCAGCTCGTCGTCCTCGACGGCCGGGCGGGTGTAGGAGATGCAGGTGGTGACGAACTGGCCGGGGCGCGCGTACTCGCGGACGATGTCGGCCTGCCAGCCGATGAACTCGGTGACCTGGCGGGCCTGGAACTCCCGCCAGGCGACGTCGTACTGGGGCTGGACGTTGCCGTCTGGGGTCCACAGGTCGGCCCAGGTGGAGAGGCGGTGGGACCAATAGACCAGCCCCCATTCTCGGTTGAGGGTCTCGACGTCGCCGTACTTGTGCCTCAGGTGGTCGGTGAACCGCTCGAACACGCCCCGGTTGTGCAGGAGTTCGTTGCCGGGTTCGTTGTCGACCTGGAAGCCGATGACGGCCGGGTGGTCCGCGTAGCGGGCGGTGATCCGGCGGATGACGCGCTCGGCGTGGAAGCGGAACGCCGGGTGGGTGAAGTCGACTTCCTGGCGGGCGCCCCAGCCGATGCGCTCGCCCGTGCGGCGTTCGCCGGTGATCTCCGGGTACTGGCGGGCGAGCCACGGCGGGACGGCGTAGGTGGGGGTGCCGAGGACGACGGAGATGCCGCGTTCGTGGGCGCCGTCCAGGACCGGCTGGAGCCAGTCGAGGTCGAAGACGTTGTTCTCCGGCTCCCAAGTGGACCACACAGACTCGCCGACGCGGATGACTGTGAAGTGCGCCTCGGCCATGAGGTCGAGGTCGGTCTTGAGGCGGTTCTCGGAGCGGGGGTAGGGCTGGTACTCGTGGTAGTAGGCAGCGCCGAACAGGACGCGGGCGGGGAGTTCCGCCATGAACTGGCCTCCGGAGGACGAGAGTTGGCTAGAGCTCATTGCTTGACGCCGCCCGCCGCGAGCCCGCTCTGCCAGTACCGCTGGAGCATGAGGAAGGCCACGACGAGGGGCAGGATGGAGAGCAGGGAGCCGGTCACGACGAGGGCGAGCATGTCGCTGCTCGCGCCCGCGCCGCCGTTCTGCGCCTGCGCGGCCCAGGACGAGAGGCCGACGGTGACGGGGTACAGCTCGGGGTCGTTCAGCATGATCAGCGGCAGGAAGTAGTTGTTCCAGGTCGCGACGAGCGTGAACAGCAGGACGGTGACGAGACCGGGGCCGAGCAGCCTGAGCGCGATGCGGAAGAAGATCCGCACCTCGCCCGCGCCGTCGATGCGGGCCGCCTCCAGGAGGCTGTCGGGGATCGCGTCGGCGGCGTAGATCCGCATCAGGTACAGGCCGAACGGGTTGACCAGGGACGGCAGGATGACCGCCCACGGGGTGTTCACCAGGCCCGCCTCGGCGAACAGCAGGTACGTCGGGATCGCCAGCGCCGTCGTCGGGACCATGACCGCGCCGAGGACGAGGTTGAAGGCGGCCCGGTCGCCCCGGAAGCGGAACTTGGCGAAGCCGTAGCCTCCGGCGGCGGCGAGTATCGCGGCGCCGACCGCGCTGACGCCCGCGTACAGCATGGTGTTGAGGAGCCAGGTGACGAAGACGCCGTCGTCCTGCGTGAAGGTGTCCCTGACGTTCGTCCACAGTTGCGGCGCGTCGGAGAACCAGAGGCCGAAGCTGCCGATCAGGTCGTGCGCGGACTTGGTGGAGGCGATCAGGAGCCACAGCAGCGGCAGCAGGAAGTAGGCGAGGGCCGCGAACATGGCGATGGTGAGCGGGGTGCTGCGACGCGGGCGCTTCGCCTTGCGAACTTCCTTGCGCTGTACGGCCGTCGGCCGGTCCAAGGTCGCCGTCGTAGGAGTCACAGAGGTCACGGGGTCCTCCTGCGGTTCGCGGTCAGCAGGACGGCGTAGGAGGCGATGACGATCACGAGGCCGAGGAGGAACGACACCGTCGCCGCGTAGTTGACCTGCTGGCCGGTGAACGCGAGGGAGTAGGCGTAGAGGTTGGCGGTGTAGTCGCTGGTGATGACGTCGGGGGCGATCTTCATCAGCAGGTTGGGTTCGTTGAAGAGCTGGAAGCTGCCGATCACCGAGAAGAGCAGGCAGAGCAGCAACGCGGGCCGCAGCGCGGGGAGTTTGACCGACCGGGCGATCCGCCAGGCGCCCGCGCCGTCCATCGCGGCGGCCTCGTACAGCTCCGTCGGGATGGTGCGCAGCGCCGCGTACAGGATGATCATGTTGTAGCCGGTGAACTCCCAGGTGACGATGTTGGCGAGGCTGCCGAGCATCCAGGTGGAGCTGAGGAAGTCCGGTACGGGCAGGCTGAGTTCACGGGCGAACTGGGCGAACGGGCCGAAGTCCGGGCCGTACAGGTAGCCCCACATCAGGGCGGCGACGACGCTGGGGACCGCGTACGGCACGAAGACGCCGAGCCGGATGACGCGGGCGAGCCGCAGGAGGCCGCTGTCGAGGGCGAGGGCGAACAGGAGGGCCAGGGCCAGCATGACCGGCACCTGGATGGCGAAGAAGAGGGCCACCCTGCCTATGCCGTGCAGGAGTTGGGAGTCCTTGAGGGCCTGGGTGTAGTTGTCGAGGCCGACGAAGGCGGTGCCGCCGATCAGGCGTTCCTGGAAGAGGCTGAGGTAGGCGGCGTAGCCGAGGGGGGCGAGGAAGAGGAGGAGGAACAGGATCATGAACGGGGCGACGAAGAGCGGCCCCGCAGACCTCGTGCGACGTGGGGCGGCCATCTCAGCTCCCCTTGACCGTGAAGCCCTGGCCCTTGGCGTACGACGTCAGCCGTGACTGCCAGCTGCCCAGCGCGGACACGGTGTCGGCGTGGTCGGCGAGGGACTTGCCGACGGTCTCGGTCCAGTCGGTGGCGGCCTGGTCGAGGAACGGCGGCCACTGGAAGTCGGCGTCGACGGTCGAACTGATGCCCGCGAACACCTCGTTGACCTTCTGGCCGCCGTAGAAGGCGGGCGCGTCGCCGGTGAACGACGGGTCGGCGAGGAGGGCCTTGGTCGCCGGGAAGAAGAACTGTTCGGTGGCGAACATCTTCGCGCTGGCGGGGTCGCTGTTGAGGAACTGCGCGAACACGGCGGCCTGGACGGCGTTCTTGGTGCCCCGGATGACGGCGGTGGTGGAGCCGCCCCAGTTCCCGGAGGACGGTTTCGCGGCGTCCCACTGCGGGAGCGGGGCCGCGCGCCAGTTGCCGGCGGTGTCCTTCGCGGAGCCGGAGAGGAAGGCGGGGGCCCAGGCTGCGGTCAGCCAGGTCGCGTACTTGCCCTTGTTGAGGGCCGCGTACCAGCCGTCGGTGAAGTCGGGTTCGACGCCGATGACGCCCTCCTTCGCGAGGCCGCCCCAGTAGGCGCCGAGCTTCTTCGAGACGGTGTCGTCGACGCTGATCGCGATCTCGCCCTTGCTGCGGCTGACGTACGGTTTGGCGCCCGCCTGCCACAACAGGCCGTGCCAGGCGGCGGGTTGGTTCGCGGCGAGGTTGGTGAGGTAGACGTTCGGGTCGGCCTGGTGGAGCTTGCGGGCCGCTGCCGCGAACTCGTCCCACGTCGTGGGGACCTGGATGCCGTGCTTGTCGAAGATGTCCTTGCGGTACAGCATGCCCATCGGCCCGGTGTCCTGCGGGATCGCCCAGACCTCGCCGCCGGTGCCGGTGACCTGGCCCCACGTCCAGTCCACGAACGTGGACTTGAGGGAGTCGGCGCCGTAGGGGCGCAGGTCCAGGAGGTTGTTGGTGATCGTGAAGGTGGGGATCGCCTGGTACTCCATCTGCACCAGGTCGGGGGCGCCGCTGCCGGCCTTCAACGCCGTGCGCAGCTTGGTGTATTGCGGGGTGCCCTGGCCGGCGTTGACGATCTTCACCTTGACCGCCGGGTACTTCTTCTCGAAGAGGGCGATCTCCTTGGCGATGTTGGGGACCCAGGTCCAGAAGGTGAGTTCGGTCGGCGTCTTCATCGCCTTGTCGATGTCGGCCTGGCTGACCGGCTGGGTCGCGGACTGCGACTTGCCCGAGTCACCGCCGCCGCAGGCGGTGAGGGCGGCGCCGAGGGAGAGGGCACCGGTCGTGGTGAGGAAGAGGCGGCGGCTCAGGGGCGTGTTCTTGGGCATGGTGGACTCCCGCCGGAAGCGAAGAGGGGTGCGGGGACGCCGAGGAGGTGGGCGTCCGCCGGAGACAAGGGGGTCGGGGGACCCGGGGCACGCCTCAGAGGGAGGCGGCATGAGGGGGGTACGCGGCTCTGTCGATCAGGCGCGGCGCGGTGGGGAGGCGCTCGGCGCGGGGAGCTGGTCAGTCGCGGGGCGGCTCACCTCCGTTCACGACACCGGCGGACGGCTCGCAGCGCGATGCCGAGGCATCGCGGCCGGGCGCGGCCCCCTGGCGCCCGGGCACTGACGGCTCGCGGCGCGATGCGGATGCCTCAGGGCCGGGTGCTGACGGCTCGCGGCTGGGTACAGACGCCTCACGGCCGGGCGCGGATGCCTCAGACCCGGGCGCTGACGGCTCGCGGCGCCGCGCAGCCCGGCGCGGCCCCGTCCCGCCCCTGCTCCCCCCGCCCGTCGCCGGCCCCGTCGAGTCCCGTACGACGAGGTCCACCGGTGACGCGCTCGCCGGCAGCGGCTCCGCGTCGGGGTTCTCGATGACGTGCACGAGTCTCTTCAGCCCCTCCTGGGCCACGGCGTCGAAGGGTTGGCGCACCGTGGTCAGCGGGGGTGTCACATAGGCGGCGACGGGGATGTCGTCGAACCCGACGACGCTCACGTCCTCGGGCACCCGGCGTCCGGCGTCCGCCAGCGCCCGGATCAGCCCGATCGCCATGTCGTCGTTGGCGGCGAACACGGCGGTGACGTCGTCCAGTCGGGCCAGCTCCTGACCCGCCCGGTATCCGGAGGCGGCCGACCAGTCGCCCTCGACGACCGGCGGCACCCGCCTGCCGTGCTCGGTCAACGCGGCCCGCCAGCCCGCGAGTCGGTCCCGGGCGGCGAACCAGCGTTGCGGGCCCGCGAGGTGATGGACCGTCAGATGGCCGAGTTCCAGGAGGTGTTCGGTCGCCGTGCGGGCCATCAGGTCGGCGTCGTCGCCGACGGACAGCACGGTCGGCGAGGTGACCGGCGAGGGTGCGCCGATCACCAGGACCGGGACGTCCACGCGCAGGGGGACCCCGCCCGGTTCGTCGATCGGCTCGGACACGACGATGCCGTCCACGCCCTGGTCGAGCAGCGAGCCGACGGCTCCGGCGATGCCCGCCGGGTCGCCCTCGACGGTGTTCACGACCCGCAGCGCGTACCCCGTGTCCCGGACGACCTTCTCGACGCCCATCAGCAGCGAGGCCGGCCCGTACAGCGCGGTGCCGAGGGTGACGACGCCGATCGACCTGGTGCGGCCGGAGGCGAGCGCGCGGGCGGCGTTGTTGCGCCGGTACCCGAGCTGTTCAGCGGCGTCCAGGACCCGGCGCCGGACGTCCGCCGAGACGTACGGCTCGTCGTTGAAGACCCGGGAGACCGTCTTCTGCGAGACGCCGGCGAGGCGTGCGACGTCCACACTGCGCGGCGCCGGCGGTCCGGCGTTCCGCCCGCTTCCTCGTGTCACGGCACCTCCCGGTCGACAGTTACGACGTGTCCATGATTCCAGACACCGTCCCGCATGACTGCGTAGTCATGTCTGCGCTGTCATGTCTACGCAGTCAGAAGGATGGCGTCAAGAGTTCGGACGACAATCGGGAGGCCGGATCAGCGCAGGGGTTCAGACGGTCCCCGTGCTCCGCAGCACCCCGATCTCCGCCGCCCCGTACCCCAGCTCCGCGAGCACCGCGTCCGTGTGCTCGCCCACGCCGGGCACCGGGTCCATCCGGGGCGTCACCCCGGCCAGGTCGACGGGCGGGACCAGGGCCGGTACGGCGAGTCTCCCGGGCAGCGTCACGTCCCGCCAGCGCTCGCGCTCCGCCAGCACCGGGTGGGCGACGAACTCCGCGACGTCGTTCACTCCCGCGTTCGCGATGCCCGCCGCGTCCAGTTCACGCGTCGCCCCGGCGCTGTCCAGCTCCGCGAACCTGCGGGCCACGATCGCGTTCAACTCCTCGCGGTGGACGACGCGTTCGGCGCCGGTCGCGAAACGCGGGTCGTCCGTCAGCGCCGGGTCCTTGAGGAACCGCTCGCACAGGGACGCCCATTCGCGTTCGTTCTGGATCGAGAACAGGACGTCCTTGCCGTCCGCGCACCGGTACGCCCCGTAGGGCGCGATCGTCGCGTGCTGCGTGCCCACCCTCGGGGGCTGACTCCCCCCGAACCGCGTGTAGTTGGCGGGCTGGCCCATCCACTCCGCGAGCGCCTCGAACAACGAGACCTCGACGGGGCGTACGGCGCCCGAGGTCGCCCGCGCGAACAGGGCCGTCAGGATGCCGGAGTACGCGTACATGCCGGCGGCGATGTCCGCGACCGAGATCCCGACCCGGGCGGGCTCCTCGGGGCCGCCGGTCAGGGAGACCAGGCCCGTCTGGCACTGGACGAGGAGGTCGTACGCCTTGCGGTCGGACCAGGGGCCCGTGCCGCCGTACCCGGTGATCGTGCACGGGATCAGCGAGGGGTACCGCTCCCGCAGTTCCGCCGTCCCGAACCCCAGCCGCCGCGCCGCGCCCGGGGCGAGGTTCTGGACGAACACGTCGGCGCGGTCCACGAGTTGGCCCAGGATCCGCCGTCCCGCCTCCGACTTCAGGTCCAGCGTCACCGACTCCTTGGACCGGTTCAGCCACACGAAGTAGCTCGACTCCCCGTGCACCGTCCTGTCGTAGCGCCGGGCGAAGTCTCCGCCGCCCGGGCGCTCCACCTTGATCACCCTCGCGCCGAGGTCCGCGAGCTGGCGGGTGGCGTAGGGGGCGGCCACGGCCTGCTCGACGCTGACGACGGTGATGCCGGAGAGGGGGAGGTCACTGGGCATGGCGGGTCCCTTTCGTCGGTTTCCTGCTGCGGAGATGCTCCCCGTCACGCGCCGAGGCCCAACTCCTCCTCCAGCGGCGCGAAGTAGCGGGCGACGTCCGCCTCGGAGACGTCCCCCAGGGTCGCCGGGGACCAGCGGGGGTCACGGTCCTTGTCGATGATCTGTGCACGGACGCCCTCCACGAGGTCGTGGGTGGAGAGGGCGTGGCAGGAGATGCGGTACTCCTGGTCGAGCGCCTGTTCCAGGGTGAGTTCGCGTGCCGCGCGCAGGGCGCGGAGGGTGACCTTGAGGGTGGTCGGGCAGCGGGTGAGGAGGGTTTCGGCGGCGTCTTTGGCCCGGGGGTCGTCGTACGTGGAGAGGTTGTCGACGATCTCCTCGACCGTGTCGGCGGCGTAGCAGGCGTCGATCCAGTGCCGGTCGGCCGGCAACTCCGGGGCGGGCGCCGCCTGTTCGTGGCGGGCGAGGGCCTCGGTCACCGGGAGGGCGGCGAAGTCGGCGAGCAGGGCGGGGAGTTCGGAGGAGGGGACGTAGTGGTCGGCGAGGCCGCACAACACCGCGTCGGCGGCGCCGATCTGAGCACCCGTCAGCGCGAGGTGGGTGCCGGACTCGCCGGGCGCGTTCGCCAGGAGATACGTCCCCCCGACGTCCGGCACGAACCCGATCCCCGTCTCGGGCATCGCGACCCTGGACCGCTCGGTGACGATCCGCACATCCCCGTGCGCGGAGATCCCGACGCCCCCGCCCATGACGATGCCGTCCATGAGGGCGACGTAGGGCTTCGGGTACCGGGCGATCCGCGCGTTCACCCGGTACTCGTCCCGCCAGAAGGCAGCCGAGGCCCGCCCGTCCCCGTCCCGCGCGTCGTCGTGCACGGCCCGGATGTCCCCACCGGCACACAGCCCCCGCTCCCCCGCGCCGCTGATGACGACGGCCGCGACGGCTGGATCGCGCTCCCACTCGTCGAGGGCCGCGTCGATCCGCAGGACCATCTCATGGTTGAGGGCGTTGAGCGCCTTGGGCCGATCGAGCACGATCCGCCCGACCAGGCCGTCCTTCCAGCACTGGACACCGGTCACGTTGGTGCACATGGACTGCCGCTTCCTTCCGCATCCGCCGAACACGTCATGGACGATCTTCCCGCGTCCATGGTCGCAAAAGCGGCGCGCGGTCCTCAGAGCGTGAGCAGTTCCTCGTAGAAGCCGCCGAACTGCCTCTCCGTGTCGACGAGATGGATCTCCAGGATCCAGTGGCAGCGGTGGCCCGCGCGGTCGGTGCGGCGCAGGGGTGTCGTGTTCGCGGGTGTGATGTACGACTCGACGTCCGCGCCGTCGATCCGTTCGTGGGGGAACTCGCCGACGAGGTGGCCCGCGTGCCAGCCGCCCAGGGTCCAACCGGCCTTCTCCGCGAGGCGGTTGATCTCGGTGTGGAGTCGGTCGCCGGTGATGTCGGGGGTGGCGGCGAAGAAGTCGCGGCCTGCCCGGAAGATCTCGGGGAGGTCGTCGCGGAGGCGGTGTTTCACGGGGTCGTCGCCCAGGACGAAGGTGCGGCCGAAGTCCGCCTCGTACTCCTCGAAGATGGGGCCGAAGTCGGCGAACACGATGTCGTCGGCGGTGATCAGGCGGTCCGGCGGGTTCTCGCGGTAGGGGGCGAGGGTGTTGGGGCCGGAGCGGACGATGCGTTTGTGCCAGTGCCGGGTGGTGCCGAAGAGGTCGTTCGCGAGGTCGCGGACGCGGTCGCTGACCGCGCGTTCGCTCTCGCCCGGGGCGATGAGTTCACGCCGGGAGATCTCCGCGAAGAGCCGCTCCGCCTTGGCCTGCGCACTCAACAGCCGTTCCGCGCGTGTGAGTTCGTCGTCCGACATGGGCCGAACGTAACTCCGGTTGATCGTTTCCCGCAACGGCCGTCGGCGGGCCCCGCTCCGCGCGCTTGACCCGCCCTTGACTCGGGTACCCCTCATCTGCAACTCATATGCAACAACGACCCACCAGCAACAGAGGGAGCCCGATGACCCCCCGCATACGAGCCACCGCCCTGACGGCGGCGCTGCTCACCGCCACGGCCGCCTGCTCGGCACCCAGCGAGAGCGGGGCGCAGGAGGCCGACTCGGTCGTCATCGGGGTCCCCTCCGAACCCGCCACGCTGAGCCCCCTGCTGGGCTACGGCAAGGACGGCAACTCGAAGATCTTCGACGGCCTCCTCGCCCACAGCGCCGACCTCACCCTGAAGCCCGCCCTCGCGAAGTCCCTCCCCGAGGTCAGCGCCGACGGCCTCACCTACACGTACACGCTGCGCGAGGGCGTGAAGTTCAGCGACGGGAAGCAACTGACCGCCGCCGACGTGGTGTTCACGTACGAGACGGTCCTCGACCCGAAGACCAACAACACCTCGCGCGTCGAACTCGACGCGGTGAAGGGCGTGAAGGCGGACGGCGACAAGGTCGTCTTCACCCTCAAGTACCCCTACGCGCCGTTCGCCGCGCGCACCACCCTGCCGATCGTCCCGAAGCACGTCGCGGGCGGCCAGGACCCCAACACCGGTGTGTTCAACACGAAGCCGGTCGGCACGGGCCCCTACGTCCTCGCGGACTGGCGCAAGGGCGAGAAGCTCACGTTCAAGGCGAACCCGGGCTACTGGGGCGGCGCCCCGCAGGTGAAGAAGGTGACGATGGCGATCGTCCCCGACGACGACGTCCGCGCCACCCGCCTGCGCGCCGGCGACCTCGACGGCGCGATCCTGCCGCCGAACCTCGCGGCGGCGTTCGCGAAGGACGGCAGCCGCAAGCGGTACGACGCGACGACGTACGACGTCCGGCTGGTGTCGCTGCCCTCGAAGAACCCGGTCGCCGGGGACCCCGCGATCCGCCGGGCCCTCGACCTGGCCGTGGACCGGGACGCGATGGTCGCGAAGGTCCTGGACGGCGCGGGGAGCCCGGCGTACGGGCCGCTGCCGGTGGACTCGCCGTGGTTCACGAAGGGCATCGAGCGGAAGCAGGACCTCGCGGAGGCGGGCCGCGTCCTCGACCGGGCCGGCTGGAAGGCCGGTGACGGCGGGATCCGCGCCAAGGACGGCCGCCGCGCCTCCTTCACGCTGCTGTACCCGGCCGGCGACAAGGTCCGCCAGGACCACGCCCTCGCCTACGCCTCCGACGCGAAGAAGGCCGGTGTCGACGTCAAGGCGCAGAGCGCGACGTGGGAGGTCATCGAGCCGCGCATGACGAACGACGCCGTCCTCGCGGGCTTCGGCTCCACCGGCGACCCCGACTTCGGCCTCTACACGATGCTGTACTCCACGCTCGCGGGCGACGGCTGGAACAACATGGGCCACTACACGAACCCGGCCGTCGACAAGGCCCTCGACACGGGCCGCCGCACCAGTGACCCGGCGGCCCGCAAGGCGGCGTACGACACGGTCCAGCGCGCGCTGGCCGCCGACCCGGGGTACACGTTCCTCACCCACATCGACCACGTGTACGTCCTCGCCGACCGCTGGGACGGCCTCACGACCCAGGTCGAGCCGCACGAGCACGGGTTCGCGAGCGGGCCGTGGTGGAACCTGGAGACCTGGAAGCCGAAGCGGACGGCGAAGTGAGCGGACCGCCCGTGCAGCAACCACCCGTCACCGAAAGCCCGTTGAGACGCCTGCCCTGGTCCCCGATGGCCCGGCTCGTCGCCCGCCGTCTCCTGCTCGCCGTCCCCGTCCTGCTCGTCGTCACCTTCGGCGTGTTCGCGATCGCCGCCGCCTCCCCCTTCGACCCGGTGAAGGCGTACGCGGGCAGCGCCGCGCTCGGCGCCGACGCGCAGACGCTGGCGCGGCTGCGGGAGAACCTGGGTGTGGACCGGCCGTTCGCGGAGCGCTGGTGGGAGTGGCTGACGTCCGCGCTCGGCGGGGACCTGGGCCGGTCGAGCGTACTGCGGCAGCCGGTCGCGGAGGTGATCGGTGAACGGCTGCTGTGGTCCAGCCTGTTGTGCGCGGCGGCGTTCGTGGTCGCCGTAACGACCGGCACAGTGCTGGGAGTTCTGGCGGCCCGGCGTCCGGGCTCGATGCTCGACCGCACGGTCACCTCGCTCGCGTACGCCCTGGAGGCCGCGCCCGTCTTCTGGATCGCGCTGCTCGCCGTGTGGCTGTTCGCGCTCCAGTGGGGTGTGCTGCCCGCCGGGGGACTGACCGACACGGCCAGCGAGGTGGTGACGGCGGACCAGGTCGTCCGGCATCTCGTGCTGCCCGCCGGGGTGCTCGCCGTGTCCCAACTCCCCTGGTTCACCTTGTACGTTCGCCAGGGCGTCGGGGACGCGCTCGTCGAGGACCCCGTACGGGGCGCCCGCGCCCGGGGGTTGAGCGAGCGGACCGTCCTGCTCGGGCACGCCCTGCGCTCGGGTCTGCTGCCGGTGCTGACGCTGGTCGGCTCCCGGGTGCCCGAACTCATCACCGGGGCCCTGCTGGTGGAGACCGTGTTCAGCTGGCCGGGGATCGCGGCGGCGACCGTCGAGGCGGCCACCTCCGTCGACTTCCCGCTGCTCGCGGCGCTGGCCACGCTCGCCACGGCCGCCGTCCTCGCCGGGAACCTCCTGGCCGACCTGCTGTACGGCCTCTTCGACCCGAGGGTGGGATTCAGTGACATGTGAGGCGCCCGGCTGGCGGTCGTACGGGCCGAGTCGCCGCTCCACGCGAACAGTCCGGGTACGGGTCTCGGCAACCATCCTCGTGGTGACCGCACTTGCCGTCCTGCTCGTACCGCCGATCGTCCAACTCGACCAGCAGTCCGTCGACCTGGCGTCCAAGCTGCTGCCGCCGAGCTGGTCGCACCCCTTCGGCACCGACGACCTCGGCCGGGACCTCCTGCTGCGCTGCGTGTACGGGCTGCGCGTCTCCCTCCTGGTCGGCCTCGCCGCCGCGCTGACCGCGACGGTGCTCGGCACGGCGGTGGGGGCGCTCGCCGGGACGTTCGGGGGGTGGGTGGACCGGGTCGTGATGCGGGCGGTGGACACCGTGTCGTCCGTTCCGCATCTGCTGCTCGGCATCTTCGTCGTCGCGATGTTCCGGCCCGGGGTGTGGCCGGTGATCGTCTCGGTGGGGGTCACGCACTGGCTGTCCACGGCCCGGATCGTCCGCGCGGAGGTGCTGTCGCTGCGGTCGCGGCCGTTCGTCGACGCGGCGGTCTCCGGCGGGGCCTCGCGCCGCCGGGTGACCGTACGGCACCTGCTGCCGGGCGTCCTCCCGCAGGCCGGGCTGGCCGCCGTCCTGATGGTGCCGCACGCCATGTGGCACGAGTCCGCCCTCTCGTTCCTCGGTCTCGGCCTCCCCTCGCACATGGCCAGCCTGGGCGGGCTCGTGCAGTCGGCCCGTGGCTCACTGCTGGCCGGGCAGTGGTGGCCGACGCTGTTCCCCGGCCTGTTCATCATCGTGCCGACCCTGGCGATCGCCGGGGCGGCGGGGGCCTGGCGCGAGCGGATCAACCCGCGCAGGAGATCGGAGCTGATGCTTTGAGCACGGTTGGTGAAGAGGCGCCCGTCCTGTCCGTACGCGGTCTCTCCGTCCGTTTCCTCATGCCCGGCGGGCGCGAGGTGCCCGCCGTCACCGACGTCGGGTTCGAGGTGGCGGCCGGGGAGTGCCTCGCGCTGATCGGGGAGAGCGGGTGCGGCAAGTCGGTGCTGGCGTCGGCGCTGCTCGGGCTGCTGCCCGCCAACGCGCAGGCGCGCGGGGAGGCTTGGGTCCGGGGTCTTGACCTGATCGCGGCCGACGAGGGGACGCTGGTGCGGCGGGTGCGGGGGCGGCTCGTGGGGCTGGTGCCGCAGAGCCCGGCGGCGCATCTGACGCCGGTGCGGACGGTCCGGTCGCAACTCGCGGAGACCATACGGGCGTTGACGGACACCAAGAAGGAGACCGGGAAGGGCACGAAGAAGGCGGGCACGAGCGGGCCGGCGCATCCGGCCGACCCCGCGACCACCCCCCACCTCAGTCCCGTCGAGAGAGCCGCCCAGCGCGCCGCCTTCCCCCTCGACCACCTCGACCGCCACCCCCACGAACTCTCCGGCGGCCTCGCCCAACGCGCCGCCACCGCCCTCGCGTTGGTCGGCGAAGCCCCCCTGCTGCTGGCCGACGAGCCGACGACCGGCCTGGACCGCGACCTGGTGGACCACACGGTCGACGAGCTGCGCCGGCACGTGGACGCCGGGGCGGGCCGGGCGCTGCTGATGATCACGCACGATCTCGCGGCGGCGGAGCGTATCGCGGACCGGGTGGCCGTGATGTACGCGGGCCGGATCGTCGAACTCACCGACGCGGCAAGCTTCTTCGGCACCCCCGGCCCCCGCCACCCCTACAGCCGGGGCCTGTTGGACGCCCTGCCGGACCGGGCCTTCCTGCCGATCCCCGGCATGCCCCCGGAGCTGGGCGCGCTCCCGGAGGGCTGCGCGTTCGCGCCCCGCTGCCCCCGCGCGAGCCCGGCGTGCGCGGTGCTCCCCACGCCGACGGGCACGACCGGCACGACCGCCTGTCACCACCCGCACCTCCTGGAGGACCTCCGTGCTTGAACTGCGCGCCATCACCGCCGGGTACGACAGGAAGTCCCCGGCGGTCCGCGACGCGTCGCTGACGATCGCCCCCGGCGAGTCCGTCGGCCTCCTCGGTCCGAGCGGCTGCGGAAAGTCGACACTGGCGAAGGTGGCGGCCCTGCTGCACCGCCCGGACGCGGGCACCCTCACCCTGGACGGCACGCCCGTCCGCCGCTGGCGCCACCGCGCTCCGCGAGCCCAACGCACCTCGGTGGGCGTCGTGTTCCAGCAGCCGCGCCTCTCGGCGGACCCGCGCCTGTCGCTCGCGGACCTGATCGCCGAGCCCCTGCGCGCGAACGGCCACCCGCCGCGCATCGACGCCTTGGCCGCCTCGGTCGGTCTCACCCCGGACCTGCTGGCCCGCCGCCCGCACGAGGTGAGCGACGGCCAGCTCCAACGCGCCTGTCTGGCCCGCGCGTTGTCGCTGTCGCCGCGCTGGCTGATCTGCGACGAGATGACGGCGATGCTGGACGCGTCGACAACGGCCGCGCTGGTACAGGCGGTCGAGGCGTACCGCGCGGAGAGCGGTGCCGGTCTCCTGGCCGTGGGTCACGACCGGGTCCTGCTGAGCCGCTGGTGCGACCGGACCGTGCACTGGGACGAGGTCGGCGGAGCCGGATGACGGCCCCGCCCCGCACCCGTGGCCGCCGTACAGTTCAAGCCATTCGACGGGCCGTACCCGCACAGGGGCAGACCGCCCCCGGCGGGTCCCCCTACTCTGCCCCTGGATCGCCGCGCGGCTCGGGGAGTAGCACCTTGTACAGCATCATCGTGATCCCTCCGCCGACCACGGAGGACGCCCGGCCGGACACCCGTTTCCGGCTCGCGCCCGGTGAGCGGCTCACGTTCGGCCGGTCCGCGGGCGAGAACACCCTGGGGATCCCGCACGAGGGGGTCTCCCGCTCGGCCGGTGAGATCGCCGCGCACGGCGCCTACTGGATCCTCAGCAACCACAGCCGCTCCCAGACGTACGTCGTGGAGAACCCGGAGGGCGCGGGCGAGCACGTCAAGGTGGGCCCGGGGCGGCTGGACGCGCCGATCCCCTTCGAGTTCTCCCGGATCGTGCTCCCGGCGGCCGGGGACCTGCTGCCGATCGAGGTGTGGGCGCCGCGCCACGACTACCGGGACTGGTCGGCCGGTCCGGCGGGCTCGACGACCACGCCCGCGTTCTCCGTCGACCGCTCGAAACGCTACTTCGCCGTGCTGGCCGCCCTGTGCGAGCCCCGGCTGCGCGGCGCACCGCACGCCCCGCTGCCGACGGTCGACCAGGTCGTCGACCGGCTGCGCCCCGGCTGGCCCGCCGCGTCGCGCGCCACGGTGCAGTGGAACATCGACTACCTGGCCGTGAAGCTGCGCCTCAAACCCGGCCCCGACACGGCGGACCCGGGTCCGCGCCTGAACGGCAAGAAGGAGTCCCTGGTGTCGCTGGCGCTCCGCTTCGACCTCGTACGCGAGGACGACCTGACCGCGCTCCCGGGTCCGGGGACACGGTGACGCCGCAGCCGTACGCGGTGGTGGTGCCCAAGGGCTACCGGGTGGGTGTCTGGGAGGTGCGGGAGCCGATCGCGACGGGCGCGTTCGGCAGTGTGTACGCGGCGCGGCGCACCGGCGACGAGGAGTCCGGCCCCCACCTGCCCCGCACCGCCGCCCTGAAGTTCCTGCCCACCGGCACCGGCACCCCGCGTCACCTCGCCCACCTGCGCGAACTGGCCGACCGCGAGCTGGCGTTGCACCGCAGGCTCAAGCACCCCCGGCTGATCCGCATGTACGGCACGCTGACCGTGGACGACCCCGCCCGCCCGGAGCTGGACGGCGCGGTGGTCCTGGTCCTGGAGCGGGCGGAGGAGTCCCTCGCGTCCCTCCTCACCCGCACCCCGCGTGCTGGGGGCCCGGCCCTGCTGGCGGAGATCTGCGAAGGGCTGGCCCAGCTGCACCGGGCGGGCTGGGTGCACGGTGACCTGAAACCGGCCAACGTGCTGCTGATGCGGGACGGTTCGGCACGGCTCGCGGACTTCAACACGGCGGCGGAGCTGGAGGGCACGCACGCGTACGCGCCCGCGTTCTCGACGCCCGACTACACGCCGCCGGAGCTGCTGTGGTCGGAGATCGGCGAGCGGGGGCGCCGGATCCGTCCGTCGGCGGACATCTGGGCGTTCGGTGTCCTGGCCCACCTGGTGCTGACCGGTTCCTTCCCGCTGCCCGGCGGCACCCCGACGGCCCGTCGGCACGCGTCGGCGGCGTACGCGCGGGGCGTGGAGGAGCTGCGGCTGTCGCCCGAACTCCCGGACGCCTGGCGGGAGATCGTGCGGGACTGCCTGACCCGGACGCACGAGGAGCGGGTCGGCGGAGAGGCGCTGCTGCGGCGGGTGGAGGCGGTGGCGGGCACGGCGCCGAGGGCCGGGTTCCGGCAGCGCCGTCACGGCCGTACGCCGCTGGTCGCGGGCGCGGCGGCGGTGGCGACGGCGGCCGTCGCCGTCCTCGGGTACACCGTCAGCACCTGGGCGGACGAGGAGCTGCCCCAGGCGCCCGGGAGCGCGGGCGGGGCGAGCACGGCGGCGGCCCTGTACGGCGCCCCGTATCTGCGGACCGACAAGGGGGTGCCGCCCGCCTACCGGCTGCTGATCGTGGAGACGGCGCACGACTGCGGGCGGCCGGAGGTCACCCCGGCGCTGCTCGCGGCGATGCTGAAGGTGGAGAGCGACTTCGACCCGGACCTCGCGGACCCGGCGAACGACGAGTACGGCATCGCGCGGTGGACGCCCCGGGTGCTGCGCTGGTGGATGCACGAGGACGGCACTCCCGGCGAGTCGGTCCCCCAGCCTCCTTTCCCGCCCGCCGAGTCGATCCCGGCGATGGGCCGCTACCTGTGCTGGATCGCGCCCCGGCTGGACGCGAAGCTGCCGGGCGACCGCCGGGTGCTGGTCTCGGCGGCGTACCGGACGTCGTACAAGGTGGTGAACAAGGCGGCCGGCGTTCCCCCGAAGGTCCGGCCCTACGCGGAGCGCGTCGGCCATTACCTCAAGGAGTACACGCCGCCGGGGCGGAAGTGACCCTGAGAGTTCCGAGGTACCTCTCCCTTCCGTTCCGTACCAAGGTGATGACCGTCCACCTACGGGGGTGGTGAACGTGTCAAGGAAGGACAACCTCATGAGGAACGCAATCCGGTTCAGGCGGCTGACCACCGCTGCCGCCGCGGTCGCGGCGGCCGGCGTGCTCGCGGCCGGCACCACGGCATCCGCCGACTCGGCTTCCGTCGAGGCGGCCGGCAAGTGGCGGGCCTTCACCCAGACGGGCTTCCAGGGCCCGGACGGCTGGTTCGGCCCCGGGGCCACGGGGTCGTGCATCTACGTCGGCGGCAACTGGAACGACAAGGTCCGTTCCGCCCGCACCGAGGACCGCAACGTGCGGGTCGAGCTGTGGGAGCACGCCAACTGCACCGGCTGGTCGATCACCATCGACGACAGCGGGTACGGCAACATCGGCCCGTGGGTGAGCGCGTATCGCGTCACCACCTGAGCGGGGCACGCGCGTCACCCGTGCAGTTCGCGGTAGGCCGCCACCGCTCCCGCGTGGAGCGGCACCTCCCCGGTGCCGATCAGGCTCCGCACGTCCAGGAACTGCGTCCCGAGCGCCGACGCCGGGACGAGCCGGGTCGCGCGCCTGACCAGTACGTGGGTGAGGGCGGCGGCGAGCGGCGCCGAGAGGTCGGGGCGGCACAGCAGCAGGTTGGCCGCCCCGATCGTCGCGACCTCGGCCGTCCCCTCGTACACGCCCGCCGGGATCGTCACCGCCTCCAGGCCCGCGCCGCCGCTCTCGCGCACCTCGGGCAGGAGCCCCGCCAGGGGCAGGAGACGGATGCCGGGGGCGTGGGCGAGGGGGGCCAGAACGGGCATCGGGACGCCGCCGGCGACGAGGGCTGCGTCGACGGCGCCCGTCCGCAGGGCCTGGGCGACCCGCGTCATCCGCAGATACCGCACCCGTACGTCCACACCGGGTGTGAGGCCCGCCGCGCGCAGCAGGCGCTCACCCAGGACCGCGCCGCCGGAGGCGGGGGCGCCGACCGACACGGTACGTCCCTTGAGGTCGGCGACGCTGCGGGCGGGCGAGCCGGCGCGTACGGCGAACTGGGCGTAGTTCTCGTAGACCCGGCCCACCGCGCGCAGCGGCACGGGCGCGGTGAACGGTCCGCGTCCGCCGTACGCGGACCAGGCGATGTCGGCGAGTGCGAGCGCCACGTCGGCGCGGCGTGCGGCCAGCAGCCGGATGTTCGCGACGCTGCCCTCGCTGCTGACGACTTCGCAGGTCAGCCGGGGGTAGACGGCGGTCACCTGGGCGGCGAGGAGCCGTCCGAAGGCGACGTAGAAGCCGTCGCCCTCGCCGGTCGCGATCCGCAGCCTGCCGGTGGGGCCCCGGTCGGCGAGCCGGGCGTCGCCGCCGAGCGCAGCGGCCCCGAGAGCGGCGAGCAGGAGGGTACGGCGGCTGTTCATGGCGTACGGCTTTCCCGCTGGGGGAGCACCGCGCGTACCGCCAGCCCGCCGAGCGGGCCCGCCTCGAACTCGATGCGTCCGCCGTGTCCGGCGACGAGGCGTTCCGCGATGGCGAGTCCCAGCCCGCTCCCCCGCACGTCCCGGTGGCGCTCCGCGCGCCAGAACCGCGTTCCGGCGCAGGCGAGTTCACCGGGGGACAGCCCGGGACCGTCGTCCCGGACCTCGATCGCCACCTCGGTGCCGGTCGCCTCGCAGGACACCTCGACGCGTCCGCCGCCGTACTTGATCGCGTTGTCCAGGAGGATGTCCATCACCTGCGCCAACTCGTCGGCGGAGCACGCCACCACGCCCTTCCCGACCCGGTCGAGCACCAGCGCCCCCTTCGTGGCCGGCCGCCACACCTGTGCCTGTGCCTCGATCACCGGCCGCACCTCGCAGCTCGCGCCCTGACGGTCCGTCACTGCCAGCTCCCCGGCCCGGTGTTCGGCGTCGGCGAGGGTCATGAGGTCGTCCAGCAGGCGTTCCATGCGCTCCAGTTCGGCGGTGACTCCTGTGTACGTGCGCGTCGCGGAGGCGGGCAGCCGGGGCTGGAGGGAGTCGATGCGCAGGCGCAACGCCGCGAGGGGGTTGCGGAGTTGGTGCGAGGTATCGGCGACGAGGCGGCGTTGCTGTTCGAGGGCGGTGGTGACGGTGTCGGCCAAGCGGTTGAACCCCTCGACGACCTGCCGGAGTTCGGGCGGACCTCCGGCGCGCACGACACGTTCCGGTGGCAGCCCGGCCGCCAACTCCCCTACAGCGCGGTCGAGTCGGTGCAGGGGCCGGACGACCCACTGGGTGGCCCGGCGGGCCAGCAGCACGCAGGCCGCCGCGAACACCCCGGCCCCGGCGAGGACGAGGGCCCAGCGCAGGGCGACGTCGGCGGCGGCGGCCCGCACGGAGGCGCGCAGGACGACCGCGCCGGAGACGCGGGTGCCGGTGCCGACGGGCCTCGCGAGCAGGACGTCGGCGCGGGACCAGGGGCGCACCGTCCCCGCCGGATAGCGGAGTTGGCTGCGCAGGGCGGCGTCCACGAGACGGGCCACGGCGGGGTCGGCCGCGTGCAGGCCGCCGGTCTGGACGACGGGCGCGCGGCGGGCGTCGACGACCACGACGGCCTCGCCGTACAGCTCGGTGTAGCGGTCGGCCTCGGCGGTCAGGGTGCTCGGATCGCCGCTGGTGGCGGCCTGTTCGGCGAGGGTGGCGAAGCGGTCGAGGTCGGCGGCGCGGGCGGCGACGAGCTGCTGGGTGCGCTGGACGGCCGTCAGGGTGAGGAGGGGTCCGGCGAAGCCGGCGACGGCGAGCAGGGCGAAGGCGAGGACGACGGTGAGGACCCGGGCGCGCATCCGGTCACCCGCCGAAGCGGTAGCCGAACCCCCGGATGGTGGTGAGGAGTTCGGGCCGGCCGAGTTTCGCGCGCAGCTGGGTGATGTGGACGTCGAGGGAGCGGGACACGGCGAGGTAGGCGTCGCCCCACACCTCGTCGAGGAGCTGCTGACGGCTCACGGCGGCCCCGGCGCGGGAGGCGAGCGCGGCGAGGATCTCGAACTCCTTGGTGGTGAGCCGGACTTCGGCGGCGCCGACCTGGACGCGGCGGGCGTCCAGGTCGACTTCGACGTCCCCGGCGCGCACGGTGTGCCGGGCGGGCGCGGCGAGGGCGGCGGCACGCCGGGCCACCGCCTCGATCCGGGCGAGGAGTTCGGCGAGGCGGACCGGTTTGACGAGGTAGTCGTCGGCGCCGAGCCTGAGGCCCCGGACGACGGAGCGTTCGTCGCCGCGCGCGGTGAGGATCAGCACCGGCAGGGCGCTGACCGCGCGGAGTTTGCGCAGGACGTCGAGGCCGTCGAGGCCGGGCAGGCCGAGGTCGAGGAGGAGCAGGTCGGCCTGGCGGTGCCGGGTGAGGACCTCCTCGCCCCGGCTGACGCGGGCGGGTTCGTGTCCGGCGTCGTAGAGGGCTTCGGTGAGGGCGCCCGCGACCCCGTCGTCGTCCTCGGCCAGCAGCACCCGCACCGCGTCTACCCCTTCCGCTCGTCCAGCGGCGAGCCGTCCGACGTCTCGCGCATCCGAATGTAGACGAGCAGGGAGACCAGGACGCAGGCGGTGACGTAGAAGAAGTACCAGCTCTCGTGGCCGATGTCCTTGAACCACAGGGCGATGTACTCGGCGGTGCCGCCGAAGACCGCGACCGTCAGGGCGTAGGGCAGGCCAACCCCCAGGGCCCGGATGGCTGTTGGGAAGAGTTCCGCCTTCACGACCGCGCTGATCGACGTGTACAGCGAGCTGATCGCGAGCGGGACGACCATCAGCACGAAGGCGTAGTACGGGTTGTCGGTGTGCGACAGCAGCGTCAGCGAGGGGACGACGACGAGCGCGCCGAGCACCCCGAAGCCGATCAGCAGCGGGCGGCGGCCCACCCGGTCGGAGAGGCGGCCCATCACCGGTTGCAGGGCCACGAACACCAGCAGGGCGCAGAAGTTGATCCACGCTGCGGTCGGTTTCGCGATACCGCTGGTGTTGACCATGAACTTCTGGAGGTAGGTCGTGTACGTGTAGAAGAACAGGGTGCCGCCCATGGTGAGTCCGACGACGACCAGGCACTGACGGGGGTAGGACAGCAGCATCCTGAGGCTGCCGCGCTCCTCGTTCGCCCGCCCCTCCTCGAAGCTCTCCGACTCGTCCATCCCGCGCCGCAGCCACAGCACGACGACCGCCCCGGCCGCCCCCACGACGAACGCGATCCGCCAGCCCCACGCCTCCATCTGCCCGTCGCTCAGCACCGACTGGAGGACGATCTGGAGCCCCAGCGCCGTCAACTGCCCGGCGATCAGGGTCACGTACTGGAAGCTGGAGTAGTACCCGCGCCTGCCGGGCGTCGCGACCTCGGACATGTACGTCGCCGACGTCGAGTACTCCCCGCCGACCGAAATGCCTTGCAGCAGGCGGGCGGTGACGAGCAGGACCGGCGCGGCGACGCCGATCGCGTCGTACGACGGGGTCAGCGCGACGATCAGCGAGCCGACCGCCATCAGCGTCACGGACAGGGTGAGCGCCGACCGCCTGCCCTTGCGGTCCGCGTACCGGCCGAGCACCCAGCCGCCGATCGGCCGCATCAGGAACCCGACCGCGAACACGGCGGCGGTGTTGAGGAGTTGGGCGGTCTGGTCGCCGGAGGGGAAGAACGCGGCGGCGAAGTAGACGCTGAACGCGGTGTACGCGTACCAGTCGTACCACTCGATGAGGTTGCCGACCGAGCCGCGCACGATGTTCTTCGCGACCCTGCGCTCGTCGTGCCGGGTGTCCCTCTCGTGGACGGCGGTGTCCTGTGTGGCCATCGAAACTCCCTCGTCAGCGGCCTGGAGCAGCCAGAATCCGGGTGACGAGGGGGGTGGACAAGATCGGGCGTGAAGTCCTAACACCCCCTTAGGACGCGGCTACGACTCGGCGCTGACCGGGTCCCGGGCCGGTTCCTCGGCCGCCTGCTCGCGGCGGCGGAAGGCGCCTGCGGCCAGGGTCAGCGGGCCGATCAGCAGGACGAGCACCGCGACCGCGCCCAACGCGGCGGGCAGGCTGGTCAGTTCGGCGAGGCCGCCCACCATGGGCGGGCCGAGGAGGAAGCCGCTGTAGGCGATGGTCGTCGCGAAGGCGACCTCGCGTTCGCCGCCGCCCCCGTCGACGCGGCGCCCGGCGGCGCCGCTCAGTTCCATGACGACGGGGGACGCGTACGCGAGGCCGATTCCGGCGACGGCGAACCCGGCGAAGGTGAGCGCCGGGGACGGGGCCAGGACCGCCGTGGCGAGCCCAAGGCCGCCGATCACCGAGCCCCCGATGAGCATCCGGGGCGCTCCCCAGCGGCGTTGGATCGCCTCGCCGCACAGGCGGGTGCAGGCCATGGTGACCGAGAAGCAGGAGTAGATCAGGGCGCCGGTGGCCTCGCTGAGACCGCGCTCGCGCACCCCGAACAGCGCCGACCAGTCGGCGGTGGCGCCCTCGGCGATCGAGGCGCACAGGGCGACGGCGCCGAGCAGCCACAGCGCGGGCCTGCGGAAGGGGGCTTTCCCGGCGCGTCCGTTCGCCGCCGGGACCTTCAGCCGTTCCTCGACGGGGATCCAGCGGGCGATGGCGACGGTGACGCCGCCGCAGACCAGGGCGACGATCACGAAGTGGCGGCCCGGTGCGAGCCCTTGTCCGGCCGCGAGGGCGGCGCCGACCGAACCGGCGAGGGTGCCGACGCTGAAGGCCGCGTGGAACAGCGGCATGATCGACCGGCCGGTCCGGCGGGTCGCCGTCACCCCGGCGACGTTCATCGCCACGTCCATCACGCCGACCATGGCGCCGAGCGCGATCAGCAGCAGGCCGAGCGCGGCGGGCGACCCCGCGAGGCCCAGGGCCGGGAGCATCGCGGACCCGGCGACGCCGGACACCGTCATCACGACGCGGGCGCCGAACGCCGCGCAGAGCCGGCCCGCGAGCAGCGAGGCGGCGATCATGCCGACGCTGGCGCCGAGGAGGGACAGGCCGAGCGCTCCCTCCTCCGCGCCGATCTGCTCCGCGAGCGCGGGCACCCGAGGGGCCCAGGAGCCGAGCAGCGCGCCGTTGAGGACGAAGGCGCCGAGGACGGCGACGATTCCCGGGTCCCGGACACCGCCCCGGTCCGGCTGGGTGTCGGTCATGGTCTGCTCCGTCCGGGCCCGGTCCGATAAAGCCGAGCATAGGTGTGCCCCGGAAATTCGACAGCGGCGGCGGCGAGTTCCCGCCAAGAATGGCTGATTCATTCCGGGCGGGGTGCGATATCCGCCGACGATCAGTAAAGCTCTTCTAAAGACCGAGGAGGAGTAGCGATGACCGATCGAACCCCACCCCTGGACTTGAGCGAATCCCGGCAGCTGCTCGGCAGAGCGGTACGTGTCGATGCCACCCAGGCTTACTCCGGCTATGTCCTCGACCGTGACCGTCTGGTGGACGGCGAATATCCGCTGTACGGGGAACGGGCGTCCGGCGCGTATGTGTGGGATGTCGACGGGAACCGGTATGTGGATTTCATTCTGGCCTATGGCACCGTAATTCTCGGCCATGCCGATCCGGTGGTGTCCGAGGCGGTCGTGCGGGAGATCCGCGACGGGTTCGCGATAACCCTCCGTAAGAAAGTCCAGGTGGAACTGGCGGAGCTGCTCGTCTCGGTGGTCCCGAACGCCGACCGGGTGTTCCTGCTGAAGAGCGGCTCGGACGCGACGAGCGCGGCGGTGCGGCTGAGCCGGGCGTACACCGGCCGTGAGCGGGTGATCCGCTGGGGGTACAACGGCTGGCACGACTGGTGCGCGGGCCGCCCGGCGGGGGTGCCCGAGACCGCCCAGCGGACGGTGAGCACGTTCCGGTACAACGATCTGGCCAGCCTGGAGCAGGAGTTCCGCCGCCATCCCGGCGAGGTCGCCTGTCTGCTGATGATGCCGTTCGAGGAGGAGCCCCCCGCCGAGGGCTTCCTGACCGCCGCCGCCGAACTGGCCCGGGAGCACGGCGCCCTGTTCGTGCTCGACGAGATGCGCTCCGGGTTCCGGGTCGCGCTGGGCGGTGCGCAGGAGCGGTACGAGGTGCAGGCGGATATCGCCACCTTCAGCAAAGCAATGGCCAATGGTTATCCCATCTCGGCGGTGGTGGGCCGTGAGGAGGTCATGCGCACGGTCGGCGACGTGCACATCGGGTCGACCTTCCACGTGAACGGCGCGGAAATGGCCGGTGCCGTCGCCACGGTCACCCGGCTCCGCGATTCCGACGCGCTGAAAAACATCGAGGAACTGGGGGCGGCTCTGCAACGCGGTATGGCCGAACAGATCGGACGGTCCGGACTCGACGCCCATGTGCTGGGCGTACCGCAAATGCCGTTCATGCGTTTCCGCCACACCGATGACAGGGTCCGCCGAAACATCCAGGACGCTTTCTACACAGAAACCACACGCCGCGGGGTGTTGTTTCACCCGAACCACCATTGGTACATCAACGCCGCGATGACCCATGACGACATCGAGACCGCTCTCGACGCCACGGCGGCCGGATTCCGGGCGGCGGAAATCGCCGCGCACCACGATTGAGACGCGCGCCGCCGTGCGGTCCGAGGCCCCCTGGAACAGCGCCACCTACGACCTGTCCGGCGGCGCCGTCCTCGGCCGCGAACCGCTGCGCTGGCTCGGCGCGGGCAGGATCGCGGTCGTCTGCCTGCGCGGGCTGCTGGCGGAGCAGGAGATGGACACGGCCCGCCACCAGGCCCACGCCCTCCTCGGCCCCGCCCCGGCCGCCCGCCCACAGGGTCCGCACGAGTACGTCGACACCGGCGCCCGCATGGCCCGCGCCGGCTTCGGCCTGCCCGCCCGCGTCCGCGCCGCGCTGCGCCGGACGTTCGGGCTCTCCGCGCTGGAACCGGCGAGCGAGGCCGTCGTCCGCCTGCACACCGGCGGCGTACGCGATCCCCTGCACCACGACGCGACGGGGACGGCCCGGCTCAGCTGCTTCGTCAGCCTCCAGGAGTGCGACTGGGGAGGCGAGTTGGTCGTCTACCGCAGACCGTGGGAAGCGTCCGACGAGCGGTGGCGGCTCCCGGACGGGCCGGGTTACCGGGGCGAGGTCGTCGCCGCCGCGCCCCGGCACGTCTTCCGGCCGCGCGCACGCGACGTCTACCTCATCAACGCGGCCTACTACCACGAGACCGAGAAGGCCCACGGCACCGCCCGCACCACGCTGGACTTCTCCATCGGCTTCACGGACGACGCCCCGGCGCGGGGCTGACCGGCGCGTCCAACACCCGGGAGAAGGCGGGCCGTTCGAGATCCAGGACCTCGGCGTGTCCGACGGCGCGAAGCGGGATAATCGACGCTTCGCACAACGTGACGACAGGGAGCTGACCGGTGACTTCTGCGGCAGGAACGGGGCGACGGCACGCGATCGTCGTGGGTGGGAGTCTCGCGGGGCTGCTCGCGGCGCGGGTGCTGGCCGGGCAGGCCGAGCGGGTGACGGTCGTGGAGCGGGACCGCTTCCCGGAAGGGGGCGGGGCCCGGCCCGGCGTACCGCAGGGGCGGCATCCGCACGTCCTGCTCCAGGGCGGGCAGACGGCGTTCGAGTCCCTGCTGCCGGGAATCCTCGCGGAGTTGAGGGCGGCGGGGGCGCCGTGGGTGGGGATGCCCGAGGACATGGCGCTGTGGCAGAACGGCCGCTGGCTGCGGCGGTTCCCCGCGACGACGCACATCTACACCGGTTCCCGGGGGCAGTTGGAGGGCCTGGTGCGGCGGCGGGTGCTCGCCGATCCGGCGATCAGCGTGCTGGAGGGGACCGACGTCGTCGGCCTCCTCGGCGACGCCACGCGGGTGCGGGGCGTGCGGGTGCGGGACCGCTCCGAGGGCGCCGGGGCCGAACTCCGGGACCTGGAGGCCGACTTGGTGCTCGACGCGTCCGGCGCGGGCACCAGGGCCCCGCAGTGGCTCGCGGAACTCGGCGCCGGGGCCGTACAGGAGGAGACCATCGACACCGGGCTCGCCTACGCCTCGCGGATCTACCGGGGCAAGGGAGGCAGCCGCCTCGACGACGGGGGGACCCTCGGGTACTACGTCTACCCCAACCCCGAGCAGGTCCACGCGGGCGGGGCGCTGCCGCTGGAGGACGGCAGCCATCTGGTGATCGTCTCCGGGCTGCGCGGCGACGAACCGCCCACCGGGGACGAGGAGTTCGAGGCGTACACGAAGCGGCTCGGGCATCCGCTGCTCGACCGGTGGCTCGCCGAGGCCGAGCCGCTGACGCCGGCGTTCGGGTTCCGGCGGACCTCGAACGTCCGGCGCCGCTACGACCTGCCCGGCACCCCGGCGGGGTTCCTCGCGGCCGGGGACGCGCTGTGCACGTTCAACCCGATCTACGGGCAGGGCATGGCCATCGCCGCGATGAGCGCGGTCGCCCTGCGCGACGCCCTCGCGGACCGGCGCCGTACGCCGACGACGCGGCGGGTGCAGCAGGTGCTGCTCGCGGCGTCCCGGCAGGCGTGGGACATCTCCGCCGGGGCGGACCGGCAGATGCCGGGGGCGGTCGGGTCGGCCGTCGCCACCACTCCCGCCGACCGGGTCGCGGGGTGGTATCTGCGCCGGGTCACCGAGCGCGCGCCCGGCGATCCCGTCGTGGGGCGGGCCTTCCGGGCCGTGCTGACGCTGTCCGCGCCGGTCTCCGCGCTGTTCGCGCCCGCCGTGGCCCGGGCCGTGCTGTTCGGCTCGCCGGCTCCGACGCCCGACGGTCCGCCGCCGGTCCGCGAGGAGTCCGGCACGGCTTCCTGACCCCCGGCCCGGGTACCCTACTTGCATGGAAGCGCAAGTAGGGCCCTGGGACGAGGCGCAGGCGCAGCAGGCGGTCGCCGTCCTCAAAGCGGTCGCCGACCCCTCCCGCTACCGTCTGCTGTGGGCACTCACGGACCGCGAACTCCCGGTCAGCAAGCTCGCGGAGATCATCGGCGCCCACGTCGCGGCGACCTCCCAGCACCTCGCCCGCCTGCGCGCCGCCGGCCTGGTGGACTCCCGCCGCGACGGCACCCGCATCTACTACCGCACCACCGGCCCCCGGGTCCGGGCCCTCCTGGAGGGCGCGGTCCTGGCGTCCGACGGGACGGGCACGCGGCAGGAGGGCACGCAGGCCACCGGAGAGGTCACGCACCCGGCGACGGAGAAGGCACGCGCCGGGAAGAAGGCACGCGCCGGACGCCCCGCCCCGGCGAACTGACCCTCACCCGCCCTCCTCCGCCCGGTACTCCTGCGGCTCCGCGTCGTACGCGTACAGCTCCGCGTACCTCCCCCAGTCCGTGGCCGTCTCCAGCTGCCGGGTCACCTGCTCGCTCGTGAAGTGGTGGGCCAGCAGGTCCCGGAAGAAGCCCGCCCGCAGGGTGCCCCGGGGGTTCTGGCGGAGGCTGGTGGTGATCAGGCGGACCAGCGGGGCCTGTACGGCGGCCTCGGCGAAGATCCGCTTCGAGTCCTGGACGTCGGCGCCCGCGAAGGCCGTCCCCGTCTCCGTGAGGAGCAGGTCGTCCCCGGTGACGGTGCCGAAGCCGAGGAGGTCGAGGGCGTCGACCTGGGGCAGCAGGTCGTCGATCTCCAGGCCGAGGTCGTCGGCGAGGTCGGCCAGGTCGCAGGCACCGCCCCGGCTGAGGACGAGTTCCGCGAGCCCGGAGAGGCCGTCGACGCTCGCCGGGGGCAGCGGCGTGTTCGCGGGGGTGCGCTTGTCGAGTTCGGGGGTCTCGTGGCGCCCGGGGATGCGGCCCTCCTTCTGACGGCCGGTCATCGTGCGGTACACCCGGTCGACGATGTCCTCGAACGCGGCCGAGTCCCGGTCCCGGGGCCGCTCCATGCCGACCTCGAAGACCTCGCGGATCGTGCCGTACGGCCGCGCGCCGAGGACGACGATGCGGTCCGCCATCAGGACGGCCTCCTCGATGTTGTGGGTGACGAGGACGATCGCCCGGGTCGGGAAGCGGCCCGACTCCCACAGCTCCATCAGCTCGCCGCGCAGGTTCTCGGCGGTGAGGACGTCCAGCGCGGAGAACGGCTCGTCCATCATCAGGACGTCGGGCTCGACGACCAACGCCCGCGCGAAGCCCACGCGTTGGCGCATCCCGCCGGACAGCTCCTTGGGGTACGCGGACTCGAAGCCGTCGAGGCCGATCAGCTCGATGGCCTGCCGGGCGGCCTCGGCACGCTCGGCGGGACCGACTCCCTTGGCCTCCAGGCCCAGTTCGACGTTCTGCTGGACCGTGAGCCACGGCAGCAGCGCGAACGTCTGGAACACCATCGCGGTACCGGGGTTGGCCCCGGTCAGCGGCGTCCCCTTGTACGTGACGGTGCCGGAGGAGGCCGGGACGAGCCCGGCGAGGCAGCGCAGCAGCGTCGACTTGCCGGACCCCGACTTGCCGAGCAGCGCGACGACTTCACCGGCGCGGACCTGGAGGTCGATGCCGGACAGGACGGGGAGTTCGCCGTCCGCGCCGGCGTAGGACTTGGTGAGTCCGACGGTTTCGAGGAGGAGGTCGTTCATGGTCGTACTCCAAAGCACGTGGGAATCAGGCAAGTTCAGAGGGAGTAGCGCGTCTCCGCCAGCCGGTACAGCCGCCGCCACAGCACCCGGTTCAGCAGCACGACGTACAGGCTCATCACCGCGACCCCGGCCAGCAGGTGCGGGTTGTCGCCCTTGGCCGTGGCCTGCGCGATGTACGCGCCGAGGCCGGTCGCTGTCAGGGTCGTACCGCCGAAGGTGACGACCTCGGAGACGATGGACGCGTTCCAGGCGCCGCCGGACGCGGTGATGCCGCCGGTCACGTACGCGGGGAAGATGCCCGGCAGGATGAGCCGCTTCCAGCGCTGCCAGCCGGTGACGCCGAGGTCGTCCATGGCCTCGCGGAGATCCGTCGGGATGGCCATGGCGCCGGCGATGGTGTTGAAGAGGATGTACCACTGGGCGCCGAGCGCCATGAGGAGCGTGCCGCCGATGTTGATGGACAGGCCGGTCTTCAGGAAGAACCAAACCGCCAGCGGGAAGAGGAAGTTGGCCGGGAAGGAGGCCAGCACCTGGACGACGGGCTGGGCGATCCGGGTCAGCCGGGGTGAGAACCCGATCTTCACGCCGACCGGCACCCAGACGACCGTGGCGAGCGCGACCAGCACGATCACGCGGGCGAAGGTCGCGAGCCCGAGGAGGAGCGGTTCGCCGAAGACGCCGAGGCCGGTGCGGTCGTAGAGGTAGCGGGCGAGGTCGGCGAGGCCCCAGAGGATCAGCCCGCCGGCGACGACGGTGAAGACGAGGTCCCCGGTGCGCCGCCTGGCGAGGTCGACGGTCAGCGGCCGGTCGTCGCGGCCGAACACCCGGCCCGCCCTGCTCAGCGCGTGTCCGGCGGGGCGCAGCGCCCTGCCGAGGAGGCGGGGCCAGTGGGAGCGGCGCAGCAGGTCGAGGACGACGGACCGCTGCACCTCGCCGGCCTCGGACTGCTCGTTCTTGAAGCGTTCGGCCCAGGCGGTGAGGGGGCGCCAGAAGAGGAAGTTGACGCCGATGACCATGACGGCCATGGCGAGGATCGCCCAGCCGACCCTGCCGAGGTCGCCGTCGGCGATGGCGGCGCCCGCGTAGGAGCCGATGCCGGGCAGCGCGTACTGCTTGTTGTCGACGCTGATCGCCTCGGAGGCGACGAGGAAGAACCAGCCGCCGCCGAAGCTCATCATGCCGTTCCAGACGAGGCCGATCATCCCGGAGGGCAGTTCGACCTTCCAGAACCGCATCCAGCGGGTGAACCCGAACGACCGGGACAGCTCGTCGAGTTCGCGCGGCAGGGAGGTCAGCGAGGAGTAGAAGCCGAACGTCATGTTCCACGCCTGCGAGGTGAAGATCGCGAAGATCGACGCGAACTCCAGGCCGAGCATGGAGCCGGGGAACAGGGCGATGAAGCCGGTCACGGCGACGGTCAGGAACCCGAGCACGGGGACCGACTGGAGGATGTCGAGGGCCGGGATCAGGACACGTTCCAGCCTGCGGCTCTTGGCCGCCGCGTAGGCGTAGCCGAACGTGAAGACGACCGAGGCGGCCAGCGCCGCGAACATCCGCAGCAGGGAGCGCGCCGCGTCGTACGGGAGGCGGGCGGGGTCGGTGTCGACGTGGAGGTCGGAGTGGGCGTTGAAGGCGACGGTGGTGCCCTGGCCGACACGCAGGACGGTGTAGAGCAGCACGAGGACGGCGGCGGCGACGGCGGCGTCCACCCAGGAGAAGCGGGAGAGCAGGGGTCGTTTGACAGCGCGGATCAGCATCACGGGGCCTCCGCCCACACTCTGCGCACGGCGAGGCGCCCCGTCCGGCGGCGGCACGCCGACAGCGGGGCAGGGTCACCCGGGGAGCACGGGGAGTGTGGGGAGTGAAGAAGAGAAGGGGGTCAGCGAGTGCCCTGGGGGCGGCTCGGACTGGGAGGTTCTGCGCCCATGGCCGCCTCCGTTCCGCGATGCGAGTGCGCCCGTGACCGGGCCCGACGCGACGAGTCTGCACCTTCTTGCGTCCAGACGCAAATAAAGGCGGGGACTCTTGCCCGCCTCTCACCTGCGCACACATGAACGGACCCGGTGTCTCCCCAGACACCGGGTCCGTCACCCGCACCCTCCGCTCAGGGTGCGGTCACCACATGCCGCTCACATGTGGACCGTGGGGGCCGCGTTCTCGTCGGCCTTCGGGACGCCCCTGCGGTACATCAGCAGGGTGATGACGGCGCCGACCGCGAAGAACCCGGCCGACCACCAGTAGGCGGTGGAGTACGACTCCAGCGCGGCGTGCGCCTGGACGAGCTTGTCGCCCGCGTACCTGCCGTCCAGGTAGTTGGTCGCGGCGCTGGCCGCGAGGGTGTTGAGCAGGGCCGTACCGATGGAGCCGCCGATCTGCTGCATGGTGTTGACGGCGGCCGAGGCGACCCCGGCGTCGTGCGCGGCGACCCCGCTGGTGGCGAGGGACATCGCGGGCGCCATGACCAGGCCGATGCCGAAGCCGGTGACGATCAGCGGCGGCATGACGTGCGTGAGGTACGTGCTGTCGAGGTCCAGGCCCGTCATCCAGACCAGGCCGAGCGCGCCGAGGGCCATGCCGAGCGGGACGATGGTCTTCGGGCCGATCCGGGGGACCAGGAAGCTGGTCGCGACGGTCGCCGAGATCATCAGCGCGCCGACCATCGGCAGGAACGCGAGCCCGGTCTTGACGGCGGAGAAGCCCAGGCTGAGCTGGAGGTAGTAGGTCAGGAAGAGGAAGACGCCGAACATGCCCGCGCTGGAGATCAGCATGACGGTGAAGGAGGCGCCGCGGTCGCGGTCGAGCAGGACGCGCAGCGGGAGCAGCGGGTGGGACGCCTTGGTCTGCCACCAGGTGAACGCGGCGAGCAGGACGGCGCCGATGGTCAGGAAGCCCCAGGAGCGCGGCGAGGACCAGTCGTGGGACTCGGCCATCGAGAAGCCGTAGACGACGGAGAAGAGGCCGGTGGTGACGAGGATCGTGCCGGGGATGTCGAGCTTCGCGCCGGGTTCGCGGGCGGTGCGCTTGAGCAGGATCCAGCCGCCGACCAGGGGGATCACGGCGAGGGCGAGGTTGACGTAGAGGGTCCAGCGCCAGTCGAGGTACTCGGTGAGGACCCCGCCGAGCAGCAGGCCGACGGCCGCGCCGGAGCCGGCGATGGCGCCGTAGATGCCGAAGGCGCGGGCGCGTTCCTTGGCGTCGGTGAACGTCGTGGTCAGCAGGGAGAGCGCGGCCGGTGCGAGCAGCGCGCCGAAGACGCCCTGGAGGGTGCGGCCGGCGACGAGGACCTCGAAGCTCTGGGCGGCGCCGGCCAGCGCGGAGGCCGCCGCGAAGCCGCCGACGCCGACCAGGAAGGCGACCTTGCGGCCGAAGAGGTCGGCGATCCGGCCGCCGAGCAGCAGGAGGCTGCCGAAGGCCAGGGAGTAGGCGGTGACGATCCAGGTGCGGTCGCCGTCGGAGAAGCCCAGGTCGGCCTGGGCGGACGGCATCGCGATGTTCACGATGGTCGCGTCCAGCGTGACCATCAGCTGGGCTATGCCGATCATCGCGAGGACCCACCAGCGGTGACGGGACGCGGGTTCCTCGGCTGTCTTGGTGAGTGACGTCGTGTCCGGCGTCTCGGTGGTCTGTGACATAGGGGCCTGCTCCGATGAGATGATCGGGCGTCTCGCGAACGAAACGGTTTCGTACTCCAGGAACGCTACACACCCGGCTAGCGAAACTCAACCGTTTCGATAAAGAGACCGCCGTCACATACCAGCCGGTTTCCCGAACGACCTCCCCCAACAGCGGCTTCACCCCGTACGCTGATCACCGCAGCCGGTTCGCCCCGTCAGCCAGACGGGCCGCGTCGCAAGAGGGAACCCGGTGGGAATCCGGGACTGCCCCGCAGCGGTGAGCGGGAACGACCGCCGTCATACGCACTGGGTCCGCACGGACCTGGGAAGCGACGGCCACTAGGTGCCTCCTCCGGAGGCGTGCCCGCGAGTCCGAAGACCTGCCGACTGCCCGTACGCGATGTGTTCGCGTGCGGAGTTCCGGTGACCTCGCGGGTGGGTCGGCGCACAGAAGGCCGTACGGCGCTGCCGTCCGGTCGTCCGCTCCTTCACGCCCTCGTCCCGTCGCCGGGACCTCAGGGAATCGTCTCGTGAAGGAGATCTCCGTGACACCGAAGTCCGCAGCCGCGGCAACCCTGTACGGCTACCCCCGCCAGGGTGAGAACCGGGAGCTGAAGAAGGCGGTCGAGGGCTACTGGAAGGGCCGCGTCACCGCCGACGCCCTCCACGCCACCGCCGCCGACCTGCGCGCCGCCACCTGGCGGCAGCTCGCCGAAACCGGCCTCGACGAGGTCCCGACCGGGGGCTTCTCGCTCTACGACCATGTCCTCGACACCAGCGTCATGGTCGGCGCGATCCCCGTACGCCACGCGGCAGTCGAAGACCCCTTGGACCGCTACTTCGCCATGGCCCGCGGCACGCAGGACGCGCCGCCGCTGGAGATGACGAAGTGGTTCGACACCAACTACCACTACCTGGTCCCCGAGTTGGGCCCGGACACGGTCTTCCGTGCCGAACCCGCCCGGCAGGTCGCCGAGTTGAGGGAAGCCCTCGCTCTCGGTCTCACCGCCCGCCCGGTGCTCCTCGGCCCGGTCACCTACCTGCTGCTGGCCAAGCCCGCCCCCGGCGTCGACCCCGCCTTCGAGCCGCTCACCCTCCTCGACCGGCTCCTCCCGGTGTACGCCCGGATCCTCGCCGAGCTGCGCGCGGCCGGCGCCGGGTGGGTACAGCTCGACGAGCCGGCCCTCGTCCAGGACCGCACCCCGGCCGAGCTGAACGCCGCCGCCCGCGCCTACCGGGACCTCGGCGCCCTCGGGGACCGGCCGAAACTGCTGGTCGCGACCTACTTCGACCGGCCCGGCGAGGCCCTGCCGGTGCTGGCCAAGGCCCCCGTCGAGGGGCTCGCCCTCGACTTCACGCGGCCCGGCACCCTGGAGGACCTCGCCTCCGTGGGCGGACTGCCCGGCAAGCGGCTCGTCGCGGGCATCGTCGACGGCCGCAACATCTGGGTCAACGACCTCTCCGCGTCCCTCACCGTCCTCGGCACCCTCCTCGGACTCGCCGACCGCGTCGACGTCGCCGCCTCCTGCTCCCTCCTGCACGTCCCCCTCGACACCGCCCTCGAACGCGACGTCGACCCGCAGATCCTGCGCTGGCTCGCCTTCGCCCGGCAGAAGACCGCCGAGGTCGTCACCCTGGCCCGCGGACTCGCCCGGGGCACCGGCGCCATCGCCGCCGAACTCGCCGCCAACCACGCCGACCTGGCCTCCCGCGCGGGCTCGCCGATCACCCGCGACCCCGCGGTGCGGGCCCGCGTCGCGGCGGTCACCGAGGCCGACGCGCGCCGCGAACAGCCGTACCCCGAACGGGCCTTGGCGCAGCGCGCCCATCTCGGGCTGCCCCTGCTGCCGACGACCACGATCGGCTCGTTCCCGCAGACCGGCGAACTGCGGTCCGCCCGGGCGGACTTGAGGGCGGGGCGGATCGGGGCCGCCCGGTACGAGGACCGGATGGCCGCCGAGATCCGGGAGGTGATCGCCTTCCAGGAGAAGGCGGGTCTCGACGTCCTGGTGCACGGCGAGCCCGAACGCAACGACATGGTCCAGTACTTCGCCGAACAGCTCACCGGCTACCTCGCCACCCAGCACGGCTGGGTCCAGTCCTACGGCACCCGGTACGTCCGGCCCCCGATCCTCGCCGGGGACATCTCCCGGCCCGAGCCGATGACGGTCCGCTGGACCTCGTACGCCCAGTCCCTCACCGCCCGCCCGGTCAAGGGCATGCTGACGGGGCCGGTGACGATGCTCGCGTGGTCGTTCGTACGGGACGACCAGCCCCTCGGGGACACCGCGCGCCAAGTGGCACTTGCCCTCCGCGACGAGGTCAACGACCTCGAATCTGCCGGGAGTTCGGTGATCCAGGTCGACGAACCCGCACTCCGGGAGACCCTGCCGCTGCGCAGCGCCGACCACGCGGCGTACCTGGCCTGGGCGACGGAGTCGTTCCGCCTCGCCACCTCCGGGGTACTCCCCCGGACCCAGATCCACACCCACATGTGCTACGCCGAGTTCGGCGACGTCGTCCAGGCGATCGACGACCTCGACGCGGACGTCATCAGCCTGGAGGCGGCCCGCTCCCACATGCAGGTGGCCCGTGAACTGGCCGCACACGGCTACCCGCGGGAGGCCGGGCCGGGTGTCTACGACATCCACTCGCCGCGCGTCCCCAGCGCCGACGAGGCGGCCGAACTGCTCCGGGCGGGCCTGAAGGCGATCCCGGCGGACCGCCTGTGGGTGAACCCCGACTGCGGCCTCAAGACACGGGGCTGGCCGGAGACGAGGGAGTCGCTGGAGAACCTGGTGACGGCGGCGAGGAGGGTGAGGGCGGAGCTGTACTGAGGCATGGACCGAAGGGACCCGGGATTCCCGGGTCCCTTCGGTCGTACGGCGAAACATCTCCTTCATACAGGAAGTATTTAGGGGTAACACCCCCTGCCTACCGTCTCCGTGCTCCCGCAAACCGTCTCGCGGGGCAACCGTCCCCACCCCCGCCGCAAGGAGACGTAGTGAGCGTCGAGCCGCAGACAGACGTACGCACCGCACCAGCGCCAAGTACCGACCAGGCCACCAAGGAGACCCTGGAGGACTACACCCTCCGCTTCGCGCCCCGCAGTTACCGCCGCTGGACCCCGATGGTCGTGGCCACGACCGCGCTGGGCGGCATCGCCTACATGGCGGACTTCTCGATCGGCGCCGGCATCGGCCTCGCGCACGGCACCGGCAACGCGCTCGTGGCGATCGCCGTCGCCGCCGTGGTCATCTTCGTCACCGGGTTCCCGCTCGCGTACTACGGCGCCCGCTACAACATCGACCTCGACCTGATCACCCGGGGTTCCGGCTTCGGCTACTACGGCTCGGTGCTGACGAGCGTCATCTTCGCGAGCTTCACGTTCATCTTCTTCGCGCTCGAAGGGTCGATCATGGCCCAGGGGCTGAAGCTGGGCCTCGGACTCCCCCTGTGGCTCGGCTACCTGGTCTCCACGCTGATGGTGATCCCGCTCGTGATCTACGGCATGAAGGCGCTGAGCAAGCTCCAGGTGTGGACGACGCCGATCTGGCTGCTGCTGATGGTGGGGCCGCTGGTCTACCTCGTCGCCACCGACCCCGGCACGGTCGACAAGTTCCTCAACTACGCCGGTACGGACGGGGAGGGCGGCATCAACACCGCGTCCGTGCTCCTCGGGGCCGGTGTCTGTCTCTCGCTCATCGCGCAGATCGGTGAGCAGATCGACTACCTGCGGTTCATGCCGCCCAAGACCGAGGCGAACAAGCGGAGCTGGTGGACGGCCGTCATCATGGCCGGCCCCGGGTGGGTCGTCCTCGGCGCGCTGAAGCAGGCGATCGGCGTGTTCCTGGCCGTGTACATCATCGCCAAGGTCGGGGCGGACGCGGCTCCCGAGCCGATCCAGCAGTTCCGGGGCGCGTTCGACGCGATGATGCCGTCCTGGCTGGTCGTACCGCTCGCCGTCGTCCTCGTCGTGATCAGCCAGATCAAGATCAACGTGACGAACGCGTACTCCGGTTCGCTGGCCTGGACGAACTCCTTCACCCGCGTGACCAAGCGCTACCCCGGCCGCATGGTCTTCGTCCTCGTGAACCTCTCCTTCGCGCTGATCCTGATGGAGGCCGACATGTTCAGCTTCCTCAACAGCATCCTCGGCTTCTACTCGAACTGCGCCATCGCGTGGGTGGTGACGGTCGCGACGGACATCGGCATCAACAAGTACGTCCTCAAACTCTCCCCGCTCCAGCCGGAGTTCCGCCGGGGCATGCTGTACGCGGTGAACCCGGTGGGCGTGGTCTCCTTCGTCGCCGCCTCGGGTCTGTCGATCGCGATGTACTTCCACGCCCTGGGCGACACCCTCCAGCCGTACTCCCCCGTGGCGGCGGCGGTCCTGGCCTTCGTCCTCACCCCGGTGATGGCGATCGCCACCAAGGGCAAGTACTACCTGCGCCGCACGGACGACGGCATAGCGGAACCCCTCCTGGACTCGGACGGCAACCCCAGCGCGACGACGTACGACTGCCACGTCTGCCACCAGCCCTACGAACGCCCCGACCTCGCGTCCTGCGCCACACACGACGCGGTGGTCTGCTCCCTGTGCCTGAGCACGGACACCGTGGGGGATCACGTCCTCCCGGCGACGGCGTAGTCCAGGCGCCTGATCCGCCCCCCGCTCCCCCTCGTCCTTGGCCGACAATCCCGTAGTCGTCACTCAGCGGCGTCGGCAAGATGGGGACTCGTGCTGGACTTGTGCGAGTCACCGGGGAGCGGGACACGTCGGCGGGTGGCGCGGTGAACCCGGCCGGGTCGTCCGGCGTCGATCCCGGCGACGCGCGCGACAGCGGTGAGTTCGTCGCCCAGTTGCGGCGGCTGAAGGCCGGGGCCGGGCTGTCCTTCCGGGACATCGAACGACGTGCGCGGCAGCAGGGTCACAGCCTGCCGATGAGTACGGTCGCCAGCGCGCTCAACCGGGACACGCTGCCGCACGGCGAGCTGACCGCCGTACTGCTGCGCGCTCTGGACCTCCCGGAGGACGAGGTGGCGCGCTGGCTGGAGGTCCGCCGGGCCATGGCCGAGGGGGCGCCGGCTGTGCGGAGCGGCGGTGGTTCGGTGGGGGCGCCGTGTCTCCTGCCGCCGGCCCAGCTCCCGCTCGTCGGCCGCGACGAGGAGATCCGCGTCGCGGGCGGGTTCCTCAAGGCGGCCGGCGGCGAGGCGCAGAGCCTGATCATCACGGGACCGGCCGGCGTCGGCAAGACCTCCCTGGCCGTCTACCTGGGGCACCGGTTCATCGGCGAGTTCCCCGACGGCCAGCTCTACGCCGACCTCGGCGGATTCGGTACGGCACCCGTGCACCCCCGGCAGATCCTCGCCGTGTTCCTGCGCGCTCTCGGTGTCCCCGGTTCCACGATCCCCCGGGACCTGGAGGAACGGGTGGCGATGTACCGGACGCTGCTGGCGCGGCGCCGCGTACTCGTCGTCCTCGACAACGTGGCGACCTCGCGCGCGGCGCGCTGTCTGCTGCCCAACGGACTGGCGTGCCGGTCCGTCCTGACCAGCCGTTCCATGCTCGCCGACAGCGGTGGCACCCGGCTGCGGCTGCCCCATCTGCGGCCGGCCGACGCGGTCGCGCTGCTCGGTCACATGGCCGGTGGCGGCCGTACCGCGCGCGAGGCGGCCGTGGCCGACCGCATCGTGCAGGAGTGCGGGTGCCTGCCGCTGGCCGTGTGGGTGATCGGCGCGCGTCTGGCCTCCCGTCCGCACATGCCGTTGGAGGACATGGCGCGGGCCCTCGCGGACGAGCGGAGCAAGCTCGACGAGTTCACCGTCGGTGACGTCGCTCTGCGCGCCAGCATCGAGCTGTCGTACCAGCATCTCGGCGCCTCGGCGCGGCGGGTCCTGCGGCTGATGAGTCTGTGCGGCGGCGCCGATCTCGCTTCCTGGGCCGTGGCGGCGCTGCTGGACACGGATCTCGCCGGTGCCGGACTCCCGCTGGACCAGCTGCTGGAACTGCATCTGGTGGAGGTCCGTGCCACGCCGGGCGGCGGCGCCCGCTACCGGATGCACGACATGGTCGCGGCGTTCGCCCGGGAGGCCGCGCGCCGGGAGGAGACGGAGGAGGACCGGGAACGCGCGCTCGACCGGGTGCTCAGTGCCGCGCTCCAGCTGGCGCAGAGCGCGGACGTCGAACTCAGCGCCGACTTCCGGGGGATCACCCGCCACCATCACCCGCCGCGCTGGACGCTGCCGGGCGAGGACACCCGGCGGCTGCTGTCGGACCCTCTGCGCTGGTTCGACGAGGAGGCGGAGTTCCTCGGCCGGACCGTCGAGCGCATGCTCCCGGCCGACGCCACCCTCGCCGGCTCCCTCGCGGTGTCGTTGACCACGTTCTTCCAGATCCGCGGCCATTTCGACGAGTGGCGCCACCTCCAGCAGCGGGCCCTGGCCGAAGCCGTCGCGGCCGGCGACCGCCGTACCGCCGTCAAGCTGCACCGGTCCCTCGGTGAGCTGGCCACCATCGTGGACCGGTATCCGGAGGCCGTCGAGCACTTCCGGCAGGCGCTGGAACCGCCGGAGCCGGCGGAGCCGGACTACACGGCCAGCGCCATGGCCGGACTGGCCTACGTCTACCGGCTCGTCGGTCAGCAGTCGCGCGCGCTGTCCTGCTTCGAGCGCGCCGCCGAACTGGCGCGGTCGGCCGACAACGTGAACTGCCTGACGTACGCGCTCAACGGGAGCGGTGTCATCTGCTACGAGCGGGGTGACCTCGCGCAGGCCGAGCGTCTCTACGGGGAGAGCCGGCGGCTCAGCCGTCTCGTCGGCTACCGGCCCGGCGAGTCGCTGGCCCTGCGGTCGCTGGGTCATGTCCACCGTGCCCGTGGTGACATCGAGTCGGCCGCGCGGTGCTACGCCCAGGCGGAGAGCCTGAGCGTGAGCGTGGGTGACCGGCTGTCGGCGACCCACGCACGCTGCTGGTCCGGTGACGCGCTGGTCCGGCTGGGCCGGCCGGCGGAGGGCCGGCGGCTGCTCGCGGAGTGCCTGCACGTCTACCGGGAGTGCGCGAACGCGTGGGGAGAGGCGGCCACGCTCCTCAACCTCGGCAACGCCCAACTCGCCGCCGGGCGACCGCACATCGCGCTCCGGCGGGCGAGTGCCGCCGCCGATATCTGGCGGCGGCTGAACGCGTTCTACTGGCTCGCCCAGGCACTCGACCTGATGGCCACCGCCGCCGACCTGTCCGGCGCGGGTGCCGACGCGGTCCGCGCCCGGGCCGAGGCCGGGTCGGCCCGGTCCCGGCTCGTCTGACGGCGGGCGGCGGGGCCGCACTCACCAGGGGTAGCGGATCGAAGGAGACAGTTCCTCGCAGTTGGCGTTGGTGGCACCCGGCTCCTTCTTCCCCAGGCACAGCCAGATCGACATGCTCTTCAGGTATATGTCGTAACCCCACCCGGTCGCTCCGGGGGTGGCGGTGGTGTCCTTCTTCCGCTCGAACTTGAATGCCGCGCCTCTCTGGGGCACGCCCCACAGCCAGATGCGCGCGGCGACACCGTCGCCGGCGACCAGGTCCTTGACCGTGCTCGTACCGGTGGTGGTCTCGAAGTAGCCGTCGTCCCGCAGGCACCACGAGGTCTTTGCGAACGCGCCGCGCTGACCGTTCTGGTTCGTGACGTACGCCTCGGATCCGTAGCAGACGGGGTAGGGGACCGCGGCGGGCCGGGCGGCCGCCGCGGCGGGGGCGACTCCCGCCGCCGTCAGACCCAACAGGGTGGTACCGACGGCCAGTTGGCGGATGAGACTCATGGGAACTCCTCTCGGCTTTCGACGGTCCGATCCGACCACCGCAGAGCCCGCCTCGGCAGCCCTCGGGCCGTACGAAGGTGTACGAGCCCGTACGGGGTCCGTGTTCGTACGTCTTCGTACGGGACAACCCCTTCAGGCGCCGGCGTCGCGGCTGCTTGGCTGCGGGGTGTCTCTTCGTCAAGGAGGTTGATGACTCATGCGGTTTCACTATGCGCTGGTGACCGGCACGCTCGTGTCGGCGCTCAGCGTCGGCCTGGCGGCCTCGCCCGCTCCGGCCGCCGCCGCCTCGGACCGCTCGGCCTGCGTCAGCCAGGTCGGCACCCGCACCTACCGTCCGAGCGGCGACTTGGGGACCCTTCAGGTCCCGAACGTCTACCTGAGGGTGGGCAGTACGGGTGCCTGCGTGCGGTACGCCCAGCGCCTGATCGGCTCCCACGGACCGGTCCCGGGACCCGACTTCGTCGACGGCGTCTTCGGTTCCGTCACCCGCACCTACGTCCGGGCGTTCCAGCGGAACAGCGGCCTCCCCGACGACGGGATCGTCGGTCCGAACACCTGGTACTGGCTGATGACCATCAACTGAGCGAAGGAGAAGGGCATGCGGACACGCCGATGGATTCTCGGCCCGGTGGTCGTGCTGGCCGCCGGCGCACCGGCACTGCTCGGCGCGGGGACGGCGCAAGCCGCGACGGCGACGTGCAGCACCAGCGTCTCGTACACCACGGTCAGCGGTTTCACCACGTCGATACCCGCCGCGGGTCGCGACGTGACCTGTCTGCTGGCGCGCGGTGACAGCGGCAACGCGGTGAAGGCCCTCCAGTTCTCCCTGAACGAGTGCTACGGGGCTGCACTCGTCCGGGACGGGATCTTCGGAGCGGGCACCCAGGCGGCGCTGCGGCGCGCGCAGTCCCGGGAGGGTCAGACGGCCGACGGGGTGTACGGACCGCGCACGCGGGACGCGCTGCGCTGGCGGGTGGCCGGCTTCGCCTGCGACCGGGTGAACGGTCCCGGCTGATCGCCGCGCGGGGCGGAGCGAGCGGTTCCGGTCGGTCTTCCTCGCAAGGCAAAGGAAAAGTAATGTGACGGCATGGTCACATTAGGTGAGAGTTTCGACGCGGGTTTCTGGGCCGATCCGCACGGTACGTACGAGGTGCTGCGGCGGGACGAGCCCGTCCGCACCGTCGTCACTCCGGACGGTCTTCGGGTGTGGGTGGTGAGCCGGTACGACGGTGTCCGGCAGGTTCTCACCGACCCCCGGCTCGGGAAGGACGCGATGGCGGTCGGGGAGCTGTTCCGGCGCAACACCGCGCCGGGGCGGCCTCCCCGGACGGTCGGCCGGAAGACCGCCGGGCACATGCTGAACAGCGATCCGCCGGCCCACACCCGGCTGCGGGCCCTCGTGTCGAAGGCGTTCACCCCCGGCCGGATCAGCGCGCTGCTCCCCCGCACCGAGGCTCTCTCCGCCTCCCTCCTGGACGCCCTCGCGGACCGCGCGGAGATCGACCTGATCGGCGACTACGCGTTCCCCCTCTCCATCACGGTGATGTGCGAACTCCTGGGTCTCCCGGAGGGCGAGCGGGACGCGTTCGGCGGCTGGACCCGGGACTACAACGCGACCGGCGCCCCGGAGACGGTGAGCGCGGCGGCCGGGCACATCACGGCGTACCTCACCGGCCTGATCGCCGCGAAACGCCGGGCCCTCGGTGACGACCTCCTCTCCGCGCTCCTCGCCGACGACCGCCTCTCCGGCGAGGAACTCGTCGCGATGGTGTTCCTCCTGCTCAGCGCGGGCCACGAGACGACGGTCAACCTCGTGGCGAACGGCATGCGCGCCCTGCTCACGCACCCGGCCGAACTCAAGAAACTCCGCGAGGACCCGGCACTGATCCCGACGGCCGTGGAGGAGTTCCTCAGGTACGACGGCCCGGTGAACCTCTCGACGTACCGGTACACGAAGGAGCCGGTCACCGTCGGGGGTGTCGAGATCCCGGCCGGTGAACTGGTCCTGGCGGCCGTCACCTCCGCCAACCGCGACGCCGCGCGCTTCACCGACCCCGACGGCCTGGACGTCACCCGCGCCCCCAACCGGCACGTCTCCTTCGGCGCCGGCCTCCACTACTGCCTCGGCGCACCGCTGGCCCGCCAGGAGGCCCGCGTCGCCTTCCGCGACCTGCTGCGCCGCTACGACCGGCTCGAACCGGCCGTCCCGCTCACCGAGTTGACGTACCGTCAGAGTTTGCTGATGCGCGGCCCGGAGTCCCTGCCGCTGCGCGTACGGGGCACCGCGTGACGGAGACATCCGGCACCTCCCGAGCCGACGACCAGGAGTCATCCATGACCGGTTGGACAGGGACCACCCGCCGCCAGGCCCTCACGGGAGCCGCCGCCCTGGGGGTGACGGGCCTCGCCGCGCCGCAAGCCCAAGCCGCCGACTTCCGCCCCGGCCGCCCCCTCCTCATCCGTGGCGCCACCGTCGTGACGATGGACCGCGGCATCCTCCCCGACACGGACGTCCTGGTCGAGGGCACCCGCATCGCCGCGATCGGCAGACACCTCACCGCCCCCGCGACGGTGATCGAGGCGGACGGCGGCCTGCTGATACCGGGGTTCGTCGACACGCACCGGCACATGTGGCAGACCTCGCTGCGGGGCGTCGGGGCGGACTGGACGCTGGGGAACTACTACACGTGGATGATCACGAAGTGGGGCCCGCTCTTCCGCCCGGAGGACGTCTACGCGGCCAACCACCTCGGCATGGTCGAGGCGGTGAACGACGGCGTCACGACGGTCACCGACTGGTCGCACAACTCCCGTACCCCGGAGCACGCGGAGGCGGCCGTGGACGCGCTGTTCTCGGTCCCGGGCCGGGCGAGGTACGCGTACGGCAACTCCTTCGCGCCCGACCTGGGCTGGGTGACGGACGGCCGGGTGGACCGGCTGATCCGGGAGCGGTTCTCCGGCCGCCCGGATCAACTGGTCACCCTCCAGCTCGCGTTGGACGTGGCGGATACGGAGGACGGCCGCCGGGCGCTGCGCTTCGCGCGGGACCGGAACCTGCCGGTGACCTCGCACGCGGGCGTGTTCGGCTTCTCCGGCGACGAACAGGTGCGGTTCCTGGACGAGTTCGGGGCGCTGTCGCCGTCGTACACGCTGGTCCACGGGGGTTCGCTGGGCGACGACGCGTACCGCAGGATCGCCGCGCGCGGCGCGTACCTGTCGGTCGCGGCGGAGAGCGAGTCGAGCGCGGGGCAGGGGTATCCGCCCACCGGGAAGGCGCGGGAGTTCGGGATCCCGGTGTCGCTGTCGATGGACACGGTCGTGTGGTGGAGCGGGGACATGTTCTCGGCGATGCGCTCGACGCTGAGCGCGGACCGGGCGCTGGCGCATCTGCGGGCGCACGAGGCGGGTCACGCTCTCGCGGACAACGCGCTGCGGGCCGCCGACGTCCTGGAGTACGCGACGCTGGGCGGTGCGCGGGCGCTGGGCCTCGACTCGCTGATCGGGTCGGTGACGGTGGGCAAGCGGGCCGATCTGGTGCTGCTGCGCACGGACACGGTGGCGATGACGCCCGTGCACAACCCGGCGGGGCACCTGGTGTTCCAGGCGGGCCGGGGTGACGTCGACACGGTCCTGGTGGACGGGCGGGTCCTCAAGCACCGGGGCGAGCTGATCGGGGTGGATCTGCGGCGGGCGCGGCGGCTGGCGGCGGAGTCGTTCGGGTATCTGCGGTCGCGGATCCCGGACGCGGAATGGGAGGCCGCGATGAAGACCGGGTGAACGGATCGTGAGCCATGATGGGCGCCCGGCGGCCTGCTGCACATAAGTCGCTGTCGAGTCCGTCAGGTTGTTGCGAAAAGTTCGCGTCAAGAACGATCGCCTCTCGGGGCCGCGCCGCTCTCCGGGACCGGCCCCGAGCTGCGGGAATGCTGGATTCCGCTACTCAATCCCCCACGCCGGGTGAAACCCGTCACCCTTGACCCAAGGTCGCCCGGCGCACAAACCTCGGTGTCGCACGGCGTACCGATATGCGTTTACGGGGGTTCCATGAACGACCGCCGCATCCCTGACACCCGTCTCAGCGGCCGGATATCAGCAGCACCCAGCGATTTGCTGCACCGGGAAATCCTGGAACCTCAGTTCCGGTACGAGGCGGAACACCTTCTGCCCTGGTACGTGACCATCGAGAAAGTCCTCGCCCTCGAATACGGGCGGATGGGTCTGATCGAAAAGGACGACGTCCGGCGTATCGGCTCTCTGCTCGACGAAATCACCGCGGACGGGCTGCGGGCGGACCCCGAGGCGAATTACTCGGACATCGCCTTCGCCGTGGAGCGCCAGGTCGAGCAGCGCCTCGACCCGGCCGTCCCGCGCTGGCACGTGGACCGCAGCCGCAACGACCTCCAGGCGTGCGCCCAGCTCCTCTTCGGGCGGAGCCAGGTGCTGCGGGCCGCCGAGGCGCTGAGCGTGTTCGGCCGCTCGGCGCACCGGCTCGCGGCGGCCCACACGGACACCCCGATGCCCGGCTACACGCACCTCCAGTCCGCGCAGATCATCACCCCGGGCTTCTATCTGGCGGCGCTCACGGACCGGGTGCTGCACGCCATGGACCGGCTCCTGGCCGCCTACCGGGGCATCGACCTGTGCCCGCTGGGCGCCGGCGCGATGGCGGGCCAGGAGATCCCCTGGGACCGCGCGGAGATGGCCCGCCTGCTCGGCTTCCGGGCGGCGAACCCGCACGCCCTGACGGCGGTCGCGTCACGGGACTGGGCGGTGGAGGTCACCGCGGAACTGTCGCTGGCGGCGACCTGGCTGGGGCGTTTCTGCACCGACCTGATGGCCTGGGGCAGCTCCGAGTACGGCCTGATCGAGCTGCCCGACGCCCTGTCCGGGATCTCCTCGGCGATGCCGCAGAAGAAGAACTACCCGGTCCTGGAGCGGATCCGGGGCAGGACCGCCCACCTGGTCTCGCTGCACCTGGACGCCGTGCTCGGGCAGCGCAACACCTCGTACTCCAACAGCGTCGAGGTGTCGAAGGAGGCCGGCACCCACGTCCTCGCGTCGTTCGACACGCTGTGCTCGACCCTGGAGCTGTTCACCACGGTCCTGGACCATCTGAGCTTCCGCGAGGACCGCGCGCTGGCCCTGTGCGAGCGGGAGTTCCTCGGCGGCTTCTCCCTGGCGAACCTGCTCACCCTCGACGAGGGGGTGCCGTGGCGGCGCGCTCAGGTCGTCGCGGGGCAGTTCATCACGGCCTGCGTGGAGAAGGGTCTGACACCCCGGCAGGCCGACCCGGAGCTGCTGCGGGCCGTGGCCCTCCAGAACGGCTTCGAGCTGAGCCGGCCCGAGCACCTCGTCGCCGAGTCCTTCGACGTCCGCCGGGGCCTGCTGCGCAAGTGCTCGCCGGGCTCCGCCCACCCGGACGCCGTCCGCGCGCTGCTGGCGGAGCAGGCCGCGCGGTTCGACGCCCTCGACGAGGAGCGGTCCGCGTACGGGGCGACGGTGGACGCCGCCCTGGCCCGCACCGACGGGCTGCTGGGCCTCGGGGACGCGAAGGACGGCGAGCGGTGAGCGCCGACGAGACGACCCTGGAGCGCGGGACGGCGACCGGCACGGGCCGGGCCCACGGCACCTTCGGCGAGCTGCTGCAAGGGGTCCTCGCCGAGAACGGCCTCGACTTCCTCGTCACCTTCCCCGTCTCCCTCTCCTCCCGCGCCGACTTCCACCTCGTCGAGGGCGCCGGGGAGGTCACCGTCCGGCCCCCGCACAAGCGCAAGGCGCAGGCGCTGGCCCGGCGCATCCTGCGCGACCACCAGGTCGCCGGGGGCGGGCTGCTGACCCTGATCAGCTCGATCCCCGAGGGGAAGGGCCTGGCCAGCTCGTCCGCCGACCTGGTGGCGACCGCCCACGCCGTGGGGGACGCGCTCGGCGTGCGGTTCACGGAGAGCGAGATCGAGACGCTGCTGCGGGACGTGGAGCCCTCGGACGGCGTCATGTACGAGGGCGTCGTCGCCTTCTACCACCGGCAGGTCCGGCTGAAGGAGCGGCTGGGTTTCCTGCCGCCGCTGACGATCGTCGCGCACGACATCGGCGGAACCGTCGACACGGTCCTCTTCAACCGGTCCCCGAAGCCGTTCGACGCGGCCGACCGCGAGGAATACAGCGGGCTGCTCGACGAGTTGCGGGAGGCGCTGCTCCACGGCGACCTGGAAACGGTCGGAAAAGTGTCCACGCGCAGTGCCCGCAAGAACGCGAAGATCGTCACCCGTGACCATGCCGACGACATCCTGCGCATTTGCCACGAGGTCGAGGGACTCGGTCTCGTGCTGGCCCACAGCGGAACGAATCTCGGCATTCTGCTGCGCGACGACGTCAGCGATCACCAGGACCGGCTGGCCCATGCCAGAAAGTCCTGCGAGGCGCTTCCCGGTTCCGTCTCGCTCTACCGGTCGATGGGGCCGGACAGTTACCGCGCCGGCGGCGAATAAACCGGCAGAACACACCGAACGCGATATTGCCCGGGGGATTTTCCTGTGAAGTTCGACAGCGTGGTCGACGCGATCGGCCGTACTCCTCTGGTGCGCCTGCGGACAGCGGCGCCCGGAGTCGAGGTCTACGCCAAGCTGGAGCTCCAGAACCTGTTCGCGATGAAGGACCGGGTCGCCCGGTCCATGCTCCTGGAGGCCCGCCGCACCGGCGTGCTGCGCGAGGGCGCCCCGATCGTGGAGAGCTCGTCGGGCACGATGGCGCTCGGGGTGGCGCTGGTGGGGACCGCGCTCGGGCACCCGGTGCACATCGTCACCGACCCCCGGATCGACGCCATCACCCTGGCGAAGCTGCGGGCGCTCGGCTGCGAGGTGCACGTGGTGGCGGCCATGACCAGCCACGGCTGGCAGAGCGCCCGCCTGGAGGAGCTGGAGCGGCTGATGGCCGGTCTGCCCGGCGCGTTCTGGCCGCAGCAGTACAGCAACCCCGACAACCCGGGCGCCTACCGGCTGCTCGCCGAGGAGATCGAGGACGACCTCGGCGCGGTGGACGTGCTGGTCGGCTCGGTCGGCAGCGGCGGTTCGCTGTGCGGGACGGCCCGCGCGCTGCGGCGGACCCGGCCGGGGCTGCGGGTGGTGGGCGTCGACTCGGTCGGCAGCGTCCTGTTCGGGCAGCCGGACGTGCCGGGCCGGCTGCAGAGCGGGCTCGGCAACAGCCTCCTGCCGAAGAACCTGGACCGCCGCCTCGTCGACGAGGTGCACTGGCTCAACGACCGCGAGGCGTTCGAGTCGACGCGCGCGCTGGCCCGGGAGCAGCAGGTGTTCGGGGGCAACACGTCCGGCTCGGTGTACCGGGTCCTGATGCACCTGGCGGCCCAGGCGGAGCCGGGCACCCGGATCGTGGGCATCCTGCCCGACCGGGGCGACCGGTACGCCGACACGATCTACGACGACGGGTTCTGGGAGCGCAAGGAGCTGGCCGCGCTGGAGGCGCGCGAGGCCCCTGACTCCGTACCGCTGGACCGGGTCGTGCGCGGCTGGTCGGTGGCCGCGCTGCGCGAGGAGCCCGAACCGCCGGGCGGTCACCTGCTGTTCGTGGAGTCCAACACCACCGGCACCGGCATGCTGGCGCTGTCCGTGGCCCGCCGGCTGGGCTTCGAACCGGTGCTGCTGACCAGCTCCCCGGACCGGTACGCGGGGCTGGACGCGGCCGGCTGCCGGGTCCTCGTCTGCGACACCAACTCCCAGGCGGAGCTGCGCCGCACGATCCAGGACACGTTCCGCCGCGACGAGCTGGCCGGGGTGACGACGACCAGCGACTTCTACGTCCCCGCCGTCGCCGGGCTGACGACCTGGCTGGGCATGCCCGGCAACCGGGCCGACGCGGTCGCCGTGTGCCGCGACAAGGCGCTGCTGCGGGAGCGGCTGCGCGAACACGGCGTGGCGCAGCCCGGGTTCGTCGCCGTCACCGACGCCGCCGAGGTGCCCGCAGCGGTGGCGTCGGTGGGGCTGCCCTGTGTCGTCAAGCCCGCCGACGACTCGGGGTCGAACAACGTGCTGCTGTGCCACACCGAGGAGGAGGCGCTCGCGCAGGCCCGCGCGATCCTCGGGATCCGCTTCAACATGCGCGGTATGCCGACGTCCGGGACCGTGCTGGTCGAACAGTACGTCGACGCGCCCGAGTTCAGCGTCGAGATGTTCACCTGGGACGGCGAGACCCGCTGCGTCGGGATCACCGGGAAGAGCGTGACGGGGCTGCCGCACTTCGTGGAGTACCGGCACGTGTTCCCCGCCCCGCTCTCCCCCGGCGACGCCGCCGCCGTCGAGGACGTCGTACGCCGGGCCGTGACGGCGGCCGGGATCACGCTGGGCGCGACCCACACCGAGGTGCGGCTCACCGACGGCGGGCCGGTGGTCATCGAGATCAACCCGCGGCTCGCCGGGGGCATGATCCCCGAGCTGGTCCAGCTCGCCACCGGCGTCCAGTTGCTGGAGCAGCAGGTGCGGGTCGCGGCGGGGCTGCCGCTCGAGCCCGTGCGCGAGTCGGTCCGGCACGCCGGCATCCGCTTCCTGCTCGCGGACCGGCCCGGGAAGCTCGCCGCGCTGACCGGCACCGACGAGGCGCTCGCCATCGCCGGCGTCGACCGGGTCACCGTCACCGCCCGCCCGGGCGCCGAGGTGCGCCCGCCCCGCAACGCCTACGACCGCCTGGGCCACGTCATCGCCCACGGCGACACCCCCGAGCAGGTCACCAAGATCCTGGCCGAGGCAGTCGGCCGTACGACCGTCGTCCTGGAGGGCGACGACGCCACAGAGGGGCACCCCCAGTGATCGAGCTGCGCAGCGACACCTTCACCCTGCCCACCCGCGAGATGCTCCGGGCGATGGGCGAGGCACCCCTCGGGGACGACGTCTACGGCGAGGACCCCACCACCAACCGCCTGGAGGAGCTGGCCGCCACCACCCTGGGCAAGGAGGCGGCCTGCCTCCTGCCGAGCGGCACCATGGCCAACCTCGCCTCGATCATGGCGCACGCGCCGCGCGGCACGAAGGTGCTGGTCGGCGACGAGAGCGACATCTACGTCTACGAGGCGGGCGGCGCCTCCGTCGCGGGCGGCCTCGTCTACGAGCCGGTCCCCACCCAGCCGGACGGCCGGCTCCTGCTCACCGACCTCGCGAAGGGCTTCCCCGACGACCCCGGCGACCCGCAGTTCGCGCTGCCCGCGCTGATCTGCCTGGAGAACACCCACAACCGCTCCGGCGGCAGCGTCCTGCCCCTCGGCTACCTCGCCGACGTACGCCGGTTCGCCGACGAGCGCGGCGTGCCCGTCCACCTCGACGGCGCCCGCCTCTTCAACGCGGCCGTCGGCGCGGGCGTCCCCGTCGCGGACCTCGCCCGGTACGCGGACTCCGTACAGTTCTGCCTCTCCAAGGGCCTGTCCGCGCCCATCGGCTCGATGGCCGTCGGGACGGCGGAGTTCATCGGCCGGGTGCGCCGGATCCGGAAGCTGCTCGGCGGCGGGATGCGGCAGACCGGGGTGATCGCGGCGGCCGGGATCCTCGCCATCGAGAACGCCGGCCGGCTCGCGGAGGACCACCGCAACGCGGAACGGCTCGCCGCCGGGCTCGCGAAGATCGACGGCATCGACGTCCTGCCCGCCGGGACGCGGACGAACATCGTCATGTTCCGGGTCACCGACCCCCGGTTCACCTGGCGGACGTTCGCGGCGGCCGCGTCCGAACACGGGTTGGCGATCGCGGAGTTGGGGCACGGGCGGCTGCGGGCGGTGACGCATCGCGGGGTGAGCGAGAAGGACGTCGACAAGGCGGTCGAGATCGTGGCGCGTGTGCTGGGGGAAGCGGGTGCCGGTCGCCATGCCTGAGTTCCCCACGCTGCCCGCCGCGCTCTCCCACTGGGCGGCCGTACGGCCCGACGACACCGCGTACGTCTTCGCCCGGGGCGACGCCGACCACACCGTCACCTACCGGGAGCTGGAGCGCTCCGCGCTGACCGTCGCCGCGTTCCTGCGGACGACCGCGCGGCCCGGCGACCGCGTCCTGCTCCTGCTGCCGCCCGGCCTCGACTACCTGACCGCGTTCCTCGGCTGCCTGTACGCCGGGACGGTCGCCGTGCCGCTGTACCCGCCGCGCCCCGGCGCGAAGCTCGACCGGATCGAGGCGGTCGTCCGCGACTGCCGCCCCACCCACGCGCTCACCGTCGACCTGCTCCTGGAGCACCTCCGGTCCGCCGCCGAGGGACTGCGCCTGCACAGCGTCGAGGAGATCAGGGCGGCCGGGCACACCGCGCCGATCACCCTGCCCGGCGCCGGCGACCTCGCGTTCCTCCAGTACACGTCCGGCTCGACCGGCACCCCCAAGGGCGTCATGGTCGGCCACGGCCACCTCGCCGAGAACGACCGGGCCATCGCGGCCGGTTTCGGGGTCCGCGCCGACGACGTCATCCTCAGCTGGCTGCCGCTCTACCACGACATGGGGCTCATCGGTACGGCCCTGCTGCCGCTGTACCTGGGCGTACGGGCCGTGCTGCTCGACACGTTCGCGTTCATCCACGACCCGCTGAGCTGGCCCGAGGCGATCGACCGGTACCGGGCGACCTGCTCCGGCGGCCCCAACTTCGCCTACCAGCTCCTCGCCGACCGCCACGACCCCGACCGCCTCGCCGGCCTCGACCTCTCCACCTGGCGCATCGCCTTCAACGGTGCCGAGCCGATCATCCCGGCCACCCTGGAGCACTTCGCCGGCCTGTACGGCCCCCACGGCTTCGACCGCGGCGCCCTGTACCCGTGCTACGGGCTGGCGGAGGCCACCCTGTTCGTGTCCGGCGCGCAGCCCATGGCCGGGTACGAGGCCCTGGCCCTGGACCGGCGCGGCGTCGAGAGCGGCAGGCTGGAGACGGCGGCCCCGGACGACCCCGACCGGCTGGACGTCGTCTCCTGCGGGCGGGCCGCCGTCGGCACGGAGATCGTCATCCGCTCGACGGACGGACACGCCCTGCCCGACGGGGAGATCGGCGAGATCTGCGTACGCGGGCCCGGTGTCGCGGGCGGCTACTGGGAGCGGCCCGAGGCGTCCGAGGAGACCTTCCGCGCACGCGTCGAGGGCCGGGCGGGGACCTTCCTGCGCACCGGCGACCTCGGCGCGCTGCGCGACGGGCAGCTCTATCCCGTCGGCCGCGGCAAGGACCTGATCATCGTCGCCGGGCGCAACTTCTACCCGTACGACGTCGAGAACCTCGCCTCCGCCGCCTCCGACGACCTGCGCCGGGGCAGCGCGGCGGCGTTCCAGCCCGACCCGTCCGCACCCCGCGTGGTCCTCGTCGCCGAGGCCGCGCGGAGCGCCGTGTCCCGGCTGCGGTCGTCCCCGGAGGCGGTGGCGGCGCTGGGTGCGGCGGTACGACGCCGGGTGGGGGCCGAGTGCGGGCTCGACCTGGCCGACGTGGTGCTCGTCTACCCCGGGTCGATCCCCAAGACGTCCAGCGGGAAGATACGGCGGGCGGAGACGCGCCAGCGGTTCCTGGACGGGCGGTTGAGGGTGCTCGGTACGTCGAGCACGGGGAACCCCACGGCACCGGGCGGTGCCTCCGCCCTCCGGTCACCGGGCCGGACCGAGCCGCCCGCCCATCCGGCACCGGGCCAGACCGGCTCCCCCGCCGTTCCGGCACCAGGCCGGGCCGACGGCTCCGCCCTCCCGGTGCCGGACCGGACCGGCTCCCCCGCCGCCCCGGGTCAGGTGCCCCCGGCCCCGGGCTCCGGTCCCGAGCCCGTCCGCTCTCTGCTGGCCCGCCTCGTCGCCGCCCACGCGGGTGCCGAGCCCGGCGCTGAGGACTACGCGCTGCCGCTGGCCGCCCTGGGCCTGGACTCGCTGAAGCTGGTCGCCCTGCGCGGGGGCATCGAGCGGCACTCCGGGCGGCGCCTGGACACCGGGCTGTTCTACGGCGACCGCTCGCTCGACGACATCGCGGAGGCGCTCGACCGGGCGCCGGACCTGAACGCCGGGAAGCCGGCCGCCGACCTCACCGGCCTGTCGGGCCGCACCGACCCGGCCGGGCTCACCGCCGAGGCCGACCCCGCCGGGGCTGCCCCGGGCGGCCCCGGCGGCCTCTCCACCGGAGCCGGTCCCGCCGACCCCGCAGGCCCCTCCGCCGGAGCCGACCCCGCCGGCACCGCCCCTTCCGCCGAGACCGGCACCGGTGTCCACCCGGCGACCGATGGTCAGGTCCAGTTCCAGTTCCGGCACGAGCTGCTCGCCGAGGACACCGCGCACAACCTCCCCGTCGCCCTGCGCATCGGCCGCCGCCTGGACCCTGCCCGCATCCGCGCCGCGCTCACCGCCGTCACCGCGCGGCACGCGGCGCTGCGGACGACGCTGGGCGAGCCGGGCAGCGGGACCCAGGTCGTGCACGAACCGGGCGCGCTGCCGCTGGACTTCACGCACTGGGAGACCGGCACCGAGCCCGAGGACGCCCTCGCCGGGGGCGCTCGCCGCGACAGCGACCTCCCCGACCTGGCCCGTCTGGAAGGCGTCGCCCACCGCCGCTTCGACCTCACCCGAGGCCCCCTCGTCCGCGCCGCCGCCCTCACCTCCCCCGACGCCACCACCCTCCTCCTCACAGCGCACCACGCGATCGTCGACTACTGGTCCCTCCGCATCGTCCTGGCCGAACTCCTCGCCGACCTGCTGGACATCGACCTCCCCACCCCCACCGACGCCCCGAGCGCCACGGAGTGGAACCGCCACCGCGCCCGCGAAACGACCACCGCCGAGGCCCGTATCACCGAAGCCGCCGAGAAGTGGCGCCCCCTCCGCGACCACCTCCTCTTCCCGGCGAACCAGGCAACACCGGCAGCACCGGCAACACCGGCTGCCCCGGCGACCCCGGCCGCCCGCCCGGCCCCCCGCCGCCGCACCCCCGCCTCCCTCCTCGACTTCGCCGTGGACGCACCCCCGGTGTACGAGGACGCCAAGGCCCACGGCCACACCCCCTTCACCCTCCTCGCCGCAGCCTGGCTCCGCGCCCTCCACGAGGTGACCGGCGAGGACCGCGTCGTCATCGGCACCCCCTACCACCACCGCGACGACTGGCGTTTCGCGGGAACCGTCGGCTGCCTGGTCGACATGGTCCCGCTGCTCGGCGACTTCACCGCCGCCCCCGACGACCTCCGCGCCCGCACGGCACGGGAGGTCCGAGAAGCCCAGCGGAACGCGGTCGTCCCCTTCGCCCGCCTGGTCCGCGAGATCGAACCCCCTAGGCACGGCCAGAACCCCTTGTTCCAGGCGACGTTGACGTTCCAGCAGTCCGCCGACGGCCTGCTGGGCGACGGTTTCGCGATCCCCTGGAGCCGCGCCCGCCAGACCCTGGACGGCGTCGAGGTGGCGGCCGTCGACGTCCCGCCCCGCGACACGGCGTTCGCGGTGAGCCTGTACGGCGCCCGGGACGGCGACCGCCTGGTGTTCCGCCTCGAACACCAGGAGCACCTGGTCCCGCCCGAGACCGCCGCGCGGCTGCGCGACGCGTTCCGGGAGGCCCTGGCCGAGCTGACCGCACCCCTGACCCGTACCGCAGCAGCCGGAGGCCGACATGGCTGACATGAAGGAGAAGACTGTGCCGACCTCGCCTCTGGCCGGAGTGGACAGCCTCGTCGAGGGCTTCGCCGCCGCCGTCCGCGCGCACGGCGACCGCACCGCCGTACGCTGCGGCGACGAGACGCTGACCTACCGGGACCTGGACGCGCGGGCCCGTTCCCTGGCCGCCGCGATCACCGCCCAGGGGGCGGACCCGAAGCGCCCGGTGGGGATCCTCCTGGAGCGCTCCGCCGACATGGTGGCCGCCGCCCTGGCCGCCCTGTGGACGGGTTCCTCGTACGTCCCCCTGGACCCGGCGACCCCGGCCGCCCGCCTGGAGCTGATCCTCGACGACGCCGCGCCGTCGGTGGTCGTCACCACCCGGGAGCTGGCCAAGAGCCTGCCCGGCGAGGTGACCGCCGTCCCCGTGGACGCCCCGCTGCCGGCCCCCCTGACCGGCGCCCCGGCGCCCGCGCACCGGGACACCCGCGCGTACGTCATCTTCACGTCCGGCACGACGGGCCGCCCCAAGGGCGTCGAGGTGTCGCACGGCAACGTCCTGCGCCTGTTCACGACCACCGAGTCCCTCTACGGCTTCGGCCCCGACGACGTGTGGACGCTGTTCCACTCGTTCGCCTTCGACTTCTCCGTGTGGGAGATGTGGGGCCCGCTGCTGTACGGCGGCAGCGTGGTCGTCGTCCCCCGGGAGGCCGCCCAGGACCCGCGCGCGCTACGGCAGTTGCTCGCCGAGGAGCGGGTGACCGTCCTGAACCAGACGCCGACGGCCTTCCGTCAGCTCGTCGCCGAGGACACCCGGCACGAGGACCGGCTCCCGCTGCGGCACGTCGTGTTCGGCGGCGAGGCCCTGCACTTCTCGGACCTGGCCCGCTGGGTCGCCAAGCACGGCGACGAGAGCCCGGCCCTGGTGAACATGTACGGCATCACCGAGACGACCGTCCACGCCTCCCACCGCCGGGTCCGCGCCACCGACCTCAAGGACGGCCGTTCGCTGATCGGCCGCCCCCTGCCCGACCTGGACTTCACGCTGGTCGACGACGAACTGGCCCCGGTGGCGCAGGGCGAGACCGGGGAGATCCTGGTGACCGGCCCCGGCGTGGCGCTCGGCTACCTCGGCCGCCCCGACCTCACGCGGGAGCGGTTCGTGGAGCTGCCCGGCGTCGGGCGCGCGTACCGCTCCGGCGACCTGGCGAGGCTCACCGAGGACGGGGAGTACGCCTACGAGGGCCGCAAGGACGGCCAGGTGAAGATCCGGGGGTTCCGGATCGAGCTGGGCGAGATCCAGGCGGTCCTGAACGACGTGCCGGGGGTGGCGCAGGCGACGGTGGTCGTGACCAGGCCGCAGGAGTCCGCCGGGCCCGTGGTCAAGGAGGCCGAGCCGTCGCTGCGGATCACCGACGTCCGGGACCTGGTGCGCGGGGGTCCGCGCGGCCGGGTGAGCCGCGCCGACGGGCCGCGCATCGTGGCGTACGTCGTGCCCGGTGAGGGACTGGACGCCGGTGAGCTGTTCGAGCGGCTGCGGGGGCGCCTTCCGGCGTACATGATCCCTGCGTTCGTGATGCCCGTGGACGCGATCCCGCTCAACCACAACGGCAAGGTCGACCAGGGGCGGCTGCCCGCGCCGACCGTGGCCGGCAGCCTGCGCGAGCCTGCCCCGGACACCGCGCCGGCCGCCGGTTCCGACGAGGTCGCGGAAGCCATCAGCGGCGTGTACGGCGACGTCCTCGGTGTGAGCGGCGTCGGCCCGGACGACTCCTTCTTCGGCGTGGGCGGTGACTCGATCCTGGCGCTGAAGCTGCGGGCCGAGGCCCTCAAGCTCGGCATCTCCCTGGAGCTGGGCGACATCTACGCCCTCCAGACGCCCCGCGCGCTGGCCGCCGTCGCCGGACGGGCCACGGAGAGCGAACAGCAGCCGCCGACCGTGCCGTTCAGCCTGCTGGAGCCGGCCGACCGCGAGGCGGTGCGGGCGCTGGACGTCGAGGACGCCTACCCGGTGGGCACGCTCCAGGCCGGGCTGCTCTTCCACAGCGCGTACGAGGCCGACGTGAACATGTACTGCGACATCTTCATGTTCCGGCTGCGCGGCGGCGCCTACGACGGCGAGGCGATGCGGCGGGCCGTCGCGCGGGTGGTGGAGCGGCACGACATCCTGCGGACGTCGTTCCACTTCTCCGGCTACACACGGCCCCTCCAGCTCGTGCACCGCACGGCCGCCGCGCCACTGACCGTCACCGACCTGCGCGACCTGCCGCCCCAGGAGCAGGAGGCGCGGCTGGACGCCTGGCAGCGGGCGGAGCGGCTCGTCCCGTACGACTGGGCGAAGCCGCCGCTGCTCCGGTTCGCCGTCCAGCTGCTGGACGAGGGCGAGTTCCTGTTCGCGATGAGCTTCCACGACGCGCTCCTCGACGGCTGGAGCGAGTCGTCGCTGATCACGGAGGTGCTGTCCGACTACTGGGCGCTGCGCGAGAACCCGGACCTGCCGCCCGCCCCGCGCACCGCACGGCGCTACGCCGACTACGTCGCCCTGGAGCGGCAGGCCCTCGACGACGCCGGGACCGGCAACTTCTGGGCGAAGGAGCTGGCCGACCCGGAGCCGACGCTCCTGCCGCGCCTGGCGGACGGCCCCTCGGACACCCACCAGGGCACGATGGGCTTCCTCGCCGTGCCGGTCGACCCGGAGCTGTCGGACGCGCTGGACGACCTGGCCCGCGACCACGGCGTCTCCCTCAAGCACGTCCTGCTGGCCGTGCACGCGCGCGTCCTGTCGGTCCTCACGGCCCGCGACCGGGTGCTGCTCGGCGTCGAGTCCAACGGCCGCTTCGAGGGCGAGGGCGGCGCCGACGTGCTGGGCGTCCATCTCAACGTGGTGCCCTACCTGCTGACCGGCCGGGGCCTGGCCTGGCGGGACCTGATCCGGGCGGCCTTCGACAAGGAGAACGAGCTCCTGCCGGTACGCCGCTACCCGTACGCGGAACTCCAACGCCTGTGCGGGGCCCGCGAGTTGACGGACATCAGCTTCAACTACACGCACTTCCACAGCTACGGGAAGCTCGCCGAGGCGACCCGCTTCGAGGTGCTGGACGCGAAGGCGTACATCCAGACCCACTTCACCCTGCGCACCGAGTTCAACAAGGACCCCTTCACGAAACTCCTCTCGCTGGACCTGGAGGCCAACGTCCAGCGGGTCACCGAGGACCAGCTCCGCACTATCGGCGCCCTCTACCGCAACGCCCTCGCCCACGTCGCCTCCCATCCGCACGCGATCCCCGCCCAGCGGGAGCTGCTGGGCGAGGAGCAGTGGACCCGCCTGGTGGAGGCGGCCGGACCGGCGGCGGCCCCGCTGTCGGCGCCGGGGGTGCTGACCCGGTTCGCGCAGGCGGCTCAGCGGTACGCCGACGACATCGCCGTGCGGTACGAGGACCAGACGCTGACCTACCGCGAACTGGCCGCGCGCGTGGGCGCGTTCGCCGGTCACCTGCACGGGCTGGGGGTGCGGCCCGGCGAGGTGGTGGCGCTGGGTGCCGTACGCGGCATCGGCCACCTGACGGCCGTCCTCGCGATCCTGCGCGTCGGCGCGGTGTACCTGCCGCTGCCGGAGGGGCCCGTACGCCGCGTGTCGTCGGTGCTGCGCACGAGCGCGGCCAAGACCGTGCTGTGCGACGCGACTTACCGGCCCGCCGTCACGGAGGAGGTGCGTGTGCTGGACCTGGCGCAGGCCCTCGCCGACGCCGAGAAGGCGGTGCCCTACGACGGTCCCGTGCCCGGGGGCCGGGACGCGGCGTACGTGATCTTCACGTCGGGGTCGACCGGGGAGCCCAAGGGGGCGCTGCTGCGGCACGACGGGATGCTGAACCACATCGAGGCGAAACTCGGCGACCTGGGGATCGGCCCCGGCGACCGGGTGTCCCAGGACGCGGCGGCCACCTTCGACATCTCGGTGTGGCAGCTCCTGGCGCCGCTCCTGGTCGGCGCGACGACCGTGATCTACCCGGACGGCGTCAGCCAGGACCCGCCCCGGCTGCTGCGCGCGGTCGCCGAGGACGGCATCACGGTGCTTGAGGTGTCGCCGTCCGTGCTGAGCGTCTTCAGCTCGGAACTCGCCTACCACGGCGTCGAGTCGTTCCCCCCGTTCGCGCTGCGCTGGGTCGTCTCCAGCGGCGAGACCCTGACGCCCCGCTGCGCGAACGCGTTCCGGCGCGAGCTGCCGCGGGTGCGGCTGCTGAACATGTGGGGCGCGACGGAGGTGTCCGACGACTGCACCCACTTCGAGCTGGCCGGCGAGGCCGACGAGCGGGCGGCGTCGGTGCCGGTGGGCCGGGCGATACGCAATGCCAAGGTGTACGTCCTGGACGCGGACCGCGAGCCGGTGCCGGCCGGCACGCCGGGCGAGCTGTACGTCGGCGGGCTGTGCGTGGGCGGCGGCTATGTGAACGACCCGGAGCGGACGGCGGCGGCGTTCGTCCCCGACCCCTTCGCCGGCGACCCGTCGGTGCTCGCCTACCGGACCGGCGACTGGGGTCGCCAACTGGCCGACGGGACCTTCGAGTTCATCGGCCGGATCGACAGCCAGCTGAAGATCCGGGGCCACCGGATCGAACTCGGCGAGGTGCGGCGGGCGTTCGCGGGTCTCGGGGAGCTTCAGGAGAGCGCCGTCATCGTCCGGGAGTCGGAGAGCGACGGCAAGCAGCTCGTCGGCTTCTTCGTGCCCCGGGCGGCCGAGAACACCGGCGAGGGCGCGGAGGTCCGTCGTGTCGAGGTCGGCCTGTCCGCGCTGCGCGAGCGGCTCGGCGAGGTGCTGCCCCGCTACGCCGTCCCCGACCACCTGGTCCGCCTCGACGGGCTGCCGCGCACCCCGCACGGCAAGGTGGACACGAAGGCGCTGGCCGCCTGGGACCTGACGGCGGCGGCCGAGGGCGCCGAGGAGGCGGGCGAGCCGGCGACGCCGACCGAGCGGGCGGTCGTCGAGGTGTGGGCGGGCGTCCTGAACCGCAGGCCCTCTCCGACGACGCACTTCTTCGAGGCGGGCGGCCACTCCCTGCACGCCACGCAGGTCATGGCACGGCTCAGGGACCGTTTCGGCCAGGATCTGCCGCTGCGTCTGCTGTTCGAGAACCCGACGCCGCGCGCGCTCGCCGCCCGCCTCGACGAGGAGGCCGCCCAGGACGCGCCCGCGCCCGTAGCCCTGAGCATCCCGCCCCGCCCCACGGGCACGGTCTCCTTCCCGCTGACGGCGGGACAGGCCAGCCTGTGGTTCCTGCACCAGGTCGACCCCGACGACCGGGCCTACGACAACACGTCGCTGCTGCGCCTGTCGGGCCCCCTCGACGTGGACGCGCTGCGTACGGCCGTGGACCTGCTGGCCGAGCGGCACGAGATCCTCTCGGTCCGCTTCGGCGCCCGCGACGGCGTCCCCCACCAGGCCCCGGACCCGGCGGCACGCATCAGCCTGGGCGTCGAGGAGACCGAGGGCGTCGACGACCCCGAGGAGTACGTCCGGCGCGAGGCCCTGGCCCAGCGCTTCGACCTGACGCGCGGCCCTCTGGTCGTGGCCCGCCTCTACCGCTTCTCCCCCACCGAGCACATCCTGCGCTGGAGCAGCCACCACACCGTCTCCGACGGCTGGTCCACGGACGTCGCGGTCCGGGAGATCACCGAGGCGTACCAGGCGATCCTGGCGGGCCGCCCCGCCGATCTGCCCGCGCTGCCGGTGCAGTACGGCGACTACGCCCTGTGGCAGCGGGAGTTCCTCGCGACGCGGGCCGCCGGGGAAGTGGCGTTCTGGCGGGCCTACCTGGACGGCTGCTCGGGCGACCTGGCGCTGACGACCGACGTGGAGCGCACGGAGGGCCGTTCGCGGGCGGCCGGGCACCTCACGACGTCCTGGGGTGCCGAAACGGCGGAGCGGGTACGGGAGTTCGCCGCCGCGCACGGCAGTACGCCGTTCATGGTGTTCCACACGGCGGTCGCGGCCGTCATGTCCCGGTTCGCGCAGCAGCCGGATCTGGTGCTGGGCGCGGCGGTCGCCGGGCGGGACCTGCCGCAGACGCAGGGGCTGATCGGGTTCTTCGCCAACACCCTGCCGTTCCGCTACCGCGTCGAGCCGGGCCGCAGCGCGGCCGATCTGCTGCGGGAGGTGACGGCGAGCGCGCTGGAGGCGCTGGAGCACCAGCACCTGCCGTTCCAGGAGATCGTGCGGGTCTCGGGCGCCGAGCGGCGGCCGGACACCTCGCCGCTGGTGCAGGTCCTGGTGACGGTGGACAACTTCCCCCTCGACCTGGACCGGGTCCCGGGCCTGGTCGGCTCGCTGGTCCAAGTGCCGCCCGCGACGGCCCAGTTCGACCTGTCGTTCCGGTTCACGGAGGACGGAAGCCTGACCCTCCAGTACGACGCCTCCCTGTTCACCGGCGACACCGCCGCCCGGCTGCTGCGGGCCGTGGAGTCGATGCTCGCGGGCCTGCTGGCGGACCCGGACGGCGACCCGCACCGCGTCCCGCTGACCGACACCGCCGACCGGGAGGCGCTCACCCGGATCTGGCACGAGGTCAGCGGTGAACGCCTCGACTTCGCCGACCCGGACGAGGCCGCATCGGTGGCCGGCTCCCCGCACTGGGAGGAGTTCCTCGGCCGCCTCGACGCCGCCGGTCTGCTCCCGGCCCTGCTGCTCGCCTTCTGACGGACCCGGAGAATCCGATGAACCCCCCGATGAACAAGGACCGTGTGGAACAACTGCGCCGCCGGGTCGCCCTGCGCACGACTCCCGTGCCGGGCCCGTCCGGTGTCGCGCGCGCCGGGTCACTGACCGAGGCGTTCGCCGCCGCCGTGCGGACGTACGGCGACCGGGTGGCCGTCCGCTGCGGGCGCCGGTCGCTGACGTACCGGCAGCTGGACGAGCGGGCGGCCGAACTCGCGGGCGCTCTCCAGGCGTTGGGCGTCGACCCGGCCCGCCCGGTGGGGATCCTGCTGGAGCGGTCGGCGGACATGGTCGCCGCCGCCCTCGCCGTGCTGCGCGTCGGCTGCTGCTACGTGCCGCTGGACCCGGCGACGCCGCGCGCCCGGCTCGACGTGATCCTCCAGGACGCGGACCCGGCCGTCGTGATCACCTCCGGGGACCTGGCCGCGCTGCCCGGCGAGCGGGCCGTCCTGCGCGTGGACGCGCCGCCGCCGTCCGGGACCGGCGCCCCGGCAGTCGTACCGGCCGGCCGGGACAGCCGGGCGTACGTCATCTTCACCTCGGGCACGACCGGCCGCCCCAAGGGCGTCCAGGTCACCCACGGGAACGTGCTCAGGCTGTTCAGCAGCAGCGAGGGGCACTACGGGTTCGGGCCCGAGGACGTGTGGTCGCTGTTCCACTCCTTCGCGTTCGACGTGTCGGTGTGGGAGATGTGGGGCGCGCTCCTGTACGGGGGCACGCTGGTCGTCGTCCCCAAGGCGACCGCGCAGGACCCGGTGGCCTTCCGGGCGCTGCTGCGCGAGGAGCGCGTGACGGTGCTCAGCCAGACGCCCACCGCCTTCAACCAGCTCGCCGCCGAGGACGTCCGCCACCCCGACCGGCTGCCGCTGCGCTGGGTGGTGTTCGGCGGGGAGGCCCTGCACTTCTCCGACCTGAAACGCTGGGCGGACAAGTACGGGGACGACACCCCGGCCCTGGTGAACATGTACGGGATCACCGAGACGACCGTCCACGCCTCCTTCCGGCGGGTACGCCGCGCCGACCTGGACCGGGGCCTGTCGCTGATCGGGCGTCCGCTGCCCGACCTGGAGTTCCTGCTCCTCGACGAGGAGCTGGCGCCGGTGGCGGCCGGGGAGACCGGCGAGATCGTGGTGACCGGCCCCGGCGTGGCCCTCGGCTACCTGGGCCGCCCCGACCTGACCCGGGAGCGGTTCGTGGAGCTGCCCGGCGGGCGGGGGCGCGGTTACCGCTCGGGGGACCTGGCCCGGCTCCTGCCCGACGGGGAGTTCGTCTACCACGGCCGCCGGGACGACCAGGTCAAGATCCGGGGCTTCCGCATCGAACTCGGCGAGGTGGAGGGCGCGTTGCGGGCCCTGGACGGGGTCGCCGAGGCGGCGGTCGTCGCCCGCGAACTGCCGCAGCAGGGCCGGGCGCTCGTGGCGTACGTCGTCGCGGACGGGCCCGGCGCCGAGCTGCGCCGACAGCTGGCGCAGGTGCTGCCGGAGTACATGCTGCCCAGCGTGTTCGTGCCCCTCGACGCGCTCCCCCTCACCCACAACGGCAAGCTCGACCGCCGCGCCCTGCCCGACCCGGCGCCGGGCGACCACACGCCGGTGGACGACACGGGCGGTGACCCGGTGGTGGCGCGGATCGTCGCCGCCATGGCCGACCTGCTGCCCGGCGGCCGGATCGCCCCCGCCGACAGCTTCTTCGAGGCGGGCGGCCACTCCCTGCTGGCGACCCGGCTGCTGGCGCGCGTGCGCACCGACTTCGGGGTGAGCGTCGCCCTGCGCGACTTCCTGCGCGAGCCGACCGCGCGCGCCCTGGCCGCCGCCGTACGCGACCGGGAGCCGGACGGGGGCCCGGTCGTGCCGCTGCTCAAGGCACCGGACCAGGAGCGGCGGCCGGCCACGTCCGCTCAGCAGCGGCTGTACTTCCTGTCGCGGATGCAGCCGGACAGCTCGGCGTACAACCTGCACATGTCCCTGCTCCTGGAGGGCGAGCTGGACGTGGCGGCGCTGGAACGGGCCTTCGTCGCGCTGGCCGAACGGCATGCTCCGCTGCGGAGTCTGCTGCGGCTGGAGGACGGTGAGGTCGTCGCCGTGGCGCTGCCCGCCGAGCGGGTGCGGGTGCCGGTGGAGGAGGCGCGCGGAGGTGAAGTGGGGCGGGTCGTCGAGGAGTTGGCGGCCGAGGAGGCGGCCCGGCCGTTCGATCTGGAGCGGGATCTGCCGGTGCGGGTGCGGGTGGTGCGGTTCGGGGAGCGGGTGCACGGGCTGCTGGTGACGTTGCACCACGTGGCCGGCGACGGCTGGTCCAACGCCGTCCTCGGGCGCGAACTCGGCGTGCTGTACGCCCACTTCGCCCAGCGGGCTTCCGGCGACCCGCTGCCCCCGCTCGCGGCCACGTACGCCGACTACGCCCACAGCATGCGGGAGTGGCTCGGTACGTCCGCCGCGCAGGGCGACCTCGACTACTGGGAGGGGCGGCTCGCGGACCTGCCCGCCGAGCACTCCCTGCCGCTGGACCGGCCCCGGCCGGAGCGGATGACGTACCACGGGGACACCGTGACCCGCCGGGTGGACGGTGACCTCGCGCGGGCGGCGCGCTCGGCCGACCTGACCCTGTTCATGCTGCTCCAGGCGGCGTTCGCGCTGCTCGTCGCCCGGCGGGGCCAGGAGCCGGACGTCGTGGTGGGCACGCCGGTCGCCAACCGGCCGGGCACCGACTTCGACGACGTCATCGGGATGTTCGTCAACACGGTGGTGCTGCGCACGCGGGTCGCCGCGTCGGGGACCGTCGGCGATCTGCTGGCCCAGGTCCGTGACCAGACCCTGCGCGATCTGGAGCGGCAGCACGTGCCGTTCGAGGAGCTGGTCAGGCGGCTCAACCCGGAGCGCAGCGCGCGGCACTCCCCGCTGTTCCAGCTGATGCTGGTCGTCCAGAACAACGAGACCGTGCCGCTGAGCCTCGACGGGCTGACGGTGACGCCTGTGCGGATGCCCGGCCAGGAGGCGAAGACGGACCTGGTCCTCGACGTCACCGAGGACGGCGCGGGGTTCCGGCTGAACTGGCGTTACAACACGGACCTGTTCGACCGGGCGACGGTGGAGGGGATGGCGGAGGAGTTCGCGGAACTGCTGGGCCGGGTGACGGGCGATCCGGGCGTCCGGCTGGGCGAGCTGCTCACGGGCGGGAGTCTCACGGGCGGGACCTCGGACGGTACTTCGGCGAAGCCGAGCGCATCCGGCCTGCTCGCGCCCGAGATCCCCGCCTCGCCCGCGTCCGGCACCCCCGCACCCACCCCCCTCCCCACCACCCACGTCCTGCTCCCCTTGCGTTCCCGCCCCGACGGCGCTCCCCCGGTCTTCGCCTTCCCCGGCATCCTGGGCCTCGGCGCCTCCTACGGGCCGCTGTCCGCCCACTTCCCCGAGCGGTCCTTCCACGCCCTGTCGACCCGGGAGGTGGTCCGGGCGCACGGCGACGGCCTGACCGTGCCGGTGCTCGCGGAGGAGTGCGCGCGGATCGTCGCGGCTCAGGCGGCGGGGCGCCCGGTGCATCTGGTGGGCCACTCCTTCGGCGGGGCCCTCGCGCATGAGGTCGCCCGGCGTCTGGTGGAGCGCGGCGGACAGGTGCTGTCGCTCGTGCTGCTGGACGCGCTCGCCCCGGAGGCGCTGCGCGCGGAGCTGGCCGAGCCTCGTGAGCGGCTGCTCGCGTTCTTCCTGGGGAGTCTCGCGGCGGCTTTCCCCGATGTCGGCCGGGAGTACTCGGCCGCTGTGCTGGCGGAGCTGGGCGCCCTGCCGGAGGCCGAGGTCCTGGACCGGGTGGAGCGGCGGATGGGCCCGGCGGCCGAGCTGGTCGGCGGTTCGCTGCGGGAGGCGTTCGCGGACTACGTCCGGCTGGCGGCCCTGGAGTGGCCGGCGGCCGGCGGGCTCACCGACGTACCCGTCCTGCTGGTGGAGGCGACGGAGAACACCGGGCGGGCGGACTTGACGGGCGGCTGGACGCCTCTTTTGAACACTGATCTCAGGTGCGAGAAGATTGCAACTGATCACGAGGGGTTGTTGCGCATGCCGGTGACGGAGACGCTGTCCGGGCTGATGCGGGACTTCTGCACACCCCACGACGCCGTGAAGGGACACCGTCCACGATGACGCGCACCACCGCCTCGCCCCCGTTCATCGCGAGGCTGCTGATCGTCGGTTCGGGCATCATGGCCCTGGCGAACTCCTTCACGGTCCCGTTCCTCGCGGTGTTCCTCCGCCGCGAGCTGAACCTCGACCCGTCGACGGTCGGTCTGATCGTCGGCTCGTCCGTGTTCTTCTCGGTGCTCGCCGGGTTCGTGGGCGGCTCGCTCTCGGACATCCTGGGCCGGCCCCGGCTGCTGCTGCTCTCGCTGCTCGGCGTGATCGCCTCGTTCCTCGGGTTCTACGTCAGCCACCAGATCCTGGCCGTGTTCGCGTGCAACGCCGCGCTGTCGATCAGCGCGGCGTCCTTCGGGCCGGTCGGCAAGGCGATGCTCAGCGACCTGCTGCCGGACGAGAAGCGCGTCAAGTGGTTCTCGTACCAGTACCTGTCGCTGAACGTCGGCTTCGCCGTCGGGCCGCTGGCCGGCGGTTTCGCGGGGGTGTCCGGGGGCCGGACCGCGTTCCTGATCTCGGCGGCCGTCTACACCTGCTACCTCGTGCTGCTCGGGCTGAGCCTGCTGTTCAGCACGGGCGTACGGAAGGCCGAGGCGGCCGGGGGCGAGCACTTCGGGTCGGTGCTGCGCGGGCTGCGGGACAGCGCGCGGGTGGTGGCGACCGACCGGCGGCTGCTGTGGTTCATCGTCGCCGGGCTGCTGCTGGAGTCCGTGCACGGCAAGATCTCGGCGCTGCTCGCCCAGCACCTCGCGATCGGCTTCCACGACGGGACGGCGATCCTCGGCTACCTGCTCACCACCAACGCCGTGACCGTCGTGGGCTTCCAGATGATCGCCTCGCGCTTCTCGGGCAAGCGGGAACCGGTCACGTCGATCATCCTCGGGGGGCTGCTGCTGTTCGCGGGGATGGTGGGCTTCGCCGTCTCCCAGGAGACCTGGCAGTTCGTGGTGGCCATGGTGGTGTTCTCGGTCGGGGAGACGTTCATCGTGCCCGCCGAGTTCGCCATCATCGACCGCATCGCGCCCGAGACCGGCCGGGGCAGCTACTTCGGCGCCCAGACCTTCGCCCAGTTCGGCGGGTTCGTCGGACCGGCGGCGGGCGGGCTGCTGCTGACCGGCTTCGGCGGCACGACGATGTTCCTCGGCGTGGGCTCGCTGGCGCTGGTCGCCGTCGCCATCTACGTACTCGTCGGCCGCCGTCTCCCCGGCATCGCGGCACCGGCCGAGCAGGAGGAGACCCGTGAACCGGCGTGAGCGCGTCGTCGGCCGCGCCCTGTCGGTGGCGGCCCTGCCCGGCCGCTGGGCCCACACGGACCGGGGCACGCTGAGGCTGCCCGGGCTGACGCGGGGCGCCGAGATCCGGCGCGACCTGCGCGGGGTGCCGTGGATCCGGGCCGACGAGGAGGGCGACCTGTACTTCGCGGCCGGGTTCGCGCAGGCCCAGGACCGGCTGTGGCAGATGGACGTGCTGCGCCGGCGGGCCCGGGGGCGGCTGTCCGAGGTGTTCGGCGCGGTGACGCGGGACGAGGACGTCCGGGCCCGCAAGCTCGCGCTGATCCGGGTCGCCCGGAGCTCGGAACGGCTGCTGGAACCTCGACACCGGGCGGCGCTCGACGCGTTCAGCGCCGGGGTGAACGCGGCCGTGCACCGCATGCGGCGGCGCGGCGGCCTCCCCGTCGAGTTCCTCCTCCTGCGCTACCGGCCCGAGCCGTGGACGCCGCTGGACTCCCTGCTCATCGTCAAGCACCTGGGTTTCGACCTCGCGGTCAACGTCAAGAACGAGACGTTCCGCGCCCGCCTGGCGGCCGAACACCCCGAGTATCTGGCCGCGTTCGCCGAACCCCGCTACCCGGAGGACGGGGCGGTGACCGTCCGAAGCGGCGCGAGCGCGGCGCCCCGCGCCTATGTCCCTCCCCCGGCCACCGCCGCCCTCCCCGCCGAGTCCCGGCGCTGGCTCGACGGCCTCCTCGACGGCGAGCACCCCATCGGCTCGAACGCCTGGGCCGTCTCCGGCACCCTCACCGCCTCGGGCCACCCGATCCTCGCGAACGACCCGCACGTCCCCTTCACCCAGCCGAGCCTGTGGTACCAGACGGGCCTGGCCCTCCCCGAGGAATACGGCTACGGCGTCACCGTCCCCGGCGTCCCCGGCCTGATCGCGGGCGCCAACCGCCGCCTCGCCTGGGGCATCACCAACGCCACCGTCGACACCCAGGACCTGTGCACCCTGCCCGACGGGCCGCCCCGGTGGCACGAGGACAGCACCATCACGATTCGCGGCGAGTCCCCGGTCACCGTCCGGGCGGCGGGCGGCGACGGCTACGTCGAACTGGACCCGCCCGGCACGGACACCCGGTACGGCCTGTACTGGAGCGGCTTCGCACCGTCCGTGGAGATCGCCGCCTGCCAGTCGATGTGGCGCGCGAGCGGCCCCGGCGCGTTTCGCGACGCCCTGAAGGGCTTCGGCGTGCCCGTCCTCAACGTCGTCTGGGCCTGCCAGGACGGCACGATCTCCGTGAAGACGGCGGGCCGCGTCCCCGCCCGGCTCCCCGGCAGCGGACGCGCCCCCGACGGGCACGCCCAGGTCGCCGCCTCCTGGCGGGACTTCCTCGACTTCGACGACCTCCCGGAGGACACCGACCCCGAGCGGGGCCACATCGTCTCCGCGAACCACAAGCTGCTCCCCGACGACGACCCCCGGGACGTCGGCGCCGACTGGGTCGCCCCCTACCGGGCCGAGCGCATCGAGGAGCTGATCACCAGCGCGCCCCGGATCACCCCCGAGACCTGCGCCGCCTGGCAGAACGACACCGCCGACGGCCGGGCCCGCCGGATCCTGCCCGTCCTGCTCACCGCCCTCGCCGAGGCACCCCCCGCCGAGCCGCTCCCGGCGGCCTGCCACCGCCTCCTCGCCGACTGGGACGGCCACGCCCACGCCGGACAGGCGGCGCCCCTGATCTTCTTCCGGCTCCTCCAGAAACTCACCGACCACTGGGTGTACGACCGCCTCGGCAAGGACCTCGCCGCCGCGATGCCGGACGTCACCCTCCAGGTCGACCATCTCCTCACCTCCCCCGGGGCGAGGCGGCGCCTGGGCGACGAGACACCGCTCCCGGCGACCGTGGCCCGCGCGCTCGCCGAGGCCGCCGCGTCGATCGCCGGGGACCACGGCGACGACCCCGCGCACTGGCGCCACGACCACGTCCACCGCCTCCGCGACCGGCACGCGCTGGCCAAGGCGGTGCCGGTCCTGTTCGGCGGGGTCACCACGCCGGCCGGCGGGAGCGGGCACACCGTCGGGCTGATGACCCCCGACCGGGAGGGGACCGTGGTGGAGGGGGCGCCCTGGCGGTTCGTCGCCGAGCTGCGGCCCGACGGGCCCCGCCTCTGGGACGTGCTGCGGCACGGCAGTTCGGGCCATCCCCGCTCACCCCACTACGAGGACCAGACCCCGCTGCACGCGGCGGGCCGCCTGTACCCGGTCCCGCTGGAGGGCCCGCCGGACCGGGCGGCCCGTGTCCTGACACTTCGGAGGCCGTGATGCCCCTGTCCCCCGCGCTGCGCGGCCTGGAGTGCGTCCAGTGCGCGGCCCGCTTCCCGGTCGGGGACCACCCCCGGGGCTGCCCCGCCTGCGACGCGGCCGGCCGCAACGCCAACCTGTTCTGCGTGTACGACGACACGACGCCCCCGGCCGACCGCCAGCCGTACCTGGACACGCCCGCGCTGGGCGAGGGGAACACCCCGCTGCTGCGGCTGCCCTGGCTCCCGGGCGTGTCCGTCAAGAACGAGGCCGCGAACCCCACCGGCTCCCACAAGGACCGCTTCGCGGCGACGGTCGTCGCCCACGCCGCCGCGTCCGGGTACGAGCGCGTCGCCATCAGTTCCTCCGGCAACGCCGGGCTCGCCCTCGCCGCGTACGCCGCAGCGGCGGGCCTGCGCTGCACGGTCGCCGGGTACACGCGGCTCCCGGAGCCGGTGCGTGCGTGGCTCGCCGACCTCGGGGCGGAGCTGCGGCTGTTCGACACCGACGCCGAACGCGTGCGCCTGGTACGGGAGTTGGCCGCGCGGCCGGACACGCTGGCCGTGTCCAACACCGCCGAGCCCTTCGTGGGCTGCCACCCGGTCGGCATCGAGGGCTACAAGCGGATCGCCTGGGAGATCGCCGGGCAGGCGGCCGAGGAGGTCCGGCACGTCGTCGTCCCCACCAGCCGGGGCGACCTCGCGTGGGGCGTCTACCGGGGGTTCGCCGACCTGTCCGGCGTACCCATGCCCCGGCTGCACCTCGTCGAGCCCTTCCCTCGGCTCGCGGCGGTCCTCGGCGGGGCGCCCGTCGGCGGGCACTTCCCCGGGGACAGCGGGCGGCTGTCGTCGATCGGCGGGCACACGACGACCGTCCAGGCGCACCGGGCCGTGACGCTCTCGGGCGGCTCGGCGGTGGTGGTCTCCTCCGACGCGGCCGGCGAGTGGTACGCGCGGCTGTGCGGGCGGGGGCACGTGTGGGAGCCCAGCAGTGTGACGGTGTTCGCGGCGTACGAGCGGCTGCGGGCGGAGGGGGTCATCGGGGAGGGCGAGCACACGGTGCTGGTGGCGACCTCGCACTTCTTCAAAGGGCTGTGACACGCGGCAACCTTCGGCAGAGCAGCGGCGACAAGCGAACCGGACAGTGAAGTCCACCCCCCACCAAGGGAGTTCGCGATGCGTACGCTCCTTGCACGGCTAGCCACCTTCCTCGCCGCCCTGGCCCTCTTCGCGGCGGCCCCCGGTACGAACCTCTCCCTGGCCCAGGCCGCCCCCGCGAAAACGGCGGCGGCCGACCAGTGGACTCCCCCCTCGAACCTGGTGCAGCCGCTCAACGAGGTCTGGAACCACGTCGAGTCGACGTACCCGAACCTCTACGGCTTCCGCAACTACGGCTGGGACCAGGTCATGGCCAACCGGGGAAGCATCAACTACTGCGTACGGTGGGACTCCGACGCCCCCGTCAGCGCCGCCCTGCGCGACCGTATCCACGCCAACCTGAAGCGGCAGTTCGCCAAGTGGATGGCGGCGATGCTGGACAACGGCACCGGCACGAACGCCTGGCCGTACACCAGCGTCCCCGTCAACATCGTCGGCTGGGCGGTGCGCAACCGCTCCACCCTCCAGTGGACCGACAACTCCGTCGACATCTACGTCAACAACATCAACGAGAACGCCCCGCAGTGCTCGCCCGACTGCGGACGCTTCTTCCACCAGGACGGCAACTACTCCCGCTGTCCCGGCGGCGCCGCCCGCCACTACGACCAGTCCCTCTGGCTCACCAAGGGCTTCGGCGGCGGCGCCGGCGGCGACTGGGGCCAGCGGGTCGGACAGGAGTACTTCGTCAACACCCTCGACCAGGAGAACATCCACATCTACCTGCACGAGGTCGGCCACACCTTCGGCCTGGACGACTTCTACGACTGGACCCCGACCGGGCAGTGCTGCTTCCTCATGAAGGCCGGGTCCGCCGCGCAGATCACCGAGTTCGACAAGTGGATGTTCCGTGACTTCTGGCGCCACCTGAAGAGCCGGTACGGCCTGTGAGCCCCGCCCGGTGAGGGGCCCGCGCCCCTCACCGGGTCAGCGTCCGTCCGGCGGCGGGGCCGCGACCCGCAGGGCCCCCGGGCGGACGTCCAGCGTGAACCGTTCGCGGGGCGGGTCCAGTACGTCGCCGTCGCACTCGAAGACGAGCGGGTGGCCGTCGGTGCGCTCCACGACGACGCTCCGGCCGCGCGCGTAGACGACGCCCTCGCGGCCGACGTGGCCGCCGTCGCGGGACAGTGCGGGGAGTTCGCGCAGGGGGAGGGCGGTGCCGACGACGCAGACGTCGAGGAGGCCGTCGTCCAGGACCGAGTGGGGCAACAGCTTGAACCGGCCGCCCCGGTGACGCCCGCCGCCGACGTCGACGAAGACGGTCGGCCCCTTCTGCACGACCTCGCCGTCGACCAGGACCCGGCCCGGGTACGGGGTGAACGTCCGCAGGGACGCGGCGACCGCCTTCTCGTACCGGTCGCGGCCCGCGTCGGCGATACCGCGAGCGGTGATCAGGGACTGGGCGACGACGCCGGTCGAGGCACCGAGCAGCACCGACGCGCCGTTCTCGGCGACACGGGCCAGGTCGATCGCCCGCACATGAGGTGCCGTCAGGGCGAGTTCGAGGGCCTCACGCCAGGGGAGGTCGGCCCAGATCTCCCGGTGGAAGGAGTTGCCGGTGCCGGTGGGGAGGGTCAGGAGGGCGGGGGCGGGGCCTGTGCCGTCGACCAGGCCCGCCGCCACCTCGTGGGCCGTTCCGTCACCCCCGATCGCCACCACCAGGTCGGGGCCGCCGGGGGTCCGGGTGCCGGCGGCTGCCTCGCGGGCGTGGCCGGGGTGTTCGGTGAGGGTGAGGCGGGTGGTGAGGCCCGCGTCGGTGAGCCGGCGGCGTACCGTCTCGGCGGTTCCGGGCTCGTAGGTGCCCGAGGCGGGGTTGGCGATCACCAGGGCCGAGGTGAACGGGTCGCTCATGACGGCACTCCTAGCCGGGGTGGACGACACGGGCAGGGGCGGAGAGGGCAGGATTCGAACCTGCGTGGGCCGAGACCCGAACCGAGTTGCCTCGGTACCCCGTTGGGCCGCTTCGGGTACCTCTCCTCGCGCCGGTCGACGGTCCGTTCGTCCGTTCCCCGGTGCACCGCAGACTCTTCCGCAGTGCCCTGACATCCCGCTGAGACGGAGCTGAGACGGCCGTTTCAGGTCACTGTCAGCGGCCGGAGCCAAGGTCGAGGCCGAGGTCCGGGTCGCCGAGCCCACGGTGGGCCAGCTCCAGGATCGTCGCGGTGACCTCGTCGAGGTCGATGGGCTCCTCCAGGCTGATCAGGTCGTCGAGGAGGCCGTCCGCGGCGTGGAAGATCATGCGCGTGGCGAGCTGCGTGTCCCGGGCGCGGAACGCTCCGACGAGGGTGCCGCGGGCGACGAAGTCGCACATCAGGTCCACGACGCGCTGGTTGGAGGCGTGGCACAGCTCCAGGGCCTTGGCGTTGGCGGAGCGGTAGACGATGCGGTGGAGGGTGGCGTTCTCGACGGCGTGTTCGACCATCGTGGTGATCAGCCGGTCGAGGCTGGGCCACCACGCGCCGCCCTCGTCGAGCATGGCGCGGGTGTCTCGCAGGAACCCGTCGACGTACTCCTCCCACATCGCGCCGAGGAGGTGGTCCTTGGAGTCGAAGTAGAGGTAGAAGGTGCCTTTGGCGACCTCGCCCGCCTCGGCGAGTTCGGCGACGGTGGCCGCGGCGATGCCCTTCTCGCGGAAGACCTCGGCGGCGCCCTTGATGAGGGCCGCGCGGCGGTCGTCGGGGCTCATGGTGCGGCGCTTGCGGCGCGCGGGCTTCTCGGGGTCTGCCGGTGCTGCCGTTGCCATGGGGCTCGTCTCCTGTCCTCGGACCCTCCGTGACGTGCCGGGGATCCCTCCCAATCTACCTGACCGACGGTCGGTCAGTTGACTGACTGACCGTCGGTCATTAGCCTCGAAAAGGCGGACCCGCTCCCCTTCGGCGTCCCCGAGACCCGTCTTTCCCGACCTTCGATCGCGAGGGAACCCGATGAGCGACACCACCGCCCCGGGCCAGCGGAAGGGGCTTCTGCTCGCCTTCCTGTGCTTCGGCGTGTTCATGGTCTATCTCGACGCCACGATCGTGAACGTGGCGCTGCCCGACATCCAGGCGGACCTGTCCACGGACATCACCCAGCTCCAGTGGATCATCGACGCGTACACGCTGACCTTCGCGTGTCTGCTGCTGACCGCCGGCACCCTGGGCGACATCCTCGGCCGCAAGCGGATCTTCCTCGCGGGTCTGGTCGGCTTCACGCTCAGCTCCGTGCTGTGCGCGCTGTCCGGCTCGATCGGGATGCTGCTCGTCGGCCGGACCCTCCAGGGCGTCTGCGGCTCCGTCATGATCCCGGTCTCGCTCGCCCTGGTCTCCGCCGCGTACACCGAGCCCGCGGCCCGCGCCAAGGCGATCGGCATCTGGGCGGGCGTCGGCGGCATCGCCCTGTCGACCGGGCCCGTGCTCGGCGGGTTCCTCGTCGACCACTTCGGCTGGCAGAGCATCTTCTGGGTCAACGCCCCCGTCGGCGTCCTCGCCACCGTCCTGCTCGCCCGCCTCCTCACCGAGAACCGCGCCCCGCGCGAGCGGCAGCTCGACCCGCTCGGGCAGCTCCTGTTCATCACGGCAATCGCGTCCCTGGCGTACGGCCTGATCGAGGGGAACGGCGAGGGCTGGACGTCCGGCGTGATCCTCGGGGCGTTCGCCGTGTCGGCCGTGACGCTGCTGCTGTTCGTGCTGTGGGAGCTGCGCCGGCCCGACCCGATGCTGCCGATGAGCTTCTTCCGCAGCCCGATCGTGGTCGTCGCCGGCCTCGTCAACTTCCTCAGCCTGTTCGGCCTGTTCGCGGTGATCTTCCTGCTGACGCTGTACCTCCAGAGCGTCAACGGGCTCAGTTCCGTCGAGACCGGCGTCCGGTTCCTCGCGCTCACCGTGCCGATCATGGTCGCCTCGTTCGCCGCGAGCGTGGTCGCCGCGAAGGCCGGGCCCCGGCTGCCGATCTTCGTGGGCTCCCTGTTCTCCGCGGGCGGCCTCTTCGGGCTCACCGTCCTGGAGGCCGGCTCCGGGTTCGGCGCGTACTGGTGGTCGCTGATCCTCCTCGGCGTCGGCGTCTCCTTCACCGGAGCACCCGCCACGGTCGCGCTGCTCGGCTCCGTCCCCGCGGAGCAGGCGGGCACCGCGTCCGGCGTCTCCAACACGTTCCGCCAGGTCGGTACGGTCTTCGGGGTCGCCCTCGCCGGCGCGCTGCTCCTGCGTCACCTGCGCGACGGCATGCCCGGCGCCCTCGCCGAGACCGGCCTCCCCGCCGAGGCGCGGGCCAAGGCCGTCGGCCTCCTCGGCGACGGCGACCTGTCCCGCGCCGCCGCCCTCCCGCCGGAGATCCGCGGAACGGTCCTGGACGCGGTCGGCCCGGTGTACGTGCAGGGCATGGACCTGGCCCTCCAGATCGCCGGGGCCGGCGCCCTCGCCGGCGGCCTGTTCGCGCTGCTCTTCCTCAAGGGCGGACCACCGGAGCAGCCCGAGGCGGTCGCCGAGACCCCGGCGAAGACCACCGGGCAGCGCACCTGATGCCGGGCGCCCCCGAGCCCGCCGTCCTGCGGCGCCTCGCCGACTGGGCCGCCCGGCTCAACCTCGACGACGCGCCCGCGCGGGTCGCCGAACACCTCAAGGCCCAGATCCTCAGCCAGCTCGCCGCCGCCCGCGCCGGATACGCGCACCCCCTCGGCGCGCGGATCACCCGGGCCTACGGCGGCCCGCTCCAGGACGATCCGGAGCGCGCCGTACGGTCGCTGTGCATGGCGACCGTCTGCCTGGACTTCGACGACACCGCGTACGCCGGTCACCTGTCGCACTCCACCGTCAACGTGCCGCTCGTGTACGCGGGGCCCCTCGGGCTCGACGGGCGGCGTCTGCTCACGGCCGTTCTCGCGGCCGGGGAGACCGCCGCGCGGATCACCGCCGCCGCGACACTCGGGCCGTTCCGGGGACAGACCGCGGGGCACACCCACCTCGCCGGGGCGGTCGCCGGACGGCTGCGCGCGGAGGACGCGGACGCCGGGACGTGGGCGCACGCGCTCGGTATGGCGTTCTCCGTGCCGACCTGGACCCTGTCGCGCGGGTTCTTCACCACCGACGCGAAACTGCTGGTCGCGGCCGTGCCCGTGCAGATCGGGCTGAGCGCCTGCGACGGCGCCCGGCACGGGCTCACCGGGCCCGAGGACATCCTCGAACACCCCGAAGGGTTCCTGCGCCGGTTCGCCGACGTGCCGCTGCCCGAGGAAGCGCTCGCCGGGCTCGGGAGCCTCTGGCACACGGAGACGTTCTCCTACAAGATCCACCCCGGCAGCGCCTACATCAGCGCCGCCGTCGACTGCGCGATCGAACTCCACCACGCGCTCGCGGACACCGCCCTCCAGGACATCGCCGAGGTCGTGGTCGAAGGCTCGGTCTTCACCGCCGGACTCGACCGCATCGCCCGCCGCCACCCCATCGGCCCCGACTCCAGCGTCGCCGCCCTCAACTTCTCCCTCCCCTACAACATCGCCACCGCCCTCCTCACCGGCACCCTCCTCCCCACCGACCTCGCACCCCCCGCGGTCACCCACCCCGACCGCTGGACCCTGGCAACCCGCGTCCGCACCGAACACGCCCCCGACCTCACACGCCGAGCCCTCCTCTCCACGGCCCCCTTGGGCCAGGCCCTACGCCGCGCGGGCCCCCGGGCCGAACCCTGGCTACGAGCCATCGACCCCACCGCCGCCGAAACCCTGCCCCCCGCCTGGCTGGAACCCGAGACGGACTTCCGCTGGGCCACGAAGAACCTCGGCGCGAGGGTGACGGTACGCCTCACGGACGGCCGCGAGCTGAGCGCGGAGAGACGGGGGGCTGTGGGGGCGGCGGGGGGTGCGGACGACGCCGGTGCCGCGCGTACCCCGAGCCGCGCGGGCGTTGCCGACGGCGCCGGTCCCCTGGCGCTCGCCCGTACCAAGTTCCTCGCGTGCGGCGGGGATCCGTACGTCGTCGAGCTGGTGGAGCGGCTTGAACATCTGCGTCCCGGCGAGGTCCGGCTCCTGGTGGATCTCGCCCTCGCCGTGCCCACCCCACGCCCCACTGCCGAGGCCGGCGTCCAGCGCGTCGCCGCTCGGGGCGCGGGCGACACCCACAACCCCCGGAAAGGCCCCGCCATGGAGACCTCGCCGCTGGAGGACGCCTACGTGGCCCTGATCGCCGCCGCGACCGCCGCCACCCACGGCGACCCACCGCCCGCACCCGCCCCCGGCGAGCGCGGCATCGAGTGGACGCTCGCCCATGTCGCCCTCAGCGAGCGCCTGTTGGCGTCCACCGCGCGTCAGGTCCTGGCCGGTACCCCCGCCGGCCTGGACAACGGCCCCGCGATGGAGCCGAAGGCCGTCGCCGACCTGATCTCCTCGGCCGGCCCGGACGTCCTCGTGGACCTGGTCCGCCGCAACGCCGCCGAGTTCGTGGGCCTGCTCGCCCGGACACCGAAGGACCGAGGGGCCGCACAGGTCGCCGTACGCCTCGTCGGGGACGACGGTGAGGAGGTGTTCAGCGGGCCCGTGCCGTGGGCCGAGATCGTACGGATGCGCGCGGAGGAACACATCCCCGGGCACACGAACCGTATTCGCCGGCTGTCTCGGGACTCATGAGAAGGAGACACGCGGCCACGCCAGCTCGGGCGGACCGTGCCCGAGAAGGGAGCCCGGCCGATGCCCGAACGGGAACAGGACAACGACGAGGCACCGAGACGCCCCCGAACAACGACCCAGCCGAACCCGAACATGCCCTCACGGCACCTACGACCGACCGAGGCAACTGACCCCCAGCCCGAAACCCCCGACGAAACCCCCGACCAAGCCGCCCACCCACAACCCCCAGCACCTCGCGCAGCCACCGCCCCCCAGCCCCTCCCCCCGAGCAAAGCCCCCGGCGCGCGGTTCCAGGCGCTCAGCCGAGCCGCCCGCCCACGAGCACAGGCCCCCGGCACGGCCGTAGACCAACCGCCTCACCTCCCCGGCGAAGACGCCGACCCCCACTGCCTCTCCCCCGGTGAAGCCGTCAGGCTGCTCGGGGCCGTCGGGGCGCGGCGTGCCGTCGTGCTGGGGGACAGTGTCGTCGACTCCGCCGGGACGGCCCTCGTGCCGGGGTACGCGCGTACCCCGTGGACGGATCGTGTCGCCGCGGCGCTGCGGGAGGCCGAGCGGCGGTCCGCCTGTCTCCAGCTGCGGGCCAGGCGGGAGTTGCCGCTGTCCCACATACGGTCGACCCAGCTCGCGGACGCGCTGGGTTTCGGTGCCGATCTCGCGCTCCTGGCCTGCGGTGGGCCGGAGTTGAGGGCACGGTCCTTCGATCCGGACGCGCTGGAGCTGGAGTTGAGCAGGGTGCTGGCGGCGTTGCGCGCGGCGGGCTGCCGGACGGTCGTCGTGGTGACGCCGTTCGACCTGGCACGGGGCGCCCAGCTTCCCCCGGACCGCCGCACGGCGTTGCGCGCACGCCAACGCCTGCTCGCGGAGCGGATCGGGGCGGTGGTCCTGCGTCACGGCTGTGTCCAGGTCGACCTGGCCGCGCACGGGGACGCCGCGGGCCCGGACCTCTGGGGCACCCGCCAGTGGCGGCTGAGCAGCCGGGGCCACGCGGTGGCGGCGGCAGCGGTCGTACGAACGCTGGGCGGGCTAACGCCCGTCTGAGGCACCCCCCTCCAGCACCCCCTTCAACCGCCCCAACGTCACCCGCATCCCCTCCGCATTGGCCCGGTGCCGTACCTCGGGCTTCGTCCCCGTGAAGAACCCCAGCAGTTCGGCCGACCGGCCCTTGCGGCCGGTGCGCAGGTCCTCCCAGTACTCGGTGATCCGCGTGCCGTCCTCCTCGGGGGTGAACCGGTAGCCCCACAGGGCGACGGGCAGGCCGAAGGTGGTGACGCGGAAGGCGAAGTCGTGGCCCTCCTCGGCGCGGACGACGCGGCAGTGGGTGAACCAGAGCCACAGCCGTTTGCGGTTGAAGCGGGTGCCGAGGGTGACGGGGCCGCGCGAGTGGACCCAGACGCCGACGCACTCGGGGGAGAACGCGCCCATGCGCCGTACGTCGCTGATGGTGCGGTAGGCCCGCCCGGGGCTCGTCCGCACCATCACGCTCTCCTCGACCCGCCACCTGCGTTCCTCGCTCACATGCCCCCCTCAGGCCCTGCTGAAGACCAGTACCGCGTTCTGGCCGCCGAAGCCGAAGGAGTTGGACACCGCGACCTCGACCGGCAGGTCACGGCCCGCTTTCGCGACGACGTCGAGGTCGATCTCGGGATCGAGGCTCTCCAGGTTCGCGGTGGGCGGGACGTGTCCGTGCTCGATGGTGAGGACCGTGGCGACGGCCTCGATGGCTCCGGCGGCGCCGAGCGCGTGCCCGACGACGCCTTTGGTGGAGGTTACCGCCGGATGCGCGCCGATGACCCGGCGGATGAGCCGCGCTTCGGAGACGTCGTTGAGCGGTGTGGACGTGCCGTGCGCGTTGACGTGGGTGACGTCGGCGCCGGTTATCCCCGCGTCCGACAGGGCCGCGCGGACGGCGAGTTCGGCGCCGGCGCCCTGCGGGTCGGGGGCGGTGGCGTGGTGGGCGTCGGCGGAGGCGCCGTATCCGCTGACGAGGCCCCGGACGCGGGCGCCCCGCGCTGCGGCGTGGTCGGGGTGTTCGAGGACGAGGACGGCGGCGCCCTCGGCGGGCACGAAGCCGTCGCGGTCGGCGTCGAAGGGCCGGGACGCGGTGGCCGTACGGCCTTTGGAGAGGGCGCCCATCTGGTGGAAGCCGGAGACGATGGACGGCACGAGAGGCGCTTCGGTGCCGCCGGTGAGGACGATGTCGCAGTGGCCGGCGCGCAGGAGTTCGCGGGCCATGCCGATGGCGGTGGTGCCGGAGGCGCAGGCGGTGGCGGTGACGAAGTTGGGTCCGCGGGCCCGGTACTCCATGGCGACGTAGCCGGCGGACATGTTGATGGACAGCATGGGGATGAGGAGCGGCGAGACCTTGTGGGGGCCTTCGTCGCGGAGGGTGTCGTGCTGTTTCTCCCAGGTGGCGGCGCCTCCGATGCCGTTGCCGAGGACGACGCCGACGCGGGCGCCGTCCCAGGCGGCCGGGTCGAGCCCGGCGTCGGCGACGGCTTCCGCGGCGGCGGCGATGGCGAACTGGTTGCACCGGTCGAGGCGCCAGGCCCGGCGCCGCCCGACGGCGGCGGCCGGGTCGAAGCCGGGGACGGCGCAGCCGAAGTCGGCGGGGGTGCCGTCGAGCGCGGGGACCGGCCCGGCGGCGGTGCCCCGGGCGTCGCGGATGCGCGCCCAGGACGCCGGGACGCCGATCCCCGCGCAGGTGACCATGCCGACGCCGGTGACGGCGGCGTCGAAGCGGGCGGTCGGCATCAGACGGTCACGCCCTTCGCCTCGATGACCTCGGCGGCGCGGGAGACGGTGTCCTGGGCGCTGATGTCCTCGTCGCCGACCTGGACGCCGAACTCCTCCTGGGCGGCGAGGGAGAGTTCGACCATGGCGAGGGAGTCGAGTTCGAGGTCGTTGAAGGTCTGTTCGGGGCTGATCTCGTCGGCTTCGAGTCCGAAGCTGGTCTGGAGCAGCGTGACCATGCGGTGGTAGATGTCGCTCATGGCGGTTCTCCTGTCAGGTCGTCGGTGCGGTCAGGCCGGTTCGATGTCCGGCCAGGTCAGGGTGGTCGCGCCCCAGGTGAGTCCGCCGCCGAAGGCGGTGAGCAGGACCTGCCGGCCGGGTACGAGGGCTCCGTCGCGGCCGGCGTCGCCGAGGGCGAGGGGGATGGACGCGGCGGCGGTGTTGCCGACGCGGTCGAGGTTGACGTAGCAGTCCGCGCGGTCGACGCCGAGCCGGTCGGCGACGGCGTGCAGGATGCGCAGGTTGGCCTGGTGGGCGACGACGAGGTCGGGCCGCCGTCCGGCCAGGACCCGGCGGGAGGACTCGGTCATCCGCTCGACGGCGCCCCGGAAGACCGCTTTGCCGTTCATCCGGAAGTACGGGTCGGCCGTGTCCCCCGCGGTGGGGTGGGGGTGGCGGGAGCCGCCGGTGCGGACGGTGATGAGGTCGCTGCCGTTGCCGTCGCTGCCGAGGTCGAAGGTGCCGAGGGCGCCGGGTTCGGCCGGGTCCCCGGCGCGCAGGACGACGGCTCCGGCGCCGTCGCCGAAGATGGCGCGGGCGGCCCGGTCGGCGGGGTCGAGGATGCGGGAGAACGTCTCGGCGCCGATGACGAGGACGCGTGCGGCGGTGCCGGCGGCGATGAGTCCGGCGCCGGTGGCGAGGCCGTAGAGGAAGCCGGTGCAGACGGCCGCGACGTCGAACGCGGCGACGGTGCCGAGGCCGAGCCGGGCGGCCACCAGGGGGGCGGTGGCCGGGCAGGGGTGGTCGGGGGTGGTGGTGGCGACGATGACAGCGTCGACGTCCCGGCCGCCGGGTCCGGACGCGGACTTGAGGGCCCGCCCGCCCGCCTCGACCGCCAGGTCGCTGGTGGCCGTCGAGGCGTCCGCGATGTGGCGGCGTCCGATGCCGGTGCGGCTGCGGATCCACGCGTCGGAGGTGTCGACGAGCGTCGCCAGTTCGTCGTTGGTCAGCGCGTACGGCGGCACCCAGGTGCCGAGCCCGCACACGACGGCCGCCTTGTTCATGAGGCCCCGCTCTCCAGCCGGGCCACCTGTCCGCTGACGTCGTCGAGGTGGTCGGCGACCGCCCGGTAGGAGGCGAGGACGGAGACCTCCACGTAGGGCAGTCCGTTGCGCAGGCAGAAGTCCTTGACGATGGGCTGGGCGCGGCGCAGGTTGGTGCGCGGCATCGACGGGAACAGGTGGTGTTCGATCTGGTAGTTGAGGCCGCCGTAGAAGAAGTCGCTGAGCCTGCTGGGTTTGAGGTTGCGGGAGGTGACGACCTGCCGGGTGAGCCAGTCGAGGTCTTCCTTGTCGCCGTCGCGGACGGGCATGCCCTTGTGGTTGGGGGCGAACATCAGGCCCATGTAGAAGCCGAAGACGGCCTGGTGCAGGGCGAGGAAGGCGACGGCCTTGCCGGGCGGGAGGACATAGAACAGGGCGGCGATGTAGAGCACCAAGTGCAGGGTGATGACGGTGAGTTCGGACTTGCGGTACTTGGTGAGCGCCCCTTTGCGGGCGGCGACGTACCCCGACAGGTGGAGGCGTACGCCTTCCATGGTGATGAGGACGAAGAACATCCAGGACTGGTGGCGGACCACGAACCGCTGGAAGGGCGTGGTGCGTTTGACCCGGTCGCCGGCGTCGAAGATGACCTGGCGGCGCAGGATGTCGGGGTCCATGGAGAGGTGGTTGGGGTAGTTGTGGTGGGCGGTGTGGTGCTTGACCCACCAGCCGTAGCTGACGCCGGTCAGGAGGTTGCCGTGGAGGTAGCCGATGGTGTCGGCGGCCTTGCGGGTGCGGACGATCTGCCGGTGGCCGGCGTCGTGGCCGATGAGGTCGCTCTGGCCGAACATCAGGCCGAGGTACACGGCGACGGCGAGCTGCCACCAGGTGTCGCCGAGGAGTGCGAAGGCGGTCCAGCCGGCCGCGAGGAGCAGGAGGTTGGCGGCGATCTTGTAGACGTACCAGCGGGGCCGGGTGTCCATCAGTCCGGCGTCCCGCACGAGCCGGGTGATCTCCTCCAGGGTGCCGGTGCCGTGGACGTCCCGGGCGTCGGCGGTGGTCATATCGCCTCCTCCAGGCCCATGTAGATGAGCCGCTTGCGCTGCATCGCCTCGGACCAGGCGTGGGCGGTCTCCACGCGTTCCTCGACGGTGGTGTCGGCGAGGCGGCGGCCGGGCCAGATCTCGTAGTCGCCCGCGAGGTCGCGGTGCGCGTCCAGGCCCTTCTGGAAGAGGGTCTCGCGGCGCAGTGTCATCTCCGTGGCGGGCAGTTTCTCCCACAGGGCGCGGCCCCGGGTGATCAGGTCGAGGAGGCGTTCCTTGTCCTCGGGGTGGGCGAGGAGGTGCTCGCGGGCGACGGAGCTGCCGACGGTGAGGTGGCGGATCTCGTCGATGCCGGCGCCGCGTTCGACGTCGGCGGCGGCCGGGTCGAAGACCCGCCACTTCAGCTCGGAGAGCTGGGCGGCGGGCGCGAGGACCCCTTCGACGAGGATCGTCAGGACGACGACCCCGCCGATGAAGTCCCGTTCGTCGCGCAGTACTTGGAGTCCGAGGTTCTCCAGCGGTACGAGGACGGCGTCGCGGTCGGCGGCGGCGAGCCGGTCGACGGTCGCGAACAGGTCGTGTTCGGGGACGCCGAGGCTCAGCAGGTGGCGGCGGAACACCATCGCGTGCCGGGCCTCGTCCATGAGCTGGGTCGTGTAGAACTCCAGCGTCGCGGTGTCGGGGGCGAGCGCCACCATGTGGCCGAGGGCGCGGGTCGCCTTATCCTCGGCGATGGAGCGGAACGCGAGTTCCTGGGTGAGGGCCTCGTTGAGGGGCCCGGGGTTCCGGGTCACCTCGTGGGGGCGTACGTCCTCGTCGTGGCCGAGGACCTTGCCGCGCAGGGTGCCCTGGGGGACGGCGCGCAGCCAGTACCGCAGGTCGCAGTCGGCGGCGGTCAGTTCGAGGGAGCCGGCGCCGTCGACGAGGGACGGCGCGCGGTCCCAGTCGGCTTCGGGCGGGATGGAGGCGTCGGTCATGGTCAGCTCCGGGTCGTGTCGTCGGCCGGTGAGGCGGGGGCGGGGAGCCGGTGCAGGTTTCCGGCGAAGGTGAGCAGCGGGGTGTCGGCGGTGCCGAGGCGGGCGTCGGTGACGAGGCCGAGGACCAGTTCGTGGTCGCCGGCCGGGACGGTGCGGGTGACCCGGCACTGGAGCCAGCCGACGGCGCCGCCGAGCAGCGGGACCCCGTCGGCGGTGTGGCCGGCCCAGACCTCGGGGCCGGGGCGGGTGAGCCCCTCGCCGCGGTCGGAGCGGGCGAAGTGCCTGGCCAGGGGGTCCTGGCGGCTGCCGAGGACGTTCACGGCGAAGGTGCCGGCGGCGAGGAGGGCGGCCAGGCCCCGGCTGCCGTGGCGCAGGGCGACCGACACCATCGGCGGTTTCATGGAGGCGAGGGTCAGGGTGGAGACGGTGACGCCGTGGGCGTTCTCGTCGCGGTTGCAGGTCAGGACGGTGACGCCGGTGGCGAGGCGGTGGGTGGTGGCGCGGGCGGTGGCGGCGGCGCTGCCGGCCGGCCAGTGGGCGGTGCGGGTGGTGCTCGGGGAGGTCATGGGGTGGGCCTCGCGTCGAGGTGCTCGACGAGGCGGGTGCGGTCGGCCGCGTGGGCGGCGTACTCGGACCGGAAGCGCTGGAAGGCGGGGTCGGTCACCGGCTCGAAGTGCAGGGCGAAGGGTTTGAGGAAGTTCCCGAACAGGGCCCGGTCGCCGAAGAGGTGGATGGGCAGGGCGAGCAGCGCCCACTCCGCGCCCGCGAGCCAGATCCACAGGAGGGCGACGACGGTCTGCGTGGCCAGGCTGTGCATCGTGTTGTAGAGGACGTAGTAGATCTTCGGGAGCTGCTTGTCCTTGCTGCGGTGGTAGGCGATGGCGCCCGGGATGTAGCCGATGAGGTCGATGTAGAGGAAGAGGGCTGTGGCGGGCAGCCAGCGCACCTCGCCGAGGTGGGCGAAGAAGAAGCCGACGGCGACGGCGAGGCCGACCGCGTACTCGGCGCGGATCAGCCGGTAGGTGACGGGCGTGTCAAAAGTGTTCTTGGCGTCCATCAGTGGGCCCCCGCCGTGCGTTCGCGGGCCAGTTCGACGGCCCGGACGAGGGCGTCGTCGCCGACGATCTCGGCCTTGGCGAACAGGCCGGTGACGACGAGGCCGATGGTCTCGCGGAAGACGCGTTCGGCGACGGGGTCGAGGATCCCGGCGAGGCTCGGGATGCCGAAGTCGAACTCGGTGGCGAAGTCGATGAGGCTGTCCTCGCCGTCGGGGCGGATCCGCCAGGTGCCGGTGAACTCGGCGAAGTCGCCGTCGTCCTGGGCGAAGGCGATGGTGAGGGCGGCGCGGTCGAAGGTGTCGGTCTCGCTCCAGCGCAGGATGCCGTTGCGGAAGTACACCTCCCAGTCGCTGTGTTCGGTGCCGGCGTCCGCGCGGGTCACCGTCACGGACCGGACGACGGGCGAGAGGCGGGGGTAGGCGGCGAAGTCCTTCACCCGGTCGAACGCGTCGGCGGGTGCGACGGCGACCGCGCGGATCGTGACCTGTGCGCTGCGCATGGTCAGGCACCTCCTGGGGTCGGTGTGTAGCGGGCGGCCTGGATCCGGCAGGCGCGGTCCATCGCCTCGCGCAGGAGGTCGAGGTCCGCGCCGTCGAGGACGGCGGGCGGGGTGAGGCGCAGGACGAGGTGGGAGTTGAGGGAGTGGTTGGCGATGACGCCGTGCTGGATCAGCTCGATGAGGAGGTCCCCGGCGGGCCCGGGTTCGGCGAACTCGATGCCGAGCATCAGCCCGCGCCCGCGCACCTCGCGGACCGCCGCCCCGAAGTGGCCGGTCACGATGGCGCGCAGGTCGGTGAGGAGCCGCGCGCCGAGGTCCCGGGCGCGGGTGACGAGGTCGTCACCCCGGATCGCCTCGATGGCCCCGCGGGCGGCGGCCATCGCGAGGGGCGCCCCGGAGAAGGTGGAGGTGTGCAGGTAGGGGTCGCGGTCGAAGGCGGCGAAGGTCTCCGGGGTGGCGAGGACCGCCGAGACGGGCACGACACCCCCGCTGAGCCCTTTCCCGACGAGCAGCATGTCGGGTACGACGCCCTCGGCGTCCGCGCCCCACCAGGTGCCGAGGCGTCCCAGGCCGGTCTGGATCTCGTCGAGGACCAGGAGGGCGCCGAACTCGCGGCACAGCGCGGCGACTTGGGTGAGGTAGCCGCTGGGCGGGATGACGACGCCGGCCTCGCCCTGGACGGGTTCCACGAAGACGCAGCCCTCGCCGGGGATGCGCGCGAGGACGTCCCGGAGGGCTTCGGCGTCGCCGTAGGGGACGTGCGTGGTGTCCGGGAGCAGGGGGCGGAAGGGGTCCTGGAAGAGGCTCTTGCCGGTGAGGGTGAGGGCGCCCATCGTCTTGCCGTGGTAGCCGCCGTCTGTGGCGACGAGGCGGGTACGGCCCCGGGTGCGGGCGAGTTTGATCGCCGTCTCCACGGCTTCGGCGCCGGAGCCCGCGAAGTGCGTGCGGGTCAGGCCCTGGGGGGCGACGGACACCAGGGCGTCGGCGGCGAGCGCGGCCTGGGGCTCCAGGAAGAGCCGGGTGGCGATCGGGTGGGTGTGCAGCTGGGCGGCGACCCGGCGGACGACGGCCGGGTGGCGGGCGCCGGTGAGGAAGACGCCGTAGCCGCCGCAGTTGAGGAACCGGCGGCCGTCGGCGGTGGTGACGTGGGCGCCCTCGGAGGCGACCTCGACATGGCCGCCGAACAGCTCGCCGAGGGTGGCGCGGCCCTTGCTGAGCCGGGTGCGGTACAGGCGCCCGAGGGCGTGCCGGTCGGGCAGGACGTCCGGTGCGGGCGGGGTGATCGTCACGGTGTCTCCATCTCAGGCCAGCCGCAGCGGTTCGCCCGCGACGTGCGCGAGGAAGGGGGCGCGGAAGCTCGCGCGGGACGGCGGGTGGAAGGTCAGGCCGTGGGCGACGGCCGCGAGGTAGGCGACGTCGGAGGAGCTGATGAACGCCATGCCGCCGAGGGTCTCGACGGCCGCGTTCACGCACGCGCCGAGGGCGTCCTGTACCGCGTACCGGGCCACCAGGGTCTTGGCGAGGGCCTCGTTGCCGCGTTCGCCGTCCATGACCATGCGGGCGACGCCTTCGAGGAGGAGGTGGGCGCTCTCCAGCCGGGCGATCAGGTCGGCCCGGTCCGCCTCGCTGCCCCGGCCCGCCCGGTACACGCGCTCGACCAGCGCGGACACCATGCCGACGTAGGAGGCGGAGATGAGGAGTTCGAACCAGATGAACCCGGTGGTCTGGAGCTGGTCGAGTTCGCCGGACTCCCCGAGTTCGGTGCGCATGATGAGCTGTTCGTCGACGAAGACGTCCGTGAGGCGTACCTCGTCGCTCTCCGCGCCGGCCAGCGCCCGGCTGCGCCAGAAGGGGTGGCTGCTGATGCCGTCGGTGGTACGCGGCACCAGCAGCACCGCCATCTCCTCGCCCCCCTCGGGTGTGGGCAGGGCGACGCTCGCCGTCAGCAGGTCCATGGACCGCGAGAGGCTGCACGGCTTCTTGGAGCCGTTGACGAGGTAGCCGCCCTCGGCGGCCGTCGCCCGCATGGTCGGCGCCAGGATGCCCTGGGCCGGGCGGCCCTCGGCGAACCCGGAGGCGACCAGGAGGTTCTGTTCGGCGATCCCTTCGAGGAGCGCCCACTCCATGCCGCTGCTCTTGATGGAGTCGGCGAGCGTGAAGAGGGTCGCGACGGAGAAGTGGTGCATGGTCGTGGCGACGGCCAGGGAGGGCGAGGCGGCGCCGATGGCCCGGACGACGGCGAGCGCCTGGAGGGGGTCGGCGCCGATGCCCTGGTACTCCTTCGGGATCACCAGCGCCGGTCCCCCGGCGGCGCGGAAGTGCGCGAGGCCGGGGCTGCCGGGTTTCTCCAGGTCGGTGAGCGGAATGTCGTCGAGGCTTTCGAGCAGGCCGGGCAGACAGCTCTCGCAGGTCTCCCGGGCCGCGTCCAGGGCACGCATGGGCTTCCTCAGGGTCGGTGGTGGATGCGGGACACGGGGTGGGCGGCGCCGAACACGGCCTCGCGGGGGCGCAGGGCCCGCCCGCTGACGCTGACGCCCTGGACGTGGGAGGTGCGCAGGGCGGGGTAGTTGGCCTCGCCGAACACGCCGCCGGTCAGGCCGGTGCCGCCGTGGGTGGGCAGGTAGGGCAGGAAGCCGATGTGCGAGTCGTTCACCTTCAGCAGGCCGCCCTGGGTGACGCGCGCGGTGAACCGGTCGATGACCGCCCGGTCGCCCGTCCACAGGGAGTTGCGCAGCCCGTAGTCGTTGGTGTTGACCCAGTCGATGAACTTCTCCAGGAGTTCCGCGTCGTCGCCGTCGGGGGGCTCGGGGACGACGACGGGGAGCAGCGGGAAGAAGGTCTCGTGGGCCACCGCGCGCACGTCGCGGGCCCCGTCGAGGCCGCGGACCACGACGACGGTGGGTTCGAGGAAGATGCCGTTGGGGTCGCGGGCTCCGTCGAGCTGCATGGCGTGGCCGCCGCACACCAGTTCGGCGCCCGCGTCGAGGGCGTCGGCGAGGCAGGAGAAGAACTTCTCGTTGCGCAGCACCGGGGTGAGCAGGACGCCTTCGTCGCCGGCCCGGCCCGGTTTCACCAGGGCGCTCTGGCGGGCGAGTTCGGCGGTCAGGGCCGCCGCGACGTCGGGGTGGGCGAGGACCTGGTTGGGGATCATGCAGAGCTGGCCGGAGCCGTAGAAGCTCTCGGTGAGGGCCTCGGCGGCGAGTTCGACGTCGGCGTCCTTCCAGACCACCACCACGTCGTTGCCGGCGAGTTCGAGGATGGGTTTCTTCCCGGCGGCGACGCAGCGCTCCTGGAAGCGCAGGCCGTTCTCGCTGCTGCCGAAGTACATGATGTCGTCGACGTGCGGGCTGTGCAGCCAGGTGTTCAGCATGGGTGCCGGGTCGCCGCACACCACGCCGAGGGTGCCGGGCGGCGCCCCGACCTCCTCCAGCGCGGGCACGACCACCTCGTGCAGGACGTACATCACGCCGAGCGGGGCGCTGCGCGGGGCCCGCACGACGAGGGCGTTGCCCGCGAAGAGCGAGGTCACACCGAGGAGCGCGCTGGACAGGGGCGCGTTCTGCGGCGGGTTGAGGCAGACGACGCCGTCGGGCTGGCGGCGTACGGAGATCTCGCGGACCCCGTGCCGGAACTCCTGGAGCATCTGGGCGCGGTAGAAGCCGAGCGACTCGGGGCCGAAGCACTCCAGCATGCCGGAGACCTGCCAGCGGGCGAGCGCCAGCGGGTGGCCCTCCTTGACCAGGATGTCGGTGATCTCCCCGGCGCGTTCGGCGAGCCGCTCGCGCAGCAGGGTGCCGAGCTGGTCGAGGCGGACGTCGAGGGGCACCGCCGACCAGACGCGGGTGGCGCGGGCGGCGGCCTCCAGGGCGTGGACGACGGTCTCGCGGCCCGCCTTGGCGACCCGGCCGACGATGGTGGGCGGCAGTTGGCTCCCGCCCGTGTGCTGCCCGCGCTCCAGTTTCCGTTTGAGGGTGAGGCTGGTGAACGCGTCGTCGAGCAGTGCCGCCGCGTCCAGGACGTAGATCCACTCCGTGCCCGGGATGTTCTTGCCGTCGACGTAGGAGAGATACGTCGGGGTCCCCGGGGCGAGGCGGACCTCCTGCGTGCCGTTCACACGTCCCCCGCTTTCGTCAGGTGCTCCGGGCCGTCTGCATATGCGCTTCCGGCTGCGCTCAGTAATCTCGCAGCGGGGACTGAGAAGGCCCTGAGACGGGGCTGAGACGGCCGTTTCAGGGGTATCGAAGCCGGTGGTCCGAGAATCCGCGGGAAAGGTATGCGTATACGAGTCCAGGTCCGGCCGGGCGACAGGGGGACGGAATGTCAACGACCGAGGGTTCGGTGGCCTTCGACACCGCCGCGCAGGCGTTGCGGAAGTACGCCGACAATCCGAGCGCTTTCCTGGCGCTGAACACGGGCACCGAGTATTTCTCGGTGCCGGGTACGGAAGGGTTCGTCGCCTATCGGACGGCGGGCCGTTATCTGGTGCAGTTCGGCGGGGTGTTCGGCCCGGAGGAGGAGCGGGAAAAGCTCCTGGACGCCTTTGTGGAATTCGCGCGGGCCGCGCGGAAAAGGGTCTGCGCGATCCAGCTCCAGCGCCCGGACGCCGACCTGTACGCCCGCTGTGGATTCACCGTGAACCAGGTGGGGTCGTCGTTCTCCCTGCATCTGCCCGATTTCACGCTCAAGGGGTCCCGGTTCGTGAAGCTGCGCAACAAGATCTCCCGGGCCGGGCGCAGCGGCCTGCGCGTCGACGAGGTCGCCCACGAGGACGTCGCCGAGGAGCTCGCGGCCCTGGACCGGCGGTGGCTGCGCGGCAAGGGGCGGCACGTCAAGGAGATCGAGTTCCTCGTCGGGCAGTGCGGCGGGCCCGCGCAGGGCGAGCGGCGGCTGTTCGTGGGGCGGGTGGAGGGGGCCGTCGTCGCGTACATCTCCTACTCCCCCGCCTACGGTTCGCGTCCGGGCTGGCTGCACGACCTGAGCCGGCGGGACAGCGGGGCGGGGCCGGGGGTGATGGAGGCGGTCAACGCGCATGCCGTGGGCGTGTTCCGGGAGGAGGGGGCCGAGTGGCTGCACTTCGGGTTCACGCCGTTCACGCGGCTCGACCAGGACGTCGAGGTGCCTGCCGCGAGCGCGGTGACGGGGCGGTTCATGCGGTTCCTCGCCGAGCACGGGGAGAAGGTGTATCCGGCGTCCAGTCAGCTCGCGTACAAGGAGAAGTGGGCGCCCCAGCTGGTGCTTCCCGAGTATCTGGCCTTTCACGGGCGGGCCCGGTTCGGGGCGATCTGGCAGATCCTGCGGGTGACGCGGTCGATCTGAGGGGCCGCGCGGTAGCGGCGCCCCCTGGCCCTGTGCGGGGCCGGGGGGCGCTTGTCGGTGGTGGCTAGGTGTCGGTGGTGGCAGGTGTCAGTGGCCGGGCGGTGTCAGCGGCCGACCATTCCGGGCAGGGGTTCCTGCCGGAGGATCTGCTGGAAGCGGGCGCGCAGGGCGTGCCCCGGCTCCAGGCCGAGCCCCTGGGAGAGGCGCTGGCGGGTGCGGTGGTAGGCGTCGAGGGCCTCGGCCTGGCGGCCCGAACGGTACAGGGCGGTGATCAACTGCTCGCAGAAGCGTTCCCTCAGCGGGTACTGGGCGTGCAGCTGCTCCAGTTCGGTGACCGCCCAGCGGTGCATGCCCAGCGCGAACTGGGCGTCGAAGAGCTGCTCGTACGCCGTCAGCCGGGTCTCCGTGAAGCGGGTGGCGGCCATCCGGCACAGCATGCCGTGGCCGGTGTCGAGCAGCGCGGGCCCGCGCCACAGGGCGAGCCCCTCGGTGAGCAGCCGGACGGCGTCCTCGGGAGCGGAGTCCTGGAGGAGCGCCGCCCTGCGGACCAGGTCGCAGAAGAACAGGGCGTCGACATGGCGGTCGGGCAGGGAGAGGGCGTAGCCGAAGTTCGAGGTCACGATCAGGTCCCGGAGGCCGCCTGTTCCGGTACGGGCCGCGATGATGCGGCGTAATCGCGCGATATGGCCGTGCAGCGAGTTCTCGGCGCGACGGGGCGGGTTCTCGCCCCACAGTTCGTCGATGAGGTCGTTACGGGAGACAGGACGATTGGGAGTCAGCGCCAAAGTAGCGACAATGGCACGTAACTTTTCCCCGGGAATGTCCAGCGAAACATGCTCGTCGGTCATCTCCAACGAGCCCAGCAGGTGAATCTCCATTCTCACCCCAACATCCGAGTGCTCGGCGCGAGAGCGCCACAAGACTACGGAGGAAGAGCACATGAGAAGACGGGACGGCAACCATCACGACGAACAGCCCGCAGGGGCGTCCCGATCAATGATTCACGCCTTGCCTCATTGACACACTTTCCGTACGACTGTAAATGGAAGCAACTTCCCCCGTGGCCGCCATCTCCCGAACGCTAGCCCTCCCACCTGCGGATGGTCAACAGACTTGCCCCGCGGAGACACACCTCACGAAGTACTGAATCGACGGACCACTCCATTCCACAACGGGTAAATAAGCAGCAAAGGCCGCTGGCAAAGACCGAAGCGGCCGATCCCCATCCGCTCACCGAGAGTCACCCACCCCAAACGGAGGCCGTGACGCACGTCACATAACGCCGGTCCGTACGAGGGCCGTCGCCGCGGTCACCGCTCCCCCGGCCTTTCCTGACCGGATCCCGCGCGGCTACCCGAGGCGGGCGAGCTGCTCCCGGACGCGTTCCTCCGGTACGGGCCGGTGCTGGTCCGCGTACATCGCGGCGGCCTCCTCCCAGACGGCGCGCGCCTCGGCGGGGAGGCCGAGGGCCTCGTACGTGTGGCCCAGGCGGTCGAGGGTGTCGGCGACCCAGCGGTCCGAACCGGAGCCCCGGTAGCGGGCCACGGCGAGCCGGTAGTGGTCCACGGCCTCCCGGTGGCGGCCGGTGTGGTGGGCGATGTAGCCGAGGCTGTCGAGGATGTCGGCCTCGATGCTCTCGTGCCCGGCGCGGCGGGCCAGCGGCAGCGCGGCCTCGCAGTGCGCGCGGGCCGGCGCGTAGCGGCCGAGGCGGGCCTTGTACCAGCCCGCCGCGTTGAACGCGGCGGCCTTCAGCGCGGGCAGCTCGGACTCCGGGAGGGCCCGCAGCGCGCGGTGGGAGTGCGCCAGCGCCGGCCGGAGGCGGTCCTGCTGCCCGTACGCCTGGGCGAGCGCAATGTGGATCCGGGCCTGCGCCCCGCGGTCGCCGGCCTGTTCGGCGAGGGCCAGCGCGTGCGCGAGGTGCTCGCGGGCCTCGTCGTACGCCCCGACGTGGGTGCTGGCGTGCCCGAGGCGGCGGTGGACGCGCAGGTGGACGTCCGGCGGGTCGTCGGGGCCGAGCGCGTCCAGGGCCGCCCGCCACATCGCCACCCGGTCGTGGACCTGGCCGAGGAGGCCGTAGAACTGGTCCAGGCTCCACGCGAACTGCCACACGGACCGGCGCCAGCCCCGCTCGGTCGCCAGGCGCTGCGCGGCCAGCAGGTTGGGCAGTTCGCGGGTCAGCCACCGCAGCGCCTGCGCCTGGCTGGTCAACGGCCGGGGCCGGCAGCCGGGTTCGGGCTCGCCGAGGTCGGGGGGCACGTCGTCGAGGGGCATCACCCGCAGGCTCCCGGACACGGTGTGCAGATAGAACCCCGTCAGCCGGCGCAGCGCCGCCTCCCGCTCCTCGGTGGCGAGGTCCTGGCGGCCCCGGTCGGCGGCGTACAGGCGGACCAGGTCGTGCATGCGCCACCGCCCCGGCTCCGCCTCCTCCACGAGATGCAGGTTCTCCAGCGCCCGCACCGCCGCGCGGGTCACGCTCCCCGGCAGCCCGGCCAGGGAGGCCAGCGCGAACAGCTCGATGTCGGGCCCCGGAGCCAGCCCGAGCAGCGCGAACAGCCGGGCCTGTACGGGGGTCAGCGCGTCGTGGGACCAGGAGAAGACGGCCCGTACGTCGGTGGCGAGGTCGCCGCCGTCGAAGGCGTCGAGGCTGCCCCGGTTGTCGCGCAGTTCCTCGGCGACCGCCCCGAGGGGGAAGCCCGGGTGGGCCGCGGCGCGGGCGGTCGCGATGGCGAGGGCCAGCGGGAGCCGGGCGCACCGGGTGATGATCTCCCGCACGGCGTCGGGTTCGGCCGCGACCCGCTCCTCACCGAGCCGCCGGCCCAGCAGGGCACGGGCCTCGACGGGCGAGAGCAGGTCCAGGGCGATCGGGTGGGCGCCCTCCGCCGCGACGAGGCCGGTGAGCCGGTTGCGGCTGGTGACGACGGCCAGACAGCCGGGCGAGCCGGGCAGCAGGGGACGTACCTGGTCGGCATCACGGGCATTGTCCAGCACCACCAGCACCCGCCGCCCCGCGAGCAGGCTCCGGTACAGCCCCGCCCTCGCCTGAAGCCCCGCCGGAACATGCTGCGCCGGTCCCCCGAGCGCGCCGACGAAGTCCCGCACCGCCTGCTCGGGCGCCAGCGCCACGCCCGACGGATCGAACCCCCGCAGATTCACATACAACTGACCGTCCGGAAACCGATCCGCGACCCGATGAGCCCAGTGCACCGCCAGCGCCGTCTTACCGATCCCCGCGGTACCCGACACCGCCGACACAACCACCGCGGTAGGCCGCCGGTCAGCAGCAGCCAGAATCCCGTCAAGCCGAGCCAACTCCCGCTCCCGCCCGGTGAAACCCCGGGCGGCCAGGGGAAGTTGGGCCGGGGGGAGAAGGGTGGGGACGGCCGGCGGGGTGGCGGGGACGGCCAGCGAAGTGGCCGGGCCGGACGGCAGAGCGCCGGAGCCGGGGAGCTGGGCGTCGGAGCCGGGGAGCTGGGCGCCAGGACCGGGCAGCGACGAGCCGGAGCCGGACGGCAGGGCCCCGGAGTCAGACGGCGGGGCGCCGGGGATGGATGGCGGGGTGCTCAAGCCGGGCAGCGGGGCACCGGAACCCGGCGGCAACATGCCCGGACCGGGCGACACGGCACCGGAGCCGGACTGCGGCGTGCCGGGGCCGGACGGCAATGTGTCGGAGCCGGGCGGCGGCATGCCGGGGATGGGTGGCGGCGAGCCGGAGCCGGACGGCACGGCACCAGAACCGGGCTGCGGCGTGCCAGAGCCGGGCAGCGCGCAGTCGGAGCCGGGCAGCGGCGTGCCGGGGATGGGTGGTGGCGAGCCGGAGCCGGACGGCACGCCAGGGCCAGGCGGCAGGACACCTGAACCCGGCAGCGACGTGCCGGAACCGGGCTCCGGCACGCCAGGACCGGGAAGCGTGCTGCCGGAGCCGGAAGGCAGCACACCAGGACCAGGCGGCAGGACACCTGAACCCGGCAGCGGCGTACCCGGGCCGGGCAGCGGCGTGCCAGGGCCGGACGGCAAAGTGCCGGAGCCTGGCGGCGGAACGCCAGGGCCAGGCGGCACGGCACCGGAACCCGGCAGCCACGTGCCCGGGCCGGGCAGTGGCGTGCCGGGGTCGGACGGCCGTGTGCCGTGTGGTGGCGGGGGCAGGGGCTCGCCCCGTAGGAGTGCCTGGTGGATCTGGCGTGCCTCTGTGCCCGGGTCCGTGCCGAGTTCTTCGGCCAGGTGGTTGCGGAGGGCGGCGTAGCGGGTGAGGGCCTCGGGGCTGCGGCCCGCTGCGGCGAGCGCGCGCATCAGGGCGACGGTGAGCGGTTCGACGAGCGGGTGTTCGGCGGCGAGGGCGGTCAGCGCGCCGATCACTCCGGTGGGCCGGCCGGTGCGGTGCTCGGCGTCGGCCCAGCCGAGGACCGCCTCGACGCGTTCCTGCCGCCAGCTCTCCCGGGTGTGTTCGGCCCACGTGCCGGTCAGCCCCGCGAGGGGTTCCCCGCGCCACCACCCGAGCGCCTGGCGCAGGGTCTCCGCCCGCTCGGCGTCCGTGCACCCGGCCGTACGGGCCCGCTCGACGACGTACCGGAAGCGGTGGAGGTCGACCTGCTCGGGCGGTACGTCGAGCAGGTACCCGCCCGGTCCGCGCCGCAGCCGCAGCCCCTCGGCCGCCGGGGCCGCGTCGGCCAGCGACAGGCGGATCCGCGCGATGTGGGCGTACAGGGAGGGCCGTACCCGGGCGGGCACCGCCTCCCCCCAGACGCGGTCGACCAGCGTCTCGACGGTCACCCAGCGCCCCGTGTCCACCAGGAGCGCCGCCAGCACCGCGCGCCGCTTGGCCGGGCCGGGGTCCACCGCCGTGCCGTCCGCGCCCCGTACCTCGACCGTGCCCAACAGCAGGAATTCCGTCACGCGCTCTCCCCGACCTCGCGGCTCACCCACCCGCGCCGACCAGTGAAGCAAGCTTTCGGCAAGGTTCCTGCCCACATTCAGGCCACACCCTGGGGCGGCGGATCGGTGACCACGTGGGGAGTCCCCGATCCGCGCCCCCGATCCGGCGCCGGGACCGCGAGGACATGGCGGGACGCCGTACGCCGGGCCCCGTGCCGCAGGGGCCGTACGGTGTAGCCCGCCGCCGTGAGGAGGGCGCGGATCTCCTCCCCGGTGCCGTGGATCTCGCACACGACGACGGGCCGGGCCGTCCGCAGGGTGGCGGCCATCCCCCGCAGCACCCCGGGTTCCGCGCCCTCGACGTCGATCTTCACGACGTGCGGGGCCGCGATCCGCCCGCCGCGGACGAGTTCGTCGACGGACCGGCAGGCGACGGGGATCGCGGCGCGCGCCCCGGGCGGCGGGGGCAGGATGCTGAGCCGCGCCCAGAAGGGCTCCCCCGCCGGTGTGAGCAGGGCGGGTCCACGGCGGTCGGCGAGGGCGCAGGCGAGCACCGTCACGTTCGGCAGGCCGGAGAGGGCGATGTTGTGGCGCAGTGCCGTCACGTTGTCCGGCAGCGGCTCGAAGGAGTAGACGCGCCCGTGCGGGCCGACGCGACGCGCCCCGAGCACCGTGCAGAAGCCGACGTTGGCGCCGATGTCGTAGAACACGTCCCCCGGCCGCAGCAGATCCCGCAGCGCCGCCTGGACGCGGGGCTCGCTGATCCCGAGGGCGAAACTCGGCGCGGAGCCCCCGGCGTTGAACGGGGTCCCCGCGCACACCCCGAACGGGATGACCAGGTCACGACGGCGCAGCGGCCCCGGCAGCCGCCGTACGAGGGCGGCCCGGCGCGTGTCCCCGAACCGCGGCCCGGCGAGCCCCAGCACCACCCGTTCCGCGAGGCGCACCAGCGCCCCACCGCCTTCACCGGACCCACGAAGAACCTGCCCGGCATCCTGCCCGGAGTACATGTGCCTCCTCCCCACCGACCGCCGCCCCGTGGGCTCGACGGACCCTCACCGCACCACCCGCCACACCGCCGCCCAGCGCCGCACCGCGTCCAGGTCGAGCGCGCGGTGGGCCCGGTAGGCGTCGAGGTAGGCGCGGGGCGGCGGCGCGGGCCCAGCGGGGGGTGGCCGTCGGTGCCGCGCCCCGGGCGATGGTGACGAGGGTGAGGGCGGCGTCGGCGGCGGGGCAGCCGCGTGCCGCGCCGGACCAGTCGACGGTCAGCCAGACGCCGGTGGCGGGCCGCCGCAGCAGGTTGGCCGGGTTGAAGTCCCCGTGCAGGAGCCGGTTCCCGGTGGGCAGGGCCCGCGCCAGCCGGTGGCATGGCATGCCCCGCGCCCGCAGCACCTCGCGCATGGTGGGCAGCGACGCGGGCGCGGTCACCTCGTGCAGGGCCGCGTGAACGCTCCCGAGAACGTGCCCGGCCGTGACGACGGTCCAGGGCTCCCGGCCGAGTCCGTGCAGCAGGTGGGCAGGGTGGGTCCGGTCTCGCCCCGCAGCCGTCCCACGTCGACCAGTCCGGCGGACTCCAGCCGCCGCAGGGCGCGGGTGTCCGCGGTCGTGCTGTCGGAGGCGCAGTAGCGGGCGCGGTCCTCGGGCCGCAGGTCGGGCGGGTGATCGCCGTGCGGATCCGGGGAGTTGAGGTCGCCGACGAGCAGGGTGGGTTCGTCGGCGCGGACGAGTTCGATCAGGTTGGCGGCTTCGGTGAGGCGGGTGTCCGGGAAGTCCGGGCACCAGTGCGCGCCGAGGGCGTACAGGGTGCCGCCGTCCGAAAGCAGGAGGCGCAAAGCGATCAGCGCGTGGAAGAAGTCCGGGCGGCCGAACCGGGTGCAGGTCGCGGCGAGTTCGGTCCGGGTGAAGGCGGCGACGTGGTATCCGCTGTCCGCCGTGGCGAGGAACCCGGACAGCCGCGGTCGGCCCACCATGTCGTCAAGGAGGCGGCCGTCGAAGCCGCGCGCTTCCTGGAAGGAGTCGAGGTCGGGTCCGTGGGCGCGGACGATATCGACCGCCCGGGCCAGCCGCTGGTGACCGTCGCCGCTCCGGCCGCCGTCGCGAAGATTCCAGCTGATGATCCGCATGACTGGACCGCCCCCGCATCAGCCCGCCTCTGTGGGCCGGACGAGTTCAGGCGTAGGGAACAGACCGCTTCAATGCCGCTGCACGCGCCCGTTCACCGCGTCCCGGGACCGCCCTGGCCGGCCTGCTGGCGCCTGGCCTGGTCGACGAGGCCGGTCTCGTAGGCGATGACGACGAGCTGGGCGCGGTCGTGCGCGTCGAGCTTGCTGAACAGGCGGCTGACGTGGGTCTTGACGGTGGCGACGCTGATGTTGAGCCGTCCGCTGATGTCGGCGTTCGAGTGCCCCGCGGCGACGTGGACGAGAACCTCCCGCTCGCGTTCGGTGAGCGGGTCGAGGAGGGCGGGCGAGACTCCGGAGTCGAGGGCGGGGCGGTTGACGAAGTCCCGGATGAGGCGCCGGGTGACGCTCGGCGCGAGGAGGGCGTCCCCGGCGGCCACCGTGCGGATCCCGGCGAGCAGCTGCTCGGGCGGGGTGTCCTTGAGGAGGAAGCCGCTGGCACCGGCCTTGAGCGCGGCGAACACGTACTCGTCGAGGTCGAAGGTGGTGAGGATGATGACGCGGATGCCGTCGGTGGCCGGGTCCCCGAGCAGTTGCCGGGTGGCCTCGATGCCGTCCATGTCGGGCATCCGTACGTCCATGAGGATGATGTCGGGCAGGTGCCGGCGCCCGGCGGCCACGGTGTCGCGGCCGGTACTGGTCTCGGCGACGACCTCCATGTCCGACGCGGCGTTCACGAGCACGCTGAAACCGGCCCGTACGAGGATGTGGTCGTCGGCCGCGACCACCCGAATCGTCATCTCCGGCCTCCGGGGGCGGACGTCGGTCAGGGGTGAGGGCACCCACCGTACAAGCTCGCGCGGCGGTGGGTGACCGTCACGTCACAGTCGCATCCGCGCGTACATCCAGGGCTGTACGCCGCCGGTCCGTACCCCCCTGGCCGGACCCCCGGATCGGGTCGTGGCCTGACGACGCCGGGGTGTCCCGAGAGGCAGTCTGAGCTGCGGGAAGGTCCGTGGACAAGGACGAACGGACCGTGCAGCGCGGCGAGACGCCGATCCCGACCTACGTCACGAAGGCAGAGTTGTGCTCCTTTTCGACAACCATCGGACCGGGCTCCCGGGCGGCAGCCGATGAGCGCGATCGCACGGTGGTGCTTCCGCCACCGGTTCATCGTCATCGGCGGCTGGCTGCTGCTCGTCGCGATCCTGGCGGGCGGCATGCGCGCCGCGGGCGGTGCCTCCTTCTCGGAGGAGTACACCCTGCGCGGTACCGAGTCGACCAAGGCCCTCGAACTGCTGGAGACGCAGTTCAAGCGGACCTCCGGGGATTCGAGCACCATCGTGCTGCACGCGACGAGCGGCAAGGTGACCGACCCGGGCGTCAAGGCCGAGGTGGACCGGATGCTCGCCGAGGTCGCCGAGGTGCCCGAGGTCGGCGCGGTGGCCGGCCCGTTCGCCCCGTCGGGGGCGGCGCAGATCAGCCCCGACGAGGAGACCGCGTATGCGACGGTCACCTTCACCAAGCAGCGCCAGAGCCTGGACACCGACAACATCCAGAAGGTCGTGGACCTGGGCTCGGAGCTGCGCAGCGACTCCCTGCGGGTGGAGTTCGGCGGCGGGGCCATGGGGGAGCTGGACAAGACCTCGACGTCGAGCAGTGAACTGATCGGGCTGCTGGCGGCGGCGATCGTCATGCTGTTCGCGTTCGGGTCGTTCGTCGCGATGGCGATCCCGCTGATCGCCGCGGTCCTCGCGCTGGGCAGCGCGATCTTCTCGATCGACCTGCTCACGCACGCGATGAGCGTCCCGAGCACCGCGCCGATCATCGCCGCGTTCATCGGCCTCGGCGTCGGGATCGACTACGCGCTGTTCGTCGTCGCCCGCTACCGGGGCGGCATCCGGGCCGGACTCGGTCCGGAGGAGGCGACGGTGACGGCGATGAACACGTCCGGCCGGGCGGTCATCTTCGCCGGCGGGACGGTCGCGGTCGCGATGCTGGGCCTGCTGATGCTCGGGTTCAGCATCCTGTCCGGGATCGGCCTGTCGGCGGCGATCATGGTGGCGTTCGCGGTCGCGGTCTCGGTGACCCTGCTGCCGGCGCTGTTCGCGCTGTTCGGGTTGCGGGTGCTCAGCCGCAAGCAGCGCGCCGAGCTGAAGAACCAGGGGCCGGCCGAGGCCCAGATCTCCCACGGGTGGGAGCGGTGGGCCGGGTACGTGCAGAAGCGGCCGGTGCCGCTGACGATCATCGCGACCGTGGCGATGCTGGTGCTGGTGATCCCGTTCTTCTCGATGCGGCTGGGGTCCTCCGACGCCGGCAACAACCCGACCGACACGACCACACGCCAGGCGTACGACCTGCTCGCCGAGGGCTTCGGCCCCGGGCACAACGGGCCGCTCCAGCTCGTGGCGGAGGTGCCGTCCACGCGGGCCGCGACCGACTTCGACCGGCTGGGGCAGGAGATCGAGTCCGTCGCGGGGGTGGCGTCCGTACGGATCCCGCCGGCCGAGCCGGGCGCGACGGTGCGGGTCATGCAGGTCATCCCGACGGGGTCGCCGCAGTCGGAGGAGACGTCGAAGCTCATCGACACGCTGCGGGACCGGGTGATCCCCACGCATGAGAAGGACGGACTCGACGTCCATGTCGGCGGGCAGACCGCCGTGTACAAGGACTTCGCGTCCGCGCTGAGCGGCAAGATGCCACTGTTCGTGACGATCGTCGTGGTCCTGGGCTGTCTGCTGCTGATGCTCGCGTTCCGCAGTCTGCTCATCCCGCTGACCGCGGCGGTGATGAACCTGCTCTCGGCGGGTGCCGGGTTCGGCATCGTGGTCGCGGTCTTCCAGTGGGGCTGGGGTTCGTCGGCGCTGGGCGCGGGGCCAGGGGGGCCGGTGGAGTCGTTCCTGCCGCCGATGATGCTGGCCGTGCTGTTCGGGCTGTCGATGGACTACGAGGTGTTCCTCGTCAGCCGGATCCATGAGGAGTGGCTGCACACCGGCGACAACAACTTCGCCGTCCGGCGCGGTCAGGCCGTCACCGGGCAGATCATCACGGCGGTCGCGATCATCATGATCTGCGTGTTCACGGCCTTCGTGTTCATGGGGATGCGGATCATCGCCGAGTTCGGGCTGGGGGTCGCGGTGGCGATCCTGCTGGACGCCCTGGTGGTGCGGACGGTCCTGGTGCCGGCGGCGATGCAGCTGTTCGGGAAGTGGAACTGGTACCTGCCCGCGTGGCTGGACCGGATCCTGCCGCACGTCTCCGTGGAGGGCCCCCCGGACGCCCCCGTCGTCGGCAAGCGGGCCCCCGCCCCGGCCGACGACGACGGTCCGGTCCTCACGGTGGTCACCGACAAGAAACACGGTGACTGACCGCGATGCCCCTCCGTCCGCCGCGTCCACGACTGCGAGCCTGCGCCGCCGGGCTCTGCGTCGTGGGCGCGGCGGCGCTCGTCGTGGCCGGTGAGACGACGGTGTGGGCGCACGACACGCTGCTGTCCACGCCGGGTTTCGTGGCGGCGCTGGAGCCGCTGCCCGCCGACCCGGCGGCGAAGGAGCAGATCGAGGACCAGGTGGAGCGCCAGTTGGCGGACGCGGCCGACCGGCTGCCCGGGGCCGTGCGGCGCAGGGTGGCCGAGGCCGCCCCGGCCGTCGTGGACAGTGCCGCCTTCCGGTGGGCGTGGAAGGCGGCACTGCGTACGACTCACGCCGAACTGGTGGGGATCCTGCGCGACGACGCCTCCTTCGTGGACCTGAAGCCCGGCGGGCTGGACATCACCGTCCATGTCGCCGTCGAGCGGCTGGGGGAGGAAGCGGGGCTGCCGGGCGCGCTGGTGTCGGCGCTGCCCGCCGAGCTGGACCTGTCGTTCACGCTGCTCCGCAAGCCGGCACTGCACCGTGCCGAGCAGGTGGTGGGCGTGACCGACACCCTGTCGGGCGTGCTGTTCCCCGCCGCTGCGGGGCTCGGGGTCGCGGGTCTGCTCCTGGCCCGGCGGCGGGTGCGGGCGCTGGCCGTGGAGCTCGGGGCGGTCGCCGTCGCCGTCGGTGCGGTGCGGCTGGTCATCGCGCTGGCCCTGTCAACGGCACCGCCACGTCCGGCTGTCGCGGACGTGGCGGTGGACGGGCTGACGCGGCCGCTGGCGGGCGGCCTCGTGACGGTCCTGGCTGTCAGCGCGGTCGCGTCCGGCGTGGTCGTCGCGGCCGGCGTCGCCTGGTCCCGTCACGGTGGGGGCGCTGTCAGGCGGCTCGGCGCCCGGTGAGCGTGTCGACGTGGCTCGTGGTGTGCGTCGCCGTACGGAACTCGGCCGAGTCGATCAGCCCGTCGAGGAAGCCGGCGGTGGTGTGCAGGCCGGCGCCGTGGACGGACGTCTCGCTCAGCGCGCGGCGCATCCGGGCGATCGCGGTGTCCCGGTCGGGGGCCCAGGCGATGATCTTCGCGATCATCGAGTCGTACTCCGGCGCGATCCGGCAGCCGGGGTGGACGTGGGTGTCGACGCGGACGAACGGGCCCGCGGGCAGGCTCAGTTCGGTGATGGTGCCGGGCGCGGGGGCGAAGCCGCGGGCGGGGTTCTCGGCGTTGATCCGGCACTCGATCGCCGTGCCGCTCAGGACGATGTCCCGCTGGCGCACGCGCAGGGGTTCGCCCGCCGCGACCCGGATCTGTTCGGCGACGAGGTCGATGCCGGTGACCATCTCCGTCACCGGATGTTCCACCTGGATACGGCAGTTGACCTCCATGAAGTAGAAGGCGGCCGGGCGGTCACCGCACTCGACGAGGAACTCGAAGGTGCCCGCCCCCTGGTAGCCGGCGGCCCGCGCGCCCGTGACCGCCGCCGCGCGGATCCGGGCGACGAGGTCCTCGGGCAGCGCCGGCGCCGGGGACTCCTCGACGAGTTTCTGGTGGCGGCGCTGCAAGGAGCAGTCGCGTTCCCCGAGGTGGACGACGTTGCCGTGCCGGTCAGCGAGGATCTGGACCTCGACGTGGCGGGCGCGGCTCAGGTAGCGCTCCGCGTAGACCCGGGCGTCGCCGAACAGGGTCGCGGCGGTGGCCTGGGTGGTGCGGAAGACGTCCGCCAGCGTGCCGGCGTCCCGGGCCACTCCCATGCCGCGCCCGCCGCCTCCGGCCGCCGCCTTGATCAGCAGGGGGTAGCCGATGCGGTCGGCGAGGTCGCGGGCGGCGGGCAGGTCGAGGGGTTCGGTGGCGCCCGGCAGCAGCGGCAGCCCGCTGCGGGACATGAGCCGGCGGGCGCTGACCTTGCTGCCCAGTTCGGCCATGACCTCGGGGGGCGGGCCGATGAGGGTGAGGCCGGCCGCCCGGCAGGCGTCGGCGAAGTCGGCGTCCTCGGAGAGGAAGCCGTAGCCGGGGTGGACGGCCTGCGCGCCGGTGTTCAGGGCGGCCTGGAGGATCATCGCGGCGTTGAGGTAGCTCTGTTTCGCCGGGGGCGGTCCGATGCAGACCGTCTCGTCGGCGAGCCGCGCGGGCAGGCTGTCCGTGTCGCGGGAGGAGTGGGCGAGGACGCTGCGGATGCCGAGTTCCTTGCAGGCGCGGATCTCCCGCAGCGCGATCTCGCCCCGGTTGGCGATGAGGATCGTGTCGAACATGCTCAGCTCACCGCGCCGAGGGCGAACAGGGGCTGGCCGTACTCGACGGACTGTCCGTCCTCGGCGAGCACGTCGGTGATGACCGCCTCGTGGTCGGCCTCGACCGGGAGCATCAGCTTCATCACCTCGATGATCGCGACCTGTTGTCCGGCCTTCACCTGGTCGCCCACCTGCACGAACGGTTCGGCGCCCGGTTCGGGGCGGCGGTAGAACGTGCCGACGCTGGAAGCCGTGACGGACGGCCCGCCGCCGGTCGCGGTGGTGAGGTCGTCCGGGACCGGCACCGGGAGGGGAGCCGGTGCCGATGCCGGCGATGCGGGCGCGGCCCAGTCGAGCTCCATCTCGACGCCGTGGACCCGGACCCGCAGCCGGGCCGGGGCGCCGGGGAGTTCGGCGAGCAGTCCGACGACGGCGTCCCGTACCCGTTCCAGGAGTTCGGTCTCCTCGCCTCCGACGGCGGTCTCACCGTCGGAGGCGGACCTGAGGGTGGTCATGAGACCGTCCGTTCCGCCGCGAGGTCCGCGGCCGGTGCCGAGATCACGTACTCGGCGCCGTAGCGGGCGAAGCGGGCGTGGCGGTCGGTGCGCAGTTTGTCGCCCCGCAGTCCCGCGAGGTCGTCCAGGCTGGACCTGATCGCGAGGCCGAGGCGGTGTGCGGCCGTCGCCGGGTCGGCGTCGACGCCGCCGTCCGGTTCCAGCAGGACGCCGTCCACGACGCCGAGTTCCAGCAGGTCCGGCGAGCGCAGCCGCAGGGCCGCGGCGGCGCGGCCGGCCTGGGCGGGGTCCTGCCACAGGATCGCCGAGCAGCCTTCGGGGCTGATCACCGAGTAGATGGCGTCCTGCCACATGAGGACCCGGTTGGCGACGCCCAGGGCGAGCGCGCCTCCGCTGCCGCCCTCCCCGGTGACGACGGCGACCACCGGGACCGGCAGTTCCGCCATGAGTTTGAGGTTCTCGGCGATGGCGACGGCCTGTCCCTGTTCCTCGGCCAGCCGGCCGGGGAACGCGCCGGGCGTGTCGATGAGCGTGATCACCGGGAGGCCCAGTTTCGCGGCCAGCCGCATCAGGCGGGCCGCCTTGCGGTAGCCGGCCGGAGTGGGCATGCCGAAGTTGCGGCGGGCCAGTTCGGCGGGGTCGTGTCCTTTCTGGTGGCCGATCAGCACGACCGGGCGGCCGTGCAGGCGCCCCAGGCCGCCGACGATCGCGGGGCACTCCCCGGACACCCGGTCCCCGGCCAGCTCGCGGAACTCCTCCAGGAGCAGGGCGGCGTAGTCGAGGGTGGTGGGCCTGCTGATCCGCCGGGCCCGCCGGACGACGCCGTGCGGGTCGTCGTGGGGCAGCCGTGCCGGGTCGCGGACGACGATCTCGTCGGCCCGGTCGCGGTCGGCCGCGGGGGTGGGCGGGGGTTCGGGGTGCCGGGGCAGCGCCGCGCGCAGCAGCTTGCCCAGTTCGGCGCGGTGGCTCTCGCGCGGGGCGATGAAGTCGATGAACCCGCGTTCCAGGAGGAATTCCGCCGTCTGGAAGTTCGGCGGCAGGGTTTCCCCGATGGTCTGTTCGATGACCCGGCGTCCGGCGAACCCGAGGCGGGCGCGCGGTTCGGCGACGGTGACGTCGCACAGGGTGGCGAAGGAGGCGGCCACCCCGCCGAACGTCGGATCGGTGACGAGCGAGACGGTGAGGAGCCCGGCCTCGTCGAGCCGGGCGAGCATCGCGCTGGTCTTCGCCATCTGCATCAGCGACAGGGCGCCCTCCTGCATGCGGGCCCCGCCGGAGGCGGTGACCAGCAGGAGCGGGGTGCGGCGGGCGAGGGCGACGTCCCCGGTCCTGGTGATGATCTCGCCGACGACCGAGCCGAGGCTGCCGCCGAGGAACCGGAAGTCCATGCAGGCGACCACCACGGGGCTGCCGTCGATCTCGCCGACGGCGCCGAGCACGGCCTCGGGCAGCCCGGTCCTGGCGCGGGCCTCGGTGAGGCGGCGCGGGTAGGGCTTGCTGTCGGTGAACTCCAGCGGGTCGGCCTGCGTGACGGAGAAGGGCAGGAGTTCGAGGGTGCCCTCGTCCAGCAGGAGGCGCAGGCGTTCCCACGCGGTGAGCGGGCCGTGGTGACCGCACTCGGGGCAGCAGCGCAGGTGGCGCAGCCAGCGCTTGCCGTAGACCGGTGTCCCGCAGCCGTCGCACTTCACCCAGTCCGGGACCGTTTCCTCCGGCGGGGTGGCGGGGTGGGCCACGGCCGGGCTCGTTTCGAGGATGCCGCTCATGTCGAGGGTGCCGCCTCCAGCAGGTGCAGGTACGAGTTGACGGGCCGCATGCTCACCACGCGCATGTCGGCCTTGCGGACCACCGCCGTGATGGTCTCGGTGGTGTGTTTCCTGCCGTCGGAGTTGAGCAGGAAGAGGAGGTCCGTGCCGGTGGTGAACTTGATCTCGGGGCTGCCGTCGATCATGTTCGTGATGATGAAGAACCTGCTGTCGGGGCGGCCCGCGCGGGCGGCGTTGCGCAGCGCGGTCACCGAGTTCTCGTCGGCCCATTCGAGGATGTTCTTGAACAGGTAGGCGTCGGCTTCCACCGGTATCGCGTCCAGGCAGCTCCCGCCGACGATCCGGGCGCGGGCGGCCAGGTCCCCGCCGTCACGCAGGCGGCTGTCGGCCTCGGCGACGACGGGCGGCAGGTCGAACAGCACCCCGTCGAGGTGCGGGTTCTTCTCCAGCAGGGTGGCGAGGGTGTAGCCGTGTCCGCCGGCGACGTCGACGAGGGTGCCGACCCCGCTCAGGTCGAGGGCGGCGGCGACGGCGTGGGTGGCGAGCCTGCTCAGTTCGGTCTGCGCCTTGTTGAAGACCTCCGCGGAGGCCGGCCAGTTCTTGTGCAGGTAGGAGAAGAAGTCGGTGCCGTACTTCTCCTCGAATCCGCCTCGGCCGTTGCGCACGGCCTCCTCAAGGTGCGGCCACAGTTCCCAGGTCCAGGGTTCGGTGACCCACAGGACGTAGTACTTGAGACTGTTGGGGTCGTTCTCCCTGAGCAGCCTGGACGTCGCGGTGTGCGCGTATCCGTCGCCGGTCTGGGTGAAGACGCCGTGCTGGGCGAGCGCCCGCAGCAGCCGCCCCAGCATCTCGGTGTCGACCCCGAGCGCCGCGGCCAGCTCGGCCGGCGTCCTGGGCTGGTCCCCGAGTTTCTCGGCGACTCCGATGCGTACGGCGGCTCGCAGCGCCGCGGCTCCGGCGGCGCTGAGCGCGAGTTCCCGCACCCCGATGATCGCACCGTGGTCGGTGATGTCCTTTTCCTGGATCGTCATCGCCTGCTCCGTTCGCAACCTTCGATTGTCGGCCTGCGCAAGGACCATGATTGGGGGCCGCGGCTCAAGAACCGGTCGAGAAATCTTTGAATGGCGGACGGGAGTGGACGGGAGACCGACTCAAGGTCTCCTCGACATCAATTCAAGGAACGCGCCCGAGGATGGTTTTAACAAGCTCGTCACAACGCCTCACGATCGCCTTGGAGAGCAGATGGCAGAAGAACTCGCCCGTGCGGCTCTTGTCACGGGTGCTACCAGTGGGATCGGACTGGCCACCGCGAATCGTCTGGCCCGCAGCGGACACAGAGTGTTCATCTGCAGCCGGAACGAAGCGGCGGTCAAGGAAACAGTGGAAGGAATGCGGCTGAACGGCTACGAGGCCGACGGCACGGTGTGCGATGTGTCCGACGTCGCACAGGTCGAACAGTTGGTGGTGGCGGCGGCGGAACGCTTCGGTCCGATATCGGTTCTGGTGAACAATGCCGGCCGCAGCGGCGGCGGCCCGACGGCCCATATTCCGGACGAGCTGTGGCTCGATGTCGTCAACGTCAACCTGAACAGTGTGTTCCTGGTGACGAAACGCGTCCTGACGGACGGTGGAATGCTCGGTCTGGCCAGCGGGCGCATCGTGAACATCGCGTCGACCGGCGGAAAGCAGGGGGTCGTGCTGGGCGCCCCCTATTCCGCGTCGAAGCACGGCGTCGTCGGCTTCACCAAGGCGCTCGGCCTGGAGCTCGCGAAGACGGGCATCACCGTCAACGCCGTGTGCCCCGGCTATGTGGAGACCGCGATGGCGCAGCGGGTGCGGGAGATCTACGCGGGGATCTGGGACATCTCCGAGGACGAGGTGCTCACCAGGTTCAACACGAAGATCCCCATGGGGCGTTACGTCGACCCGGAGGAGGTCGCCGCGATGGTCGGCTACCTGGTCAGCGACGAGGCGTCCGTGGTGACGGCCCAGGCGATGAACGTGTGCGGAGGGCTCGGCAACTACTGACCGCCGACGGCCGCCCTGGTCCTGAGGGGGACCAGGGCGGCGCGACTCCGCCCGCCCGGGGCGGTGAAGCGTTTCAACCGCGGCCCGAGAGGACGGCGGTGAGGTCGTCGCGGTCCGCGGCCTCGTCGAGGGCGGGGTCCGCGTCCAGCACCGCGTGGTGGAGCCGCTGGAGGCGGGGGGAGGGGTCCAGGCCCAGTTCGTCTCTCATCCACTTGTGGAAACTCCGGTATTTCTCCAGCGCCTTGCCCCGGTAGCCGGAGCGGTACAGCGCCAGCATGTACAGGACGTGCAGGTTCTCGTTGTCGTCGTACCGCGCGGTGAGGGAGGCGAGTTCGCTGAGCGACTGGCGGTGGCGTCCGCGCCGCAGTTCGATCTCCAGCCGGCATTCCACGACCGTCAGGCGGGACTGTTCGAGCCGGGCGACCTCGGGTTCCAGCATCCGGCCGACCTCGACGTCGGCGAGCGCGTTGCCCCGCCACAGGGCGAGGGCCTGGGCGAAGATCCGCGAGGCGCTCTCGTCGTCCCCGTCCTCGAAGGCGCCCATCCCGGCCTGTTCGAGGGACCTGAACCGGTAGAGATCGAAATTCGCGTCCGGCAGGACCAGCGTGTATCCGCCGTTTCGCGTGAGGAGGACATTTCCGGCGACTTTGCCGACAGGAATCTGAAGAGCCTCCGACAGAAGCTTGCGCACCTGTACCACGTAGGTCTGTAATGTTGTCTGTACACTCCTGGGTGGCTGGGTGTCCCATATCTCGCTGATGAGTGATCCGGTCGAGACGACCCCGCCCTCGTTCAGCAGTAAAAGCGAGATGAGCTGTTTCGGTTTACGTGCCGAAGGCGTCGCGTCACGGTTGTGTGCCGATAACGACAACGGCCCCAGCAGTCGGACATCCATCCGTAGCTCCTGATCTTGTGCGGAAAGTGAACCATTCCGGCAAGGGGCGGACGTGGCCGGATTCCACCGCGACCGCCCCCTGTTTTCAGTCAACTTTGCAGGAAGATCATTTTGCTCCTGGCGCCACTCTTAGGGGACGGTCAAGCCTTCATCCCCGCACTGGACATCACTCACACTTCGTACTCATGGATAACTTATACGCCTGCCGGCCGGCGGGCGGGATATTCACGTTGCAGCGGAACATGTTCCCAGGATCGTGAACGGCTTTGAGCGCCGCCAGCCGCTCGAAAACGGCCGGCTCGTAGCATTCCCGGGCCTGTTCGTACGCCCGCTCGTCGCCCTGCACGAAGTTGGGCGAGCGCCCGAGCGTCCAGGGCGCCGCGGCCCGGGTCACCCCCTGGGCCACCTCGTGGGCCGGGTCCCGGCCGGGCCCCTGCGGGAGGGTCACCACGCGCAGGGCGTGCGAGGCCCCGCGATGGCTCACCGCGTTCTCCACCTCGGGCCGCTTCGCCAGCGCCGCGCCCAGGTGGTTGAACTGCACCACCGCGAAGACCCCCCGCCCGGGTCCGACGAGGTCGAGGACGGCGTCCGGGAGCGCCTCGCCGAACTCGCCCAGCATCGCGTTGGCGCAGTAGAAGTTCCGCGGCTGCTTCGGCTCGTTGTGGATGGTGCCGGAGGCGGTGAACGGCATCTCGCCGAGCGTGTCCACCAGCCGCGGGCCGAGCGCCCGCAGCGGTGCGACCAGCCGCTCGCCGCTCTCGGCGGTGCCGAGGTAGGCGATCCGGACGTGGGCGAGGTGCCGGCCGCGCAGGGGCGGGGGCACGCCGGGGACGTCCGGCATGGGGATCAGCCCGATGCTGGAGGACATCGTGTCCGGCACCGTCGCGGTCCACTCCCGGTAGGCCCGCAGGACCGCCGGCAGGTGCGGGGTGTCGAAGTACAGGCCCCCGGCGTACAGCCGGTCGACGGGGAACAGGGCGAACTCCAGGCCGGTCACCACGCCGAAGTTCCCGCCACCGCCCCGCACCGCCCAGAACAGGTCGTCGCCGGGGGTCAGGGACCGGGGTTCGCCGTCGGCGGTGACCAGGTCCACCCGCAGCACGTGGTCGGCCGCGCAGCCGAAGGCGCGGCTCAGCAGCCCGACGCCGCCGCTGAGGGTGTAGCCGACGACGCCGACGTCCGGCGAGGAGCCGCTCAGCGGCGCCAGCCCGTGTTCCCAGGCGGCCTCGATGACCTGTTCCCAGCGGGTGCCCGCCGCCGCCCAGGCGGTCCGTGTCACCGGGTCGACGCGGACGTGGGCCATCCGCGAGGTCTCGATCAGCACGCCGCCCTCGGTGGGGACGTTCAGGCCGTGTCCGGTGGCCTGCACCGCGACCTCCAGGCCGTGCCGTGCGGCGTACCGGACCGCGCGCCGCACATCGGCGACGCCCTCGGCGCGGACGAGTGCCGACGGCCGGTGCAGGTAGCTGCGCTGGACGCCGCTGCGGGCCTCGTCGTAACCGGGGTCCCCGGGGCCCAGCGCGGCCGTGCCCGGGGAGGTCATGCGGCGCTCCCCGGGCCCGTCTTCGCGAGGAGGTCGTCGCGGGTGACGGTGCGGTGGCGTACGAGGAGTCCGGCCTCGGAGCCGACGAGTTCGTCGCGCATGACGGTGCTCGTGGTGAGGGTGGTGACGCCGTCGACGGTGTCGAAGACGGGGACGTAGCAGGTCGTGCGCAGCACTCCCCCGGCGGCCGGTTCGACGATGACGTTGAAGACGAAGTGCCGGCGGATGGCGCCCTTCTCGTCGAGCCGGGCCACGGCCGCGCCGCCCAGTTCGGTCAGGGCGCCGCGGCCCTCGACCGGGTCGGGCAGGCCGTTGGAGACGAAGACGCCGTCGTCGGTGAAGGTGTCCACCCAGGCGGCGATGTCGCCGTCGTCGAGGGCCTGCATCTGCATCGCGTAGAACTGGTCGATGCGAGAACAGACCTCGGCCGACACGGTCCCCTTGCCGGAGGTCACTGTCTGATCCATGGCTCCTTCTCTCATCCGATGGGCACGCTGTGCGATGCGCTGTCGAGGCGGCCGAGGTCGTCGCGTTCTATCTCGCGGGAGATGACCCGCCAGGTGTCGCCGTGCCTGCGCAGGACGTCGGAGATGAAGGCGGCCGACTGGAGGCAGGCGCCGCGCTCGGCGTCGACGACCAGGAACAGTCCGTAGAAGCGGGAGACGACCAGGTCGCCGTGGGGGGTGAAGGTGAAGCCCTGCACGCAGTGGCGGCGCTGGATGCCCTTCTCGTGGAAGGAGGCGTCCAGCTTCCACACGGCGGGCTCGAACACGGACTTCGGGACCGGCGAGCCGTCGCCGACCACCTTGGTCGTGATCGTCGCGTCGTCGTCGAAGACCGCCAGCCATTCCTCGGTCAGACCCCGGTCGCGGGCGTCCAGTTGGTCCAGGTAGAACCTTCTCAGCTCGTAGTAGATCTCCGGGGAGACCGTGTTCCCCCGGGGGGATTCGCTGGGCTTCGTCATCCGCTCTCCTAGGCGAGGCACGTCGGCAGGCGCCCGTCGTTGAACTGGACCATTTCGCCGAAGACCCCCGGTACGTCGATCTCGGTGCCGAGCGCCAGGTCCGGTCGCCGGATCTCCAGGAAGGCCCGGTGCAGGTTGCCGACCAGCCGCTCGGGGTCGATCAGCCCGGCGAAGTCGCCGGTGCCGTACTGGCGGGCGGTCTCCAGCGGGGTGATGCCGGCGGCGACCCCCTCGCCGGCCAGGTCGAGGATCCGGCGCAGGTAGCGCTCCGTCTCGTCGAAGACCTCGGGGCCGCTGATCTGCCCGTGCCCGCCGACCACGGTCCGCGCCCCGAAGGCGCGCAGCCGGTCGAGGGCCGCGAGACAGCCGCGGACCGAGCCCATCAGGCAGAACGGGGTGCAGCCGGGCAGCGCCACGTCACCGGTGAAGAGCACGCCCGCGTCCGGGATCCAGACGACGACGTCGTTGGTGCTGTGCGCGGGGCCGACGTGGTGCAGCTCGACCGGCCGGTCGCCGGTCATGAGGGTGAGGCTGCGGCCGAACGTGATGGTGGGCGGAGTGAGGGTGAGTTCGCCCCAGTCGACGTCCGGCCACAGCCCCGTGAGGGCCATTCCCGTCGCTTCCATCTCCGGCCCGGTGAGCTCGTGGGCGATGACGGCGGCGGGTGGCGCGAAGACACAGTTCCCGAAGACGTGGTCGCCGTGACTGTGGGTGTTGACCACGGTGCGTACGGGGCCCCGGCCCAGCCCCTCGGCCGCCGCCCGCAGCGCTTCGGCGCGCGACCTGGTGGCGGCCGTGTCGATCAGGACCAGCCCGTCGGGTCCGGCGATCACCCCGGCGTTGCTGAGGCACCAGCCGCCGGGGGGCTGGAGGAACGCGTGGACGCCGTCCGCCAGTTCGCGCAGGCGGCCGAGCGGGGCGCGGACCTCGGTGCTCACGGGGCACCGACCGAGGCGCTGTAGCGGTCCGCGTGTTCCATGGTGACGCGGCTGTTGGCCATCAGGGCGACGCGGACGCGGTGCGCCGCCTCCTCGGCCGGGACGTCGGGGCCGTACACCTCGGCGACCCCGGCGGGGTCGAGGAGGAAGGTGTGCGTGGAGGTGATCGTGCCGCCCGACGGGCCGGTGTGGAAGTCCCAGCGTCCGCTGTGCCCGAGGAGGGCGCGGGGCGGCCGGGTCTGCTTGTAGACGATCGAGCCGTCGGACAGCGGCAGCCGGATCGAGCGGGTGGTGTGGACGGTGCCGTCGGGGGCGCGGGTGTGCATCGTCATGTCCTGGGCGCCGCCCGCCTGTTCGACCAGGTCGAGGCCGTCGACGTGGGGCAGCCGCTCGGGCCAGCGGCCGGCGTCCCAGATGAACTCCCGGGCCGCCTGGGCCGGGCCGCTCAGCCCGATGGACTCGGTGAAGGTCACCCGCCACCGGTCGATGCCGCCGGGCAGGGCCGAGACCGTCCGCAGGGCTTCCAGTTCGGCGGCGCCGTTGGCGTCGAGTGTGCGGGCGATCCGTTCGCGGGCGTCGGCCTGGTCCGGTGGCGGGACGAAGCGGTGTTCGAGGACCACCTTGGCCCGGCCGCCGGGCAGCGGGAGGCAGCTCCAGCCGCCTCCCATGAGGCCGAACAGCGGGTTGTCGTGGTCCTGCCGGAACGTGACCCGCCGGCCGGCGGCGTCGAACGTGCGGCGCGAGCGCCAGCCGTTCACCTCGCCGCTGGACACGGTCGCCCAGATCTCGAACCGGTCGCCGTGCTCGGTGCGTTCCAGCACCTGAGTGTGGACGGTGGGTCGGAAGATCACCGGCCACAGCGAGACGTCCGTGATCAGCTCGTACACGGCCGACGGCGAGGTCTCGGTCTCGATCTCGTGGCGCGCGTGAATCTCCGGCGTGGTCATGTCTGCCTCCAGTCCGCGTCGTGCGGGGCGCCCTGGGTCAGGGCGTCGCAGAGATCGAGGAATTCACCCGGTCGAGGATGGTGCGGAAGGTGCGCAACTCGGTCACCTCCTCGTCGGGGATGTCGACCCCGAAGCGCTGCTGGATGCGCGCGCCCAGCTCCATCAGGGCGAGCGAGTCGTAGCCGAGTCCGTAGAGGTCGGTGTCGATGACCTCCAGGCTGGCCAGGTCCACCCCCTCCGCGGTGCCGGCGGCCTCGACGAGGATCGTCCGCAGGTCGTCGTAGCTCATGCGGGCGCTCATGCGGGCACCGCCACGACGACGCTCGACGCGGAGTCCAGGCCGATCGTGTCGGCCAGGCGCAGGCCGGCCTTCGCGAAGACCTCGGCGAACTCCGCCTCGGTGCGGTCGCGGCCCTCGCTCAGCGCCATCATGGTGATGTCCATGAACTTCCCGGGGTGCGTGACGTCGCCCTCGGGGATGACGGGGTCGATCACGAGGACCCGGCCGGCCGGGTCCATGGCGCGGCGGACGTTCGTCAGGACGGTGATCGTGTCGCTGTCGGACAGCTGGTGCAGGACGTGGGAGATGACGTAGACGTCACCGTCCTGCGGGACCGCTTCGAGGTAGCTGCCGCCGACGAGTTCGGCGCGGTCGAGGACTCCGGCCTCGTCCAGCACCCGTTCGGCACCGGGCACGACGTGCGGCTGATCGAACACGACTCCGCCGAGGTCGGGGTAACGGGCCAGGATCGACGCGAGAAGGTGGCCGTGCGCCCCGCCGACGTCCACCAGCCTGCGGACGCCGGTGAAGTCGTACGCCTCGACGGCGGCCTGCTGGGTCTGCCCGGCCGCGTTGCCCATGGCGCCGCTGAACAGTTCGTTCATGTCCGGGTGCTGGGCGAGGTACGTGAACAGCTCCTCGCCGTTGACGTAGTCGAACGCGGGCCGGCCGGTGCGGATGGAGTAGCCGATCTCGGCGTAGGCGTTGCGCATGAAGTGCTTGCCCTGGAGGCGGAACACGTCGCGCAGGGAGTGCGCGGTGTCGGAGCGCAGGATCTCCGCCAGCGGGGTGAGGCCGAAGACCCGGTGCGAGGTCTCGGTGAAGACCCCCTTGCTGGCCATGGCCCGCAGCACCCGGTACAGGCCGTCCGCGTTGTTCCCGGTGCGTTTCGCCAGTTCGTCGACGGACAGGGGCCCTTCCACGAGCTGGTCGGCGATGCCGATCTCCGCGATGGCGGAGAGCATGAAGCCCATGCGCAGACCGCTGTGGAAGTCCCACATCCTGCTCAACAGAGCTTCCTTGCGACCGCTGTCGGCCAGGGCACCCGCTGCCTGCTCAGGCATGGTCGATCCCTCCACTCCCGCTGATGAAGTCATTGCCGTGCCTCGCGCTCCGCGACGACCACGCTGGACGGCAGGGCCCGCCCGACCGTCTCGACGAGCCGCAGCCCCGCGCTCCGCAGCACCCCGTCGAACTCCGCCTCCGTACGGTCCCTGTTGCGGCCCAGCACGAGCATGGTGCTGTCCAGGATCTTCGTCGGGTGCGGTACGTCGCCCTCCGGGATCACGGCGTTGACGACCAGGACCCGGCTGTCGTCCGCCATCACCTGGCGGATGTTCGTGAGCACCTTGACTGCGTCGGTGTCGTCGAGCTGCTGGAACACGTGGGAGACCAGGTAGACGTCGCCGCCCGCGGGCACCGACTCCCGGGGGTCGCCGACGACCATCTCGACGGCGTCGAGGACTCCGGCCGCGCGCAGCACGCCTTCCGCGGCCGGCGCCATCCGGGGGCCGTCGACGTACACGCCGCGCATGCCGGGGTACCGGGTGAGGATCTCCGCGAGGACGTGTCCCTGGGCGCCGCCCACGGCCACCAGCGTCTTGACGCCGGTCAGGTCGTAGGTCTCGACGGCCGCCAGCTGGATCTGCCGGTTGGCCTTGCCCATGGACTTCCCGAACAGTTCCTGGAGTTCGGGCCTGCGTCCCACGTACTCGAACAGGCCCATGCCGTTGACGTGCTCGAAGGCGGGTTCGCCGGTGCGGATGGTGTGCCCGATCCCGACGTAGGCGTCGTGCATGAAGCTCTGGCCGTGCATGTGGAAGGCGTCGCGCAGGGAGTTCGGGTGGTCGGAGCGCAGCACCTCCGCCAGCGAGGTCAGGGCGAAGACGCGGCGGGACACCTCGGTGAAGACGCCCTTGCCGGCCAGGGCCCGCAGGACCCGGTACAGGGAGTCCGCGTGGCTGTCGGTGCGTTCGGCGAGTTCGTCGACGCCGAGGGGGCCGTCGGCGAGCTGGTCGGCGATGCCGAGTTCGGCCACCGCCTGGAGCATGTAGGTGACGCGGACGCCGCTGTGCAGTTCGATCATGGTGCTCAGCGGTGACTCGCTGTGCAGTTCCTTCATGTAGCTGACGTCTGTTCCTCGGCTCATGCCGGGCCCCTTTCCGGGCAGTCGCATGTCTGCGGATGTTGTGAACCGCTCACCGCCTGATCACCACCACCGAGTTGAAGCCGCCGCGCCCGCGGGCGATCACCAGGGCGACGTCGACGTCCGTCTGCCGTGGCTGCGTCACCATGTCGATGGCGTACTCGTCGGGGATCTCCCGGGAGTGCGGGGTCGGCGGGATCACCCCGTCCCGGAGGCTGAGCAGCGCGGTGACCACGTCCAGCGGGCCCGCGCCCGCGAGGAGCCGGCCGACCCCGGCCTTGGGCACGGTGACCGGGACGCCCTTCGGCCCGAAGACCTCCGCGATGCCCGCCGCCTCGCTCCGGTCGCGTTCGGGGACCCCGGCGCCGTCGGCGAAGACGACGTCGACCTCGGCGGGTACGAGCCCGGCGTCGTCGAGGGCGAGCCGCACTGCGCGGGCCAGGTTGGAGGGGCGTCCGCTGCCCGGGGGCGGGTCGAACGTCGCGGCGTATCCGGCGACCACCCCGTAGCGGCGGGCGGGCGGCCGGGCGGCGTCGCCGTGTTCGAGGACCAGCATCGCGCCGCCCTCGCCGGGCACGTAGCCGCCGGCGGCGGCGTCGAAGGGCAGGTAGGCGCGGGCGGCGTCCTCGGCGGTGCTGACCTCGCCGCTCGCGAGGTGGGAGAGCCAGCCCCAGGGGTCGAAGGCGGAGTCGAGGCCGCCCGTCACCATGAGCTTGGCGCCGCGGCGCAGGTTGCGCCGGGCCTGTCCGATCGCGTCGAGTCCGCCCGCCTGGTCGGCGACCAGCACTCCGCTGGCGGCGCGCATGCCGTTGCGGATGGACAGCTGGCCGGTGTTGGCCGCGTAGAACCAGGCGAACGACTCGTAGACGCTGACCTTCTCGGGCCCCTGGGTCCACAGTTTCCGGAACTCGCGGTGGGTGAACTCCCAGCCGGCCGAGGCGTTGGAGGTGACGACGCCCATGTCGAAGGCGTCGTAGCCGCGGTCGGCGATCCCGGCGTCGGCGAGGGCCTCGTCGCCGGCCACGAGGGCCAGTTGGGTCACCCGGTCGGTCTGCGGGATCAGCCGGCTGGGCAGATGCCGTTCGACGTCGAAGCCGGTGATCTGGCCGGCCAGCCGGGAGCTGTAGCGCGAGGCGTCGTAGCGCTGGATCGGCCGGATCCAGGAGCGGCCGTCGAGGACGTCCCTCCAGTGCCCTTCGACACCCGCCCCGTCGCCGACCATGGTGCCGATTCCGGTCACGACCGGGGGCATGGTCATGCCGCACGCTCCGGAGCGCGCAGCAGCACGGCGCTCTGGAAGCCGCCGAAGCCGCTGCCGACCGACAGGACGGTGTCGACCGGGAGTTCGCGCGCCTCGTTCGGTACGTAGTCGAGGTCGCACTCGGGGTCGCGCTCGTGCAGGTTGGCCGTCGGCGGGACCACGTTGTTCTCGATGGCCAGCGCGCAGGCGGCCAGTTCGATCGAGCCGATCGCGCCGAGCGAGTGGCCGATCATGGACTTGATGGAGCTGACCGGCACCCGGTAGGCGTGCGCTCCGAGCGCGTCCTTGAAGGCGGCGGTCTCGTGGCGGTCGTTCTGCCGGGTCCCGGAGCCGTGGGCGTTGACGTAGTCGATGGTCTCGGGCGCGCACCGGGCGTCCGCGAGGGCGTGCCGGATCGCCTCCGCCATCTCGCGTCCGTCGGGCCTGAGGCCCGTCATGTGGTACGCGTTGCAGCGGGTGGCGTGGCTGGCGACCTCGGCGTAGATGTGCGCGCCGCGGGCCAGGGCGTGTCCGCGTTCCTCCAGGACCATCACCGCGGCGCCCTCGGCGAGGACGAACCCGTTGCGGGTCGCGTCGAAGGGGCGCGAGGCGTGGGCGGGGTCGTCGTTGCGGGGGGTGGTCGCCTTGATCGCGTCGAAGCAGGCGACGACGATCGGGGAGACCGGGGCGTCGGTGGCGCCGGCGAACATCACGTCGGCGGTGCCGTCCATGATCGCCTCGTGGGCCCGGCCCACCGCGTCCAGACCGGCGGTGCAGCCGGTCGCCACCATCGCGACGGGCCCTTCGGCGCCGGTGCGCCAGGCCACCTCGGCGGCGGCCGCGCTGGGCACCATGTAGTCGTACATGTGCGGGGAGAGGTGTCCCTCGTCCATGAACCACTCACGGCCGCTGTCCGAGAGCACGAGGTACTCGCGCTCGATGCTCGTGGTCGCCCCGACCGCGCTGCCGAGGCTCACGCCGACGCGGGCCGGGTCGACGGTGTCGACGTCGAGGCCGCTGTCGGCGAGGGCCTCCCTGGCGCAGGTCACGGCGAGCTGTGTCGCGCGGTCCATACGGCGGATCTCGCGCGGCAGCAAACCCATCGCGGCGGGGTTGAAATCACATTCTCCGGCTATCCGTGAGCGAAATGGTCCGGCGTCGAAGAAGGATATTTCTCTGGTCGCGGTGCGTCCCGCGGTGAGGAGATTCCAGAACTCTTTCCTGCCGAGCCCTCCTGGCGCTATCACGTCGATACCGGTGATTACTACGGCCCGGTCCACAAGCACTCCTTCGGAGTCCGCCAGCCAGCCACCCTTTCTGCTGGAGATCCTTCAACAGCGGGCTTGAGCAGACCTCAAACAAACCTCGACCGGTCTGGTCCAACGCCGGTGGCCGGATGGTCGGCGCAGGTCACGGGGGCGCGTCCGGAGGTGTGCCGGCGGCTGTCACGGGGGTTGATTCGCCGGTGCGCAGCAGTGCCTGGACGCGGAAACCGTTGCCGTGGGGGCCGGCGCGCAGGTAGCCGTCGAAGAGGGCGGCCCGTTCGCGCATGCCGACCAGTCCGTGGCCGGACGTGCGCGGGGCGGCGGGCTTGCGGCGGTGCGGTCCGGCCGGGCCGTGGTCGGTGACCTCGATGACGACGTCCTCGGCGCGGTACTCGATCCGCAGGTCGGCCTGGGTGGGTCCGGCGTGGCGCACGATGTTGGTGAGGGCCTCCTGGGCGATGCGGTACGCGGACAGGTCGACGGCGGCGGGCAGCGGGCGGGCCGTGCCGCGGACGTCGAGGCGCAGGTCGATGCCGGCGCTGCGGATCTGGTCGGCGAGCGCGGCCGTGTCGGCAAGGCCGGGGGTGGGGGTGAGGGCGGGGTCGACGGCGTGCTCGTGGCGCAGGACCTCGACGAGCAGCCGCATCTCGTGGAGGGCCTGGCGGGTGGTGGTCTCGACGATGCCGAGGGTCTCGGCGACCTGGGCCGGGTCGCTGTCCATGACGACGCGGGCGACCCCGGCGCGCACGGCGATGAGGCTCATCGAGTGGGCGACGATGTCGTGCAGTTCACGGGCGATGACCAGGCGTTCGTCGATGGCGGCCTGGCGGATCCGGGCGGCGTGCTGCCGTTCTCGCTCGGCCTCCTGTTCGGCGGTGGCGACGAGCCGGTTGCGGTGTTCGCGGGCGGCGAGGCCGGCGAACCAGCCGACGCAGATGATCGCGACGTTGGCGACCAGCACGGCCACCCAGCCGTCGACGACGCGCCCGATGGCGATCCCGGCACCCATCAGGAGGACGGAGGCGCCGGGGCGCAGCCACCAGAGGGCGTACTCCGCCGTCCCCGCGGCGGTGTAGGCGGCGAGGGCGACGCAGATCGAGACCTGGGGTGCGCCGCCGAGGGCGGCGACCACGAAGGCGCAGGCCGACGCCACGGCGAACGACAGGCGGGGCAGGCGCCGGCGGGTGGCGACGCAGAGGGAGGCGAAGGAGATGCCCGCGGTCCGCAGCACGTGCTCACCGTCGACGGCGTGGTGGCTGCCGCTGCGGGCGTCGGACCAGAGCAGGAAGACGCACAGCAGGACGGCGAGCGCGACGTCGAGGGGGATCAGGGGGTGGGGTCGTCTGGTGAGGAAACGCTTGACCTGACGTACGGGAACGATGCCGGACACACGGTCAGGCTACTCAGGGGAAGGCCGCCGGTCGTCAGGTCACGGTCGCGCCCGGGGCGTGCATCGTCGGCTGTACGCGGGCGGGTCGTACATCCCTGGTCGTACACGCGGGGTGTACTCGAATTACATGGCGCGAATCGTGCGCAACAACTTGATGATTCCTTTAGCAATTGCTAAGCAGGGAAGCGTCTACGCAAACGACTTCGGTCATCACGCGTTCACATTTCCTTCACAAGGGGTGCCGCCGAAAAAGGCCCACTTCCCTGTTTCTTCCCTGCGTTTTCCCCCACACCCGAGGAATCCATGACGCAGACATCCAGTGCGGCCCAGGAATTACGGGCCGTACCCCCCGCCGACGCGACGACCGTCGAGGTCGTCATTCCCGTATACAACGAGGAACGGGCCCTTCCCGGCTGCATCCGCACCCTGCACGCCCGGCTGCGCGACGAACTGCCCTGCACCTGGCGGATCACCGTCGCGGACAACGCCAGCACCGACGCGACCCTCTCCGTGGCCCGCGCGCTCGCCGGGGAACTCCCCGGCGTCGGGGTCGTCCACCTCGACCGCAAGGGACGCGGCCTCGCGCTGCGGACCGTGTGGGGAGCGAGCGACGCCGAGATCGTCGTCTACATGGACGTCGACCTGTCCACCGGCCTCGACGGACTCCTCCCCCTCGTCGCACCCCTCCTCAGCGGCCATTCCGACCTCGCGATCGGCAGCCGGCTCGCCCCCGGCGCCCGGACCGTGCGCGGCCCGCGCCGGGAGCTGATCTCCCGCTGCTACAACGCCCTGATCCGGCTCACCCACGGCGCCCGCTTCACCGACGCACAGTGCGGATTCAAGGCCGCCCGCACCGAGGCCGTGCGCCCGCTGCTGGCGAAGACCCACGACGACGCCTGGTTCTTCGACACCGAACTCCTGCTGCTGGCCGAGCACAACGGGCTGCGCATCCACGAGGTGCCCGTCGACTGGGTGGAGGACGTCGACACCCGGGTGGACGTCGTCTCCACCGCCGCCGACGACCTCAAGGGGCTGTGGCGCATGGCCCGGCTCAAGGCGTCCGGCGAGGCCGACGTGCCCGTACCGACCCGCCCGGAACCGGCCGCCGAACACCCGGACGCCGTCCTCGCCCCCGGCCGCTCCGAACTCACCTGGCAGATCGCCTGCTTCGCCGCCATCGGCATCGCCTCGACCGCCGGACAGGCCCTCCTCTACTGGACGCTGCGCACCTGGTGGTCCCCGGCCGCCGCCAACCTCGCCTCCCTGCTGGTGCTCACGCTCCTCAACACCGAGGCCAACCGCCGCCTCACCTTCCGCCGCTCCCCGGCCGGGCCCGGACGCGCCCACCTCGGCGCCGGCGGCCTCCTGATCGTCGGCTACCTCATCACCTCGGCGGCCGTCCTGCTCTACCGCGACGCCGTACCGGACGCGTCGAGGGGCGAGGAGGCCCTCGTCCTCGCCGTCGCCTCCGTCCTGGTGACCGGCATCCGCTTCCTGGTGCTGCGGCTGGCCGTGTTCCGCCCGCGCCCGCCGCGCCCGGAAGCGGCTCCCCTGCCGTACCGGGCCGCGCTCGCCGCGATCCTGCTGACCGCCGCCCTCCTGTACGGCTGGGCGCTCGGCTCCCTCGGCTGGGGCAACAGCTACTACTCGGCCGCCGTGAAGTCGATGGGCCTCGACTGGACGAACTTCCTCTTCGGCTCCTTCGACCCGGCCGGCGTCGTCACCGTCGACAAACCCCCGGCCGCCCTGTGGCCGCAGGTCCTCAGCAGCAAGGTCTTCGGCCTGCACGGCTGGGCGCTGATCCTGCCCCAGGTGCTCGAAGGCGTCGCCGCCGTGTTCGTCCTGCACCGCACCGTACGGCGCTGGGCGGGCGAGGGCACGGCCCTGCTCGCCGCCCTCGTGCTGACCCTGACGCCCGTCACCGTGGCGATCAACCGCAACAACAACCCCGACACCCTGCTCGTCCTCCTCCTGGTCACCGCCGCGTACGCGCTGACCCGCGCCCTCCAGGCCGAGCCGGGCCGGCGCGCTACAGGGTGGCTGTGCGCGAGCGGATTCCTGGTCGGCTGCGGGTTCCTCACCAAGATGACGGCGGCCTGGATGGTGCTGCCGGCGTTCGCCGCCGCCTGGCTGACCGGCGCGGGCGGCCCCTGGCTCTCCCGGCTGCGGCCACTCCTCGCCGCCGGCGCGGTGTGCGCCGTCTCCTCGCTGTGGTGGGTCGCGCTGGTCGCCCGGTGGCCCGGCGAACGGCCGGCCATCGGGGGCAGCGCGGACGGCGGCGCCTGGGACCTCGTCATCGGGCACAACGGGCTCGGCCGGCTCCTCGGAGGCAGCGCGGGAGGCGGTGGCGGGAACAACCTCGGCGGGCTCTTCGGGAGCGATCCGGGGCCGCTGCGGCTGTTCGGCGACCAGGTGGCCGGGCAGATCGGCTGGCTGCTGCCGGTGAGCGTCGTGGCCCTGGCCGTCGCCGTGGCCGGCGCGGTCCTGCGGCGCCGCGGCGGCGGGCCCGCCGGGAAGCGGCTGCCCGGGTCCGGGTGGGTCCTGTGGGGGACCTGGCTGCTCGTGTGCGGGCTGGTGTTCTCCACCCAGGAGGGTTCGTTCCACGCCTACTACACGACCCAACTCGCGCCCCCCGTCGCCGCGTTGAGCGCCGCGCTGGTCACGGCACTGGTCCGGGCGCACCGGGCCGGGGCACGCTGGGCTCTGCCCGTCGGCACCGGGACCGTCCTGACGACCGCGGCGTGGGCCGTCGCCGTGATCCGCCGGGTGCCGTCCTGGCACGGCTGGCTGGGCTGGGTCGTGGCCGCCCTGGGGGTGACCGCCGTGGCACTCCTGATCACGGCGGCCCGCAAACCCCGGCTGTCGGCGGCCGCCCTGGCCGGCTCGGTGCTGGCGCTCCTGCTCGCGCCGGGCGCCTGGGCGGTGAGCGTACCGGCGGGGCCGGCGCCGGTGGTGGGCGCGGCACCTCCCTCGGCGGGGCCGGCCCCCACCGGGAAGGGCCTGCGGCACGGGCTCGGGGCGCTGGGGGGTGTGGGCTCGCTGCCGGGGAGCAGCGACGGCTCGGGCTCCGGTCCGGGCGGCGACGGCACTTCGGACAACAACCCCGGCTCCAAGGGCGACGGCGGGCGTCCAGGAGGCGTCGACGGAGCGGGCGGCTCGGGCGGCGCAGACAGCCTGGGCGCACCCGGCGGCCTGGGCGGCACCTCCCTCAGCGCCGGCCAGCGCAGGATCCTCGCCTACGCCACGCACCACGCCCGAGGCGCCCGTATCCCCCTCGCGGTCGACGGCGGAGCCGTCGCCGTGGCCGCCTACATCCTGGACACCGACGCCACGGTCATCGGCCTGGGCGGCTTCCTCGGCACCGACCACGCCCCCTCCCCGCGCCGGCTCGCCGAGTGGACCGGCGCCGGGGACCTCCGCTACGTCCTGGACTCACCGGGCGGCGTCGACGCCCTGCTGGGCGACAAGGACGGCCCCGCCGCCCAGCGCGCGAAGTGGTTCACCGAGAACTGCGCCGAGGTCCCCCCGAAGAAGTACGGCGGCACCGGCACGAAGGGCGGCACGACCCTGTACGACTGCGCCCCGAACCCCCGCACCGGGTAGGAACCGTGCTCGTCGTCAGTCCGTGGGATCGAGGGTCTCCCAGACGGTCAAGCAGGGCCGCGGGGCGTCGGGGGGACCGATCCGGTGCTGGAAGTACAGGCCGGAAGCGTCGGGGCCCCGATGGGCGGACGTGGTGACCACGCAGGGGTCGTACACGAACATCGGGCGGCGGAAGGCGGCGTACAGGCTGCGCGTCGGGGTGCCGATCACCTGGCGGGGCGGCAGCGGGGCGTGGAGCTTCTCGGCGAACAGCCGGTCCCGGGCCTGGGTGGCCAGTTCGATCATCTCGATGAACGACCACTGGTCGGCGACCTCGGCATGGCTGCGGCTGATGAACGTGCGCCATTCCCGGGCCGGCAGCACGACCGTCGCCCCTCCGGGACACGGGTTGGCCGGGTGCGGGGTGGCGACGGTCTCGGCCGGGGTGAACGCCTTGCGGAGTTCGGGGTGCAGGACACCGGGGCTCGCGGACAGGCTGTCGCCGTCGGCCACCACGAGGACGCGCATCGTGGCGGAGACGGACGCGACGGGCCGGCCGTCGGCCGCGCAGTCGATCTCCGCGTTTATCCACTTCCCGCTGGGATGGACGCGGAGACCGAACCGGACGGTCAGCCACGGCGCGTCGGAGAACCCCGGGCAGGGGGTGGCGTAGTCGATACGCACCGAGGAGACCACGACCGCGCTGCCGTAGGTGTCCACCATCGACGGGAACGGGGTGACGTACTCGGCGAGCCAGCGGGAGAGACCCGACGAGACGTGGCCCAGCAGCATCCGCGGGCGCGGTTGCAGCGGGCTGAACATGGTGGTGGTGCCGGGTTCGGTGTAGCTGATCCGGCGCGGCACGGTCACCCGCCCGCGACCGCGGTCAGGAACTCCAGCCGGTCGGTGTCCAGCAGGGGCTGGGCGGCGTCGACGGAGACGACCTCCCCGTTCACGATGAGGCGGTGGACCTGCCGCAGGTCCCCGTTGCCGTCCCACAGGACGGGGCCCAGCCGGGGAAAGCGCAGGCGCAGGGCCTCCATCGCGTCCCCGACGGTGTCGGCCTGGACGCTGACGGTGCGTTCGTAGTCGGTGAACCTGAGCAGCAGGCCGGAGAAGTGTACGTCCATGAGAGGGCTCGCCTTCGTCGCCGCGGGAACGGTCAGATCAGGTGCTTGGCCACCATGTTTCCGATGGTGATCTCCAGGGAGTGCTGGGTGCCGCCCGCGGGGATCAGGCCCGTGCAGTCCCGCAGGTACCGGCCGTAGAACTCGTCGCCGTAGAAGGCGTGGCCGCCCAGCACGCGCAGGGCCTCGTGGGCGATGAGCATCGACTGCTCGGCGGAGAAGTGCTTGGCCGCCGAGATCTTCGCGTCGTAGGTCAGGTCCGTCTCCCCGCGTGCCTGCCGGTCGAGGACGTCGTGCGTCATGGTGCGGGCCGCGTCCGTGACGATGTGCATCCGCCCGAGCCCCGCCGCCACGTTGGGGTAGTCAAGGACGGGCTGGCCCTGCCGGGTCGCGGTGCGCAGCCGGGCCGCGCAGCGGTCGACGAGCGCGCGCATCCTGCCGACGGTCCACGCCGCCTGCATGCTCCGGCGCTCGTTCAGGTACAGCTGGGAGTGGTCGAGGCCGTCGGTCCAGGTCAGGATCCGTTCCTTGGCGAGGCGGACCTCGTCCAGGTTCAGGACGGCCATGCCGGCGGACTGGAAGCCGATCCCGTTCGCGGGAGTCACCGTCACCCCCGGATCGTCGTGACGCACCAGGCAGGCGGCCAGCCGGCCCTGGCCCGAGCCGGCGTACACCAGGAAGACATCGGAGAGGAGCCCTCCCGTCACGTAGGACTTCCTCCCGGAGAGCACCCCGCACTCCCCGTCACGGGTCAGCTCCGTCTCCCAGGACCAGAAGTCGGCGTCCTCGGTGAAGCCCAGGGTCGCCGTCAGCTCGCCGGACACGAGCGGCCTCACGTAGTTCTCGGCCAGGGCGGCGTCCCCGGACTGGTACAGGGTGAACCCGATGCTCGTCGACATGCTCACCACCAGGGGGAACGCCGCCTCGTCGCACCGACAGGTCACCTCCTCCAGGACCCGGCCCCAGACGTTCGACCCCAGGCCCTCCCCGCCGACGTCCTTCGGCATCGACAGCCCGTGGAAACCCGCCTGGGCGGCTCGGGCCAGAAAACTCCTGGGAAACGCCTCTCCCGCCGCGTACCGCTCGGCGGCTCCGGCGCCGATCTCGTCCAGCAGCCCGCCCCACCGCTCTCTGACGAGTTCACCGATGGCGTCGCCGGACAGGTCGTGGATCCGCGTCGTCATGATCTGGTGCCCCTTCGCCGGCACGGCGTGCCCAGCAGCGCCTGCGCTCTCTTCCCCAGGTCACTGCCACACTGACACCCGGCGGACCGGCGCGGGCAGAGCGTGTGCCCGAGCGCGCGAAGCGCTCCGCCCAGGAAGGGCACCACCCTCACCGCCCCCCCGGCTGGTCCCCAACGCCGCGGCCCCGCCCTGCCGTCAGGTGTGTGGCGCGGGTGCTGCACGTCCCTGGGCGTGGGCCTGCCTCACGCGCTGGTGAATGCCACTTACCCGGCACATGACCGAGGATCCGGGTACGCGTGTGCGTGGACCGGGAGATGCCACCCCGGTCCACGCACACGTACGCCTCAGAACGAGGTGTTCGGGGTGAAGGTGGGGATGGGGTCGTTCGTGAACGCGTCGTTCACGCTCTTCTGGGCCGTGCTCAGACCGCTCCTGAAGTGGTTGCCGAAGTCCTGGAGGGAGAAGTTGGCGCCGGTGGCGCCCGCGCCCGCGTCGGGACCGGACCAGTCGAAGTTCCACAGCGCGTTGAACGCCTTGGGGTAGGCACTCTTCATCTTGTCGATGGCGACCAGGTCGGGCGCGTCCCACTGCTTGTTGCCCCACGCCCGCGGGACGTACCCGGCGCCGGCGAACGTGAAGTCGTGGGTCGTCGCGCCGTCCAGGCGGTAGATGACCTTGACGTGGTTGCCGTCGTGCTGGGTCTGGCTGAACGCCATCGTCTTGAAGCCGCTGTGCTGGGAGACGGAGACGTACGACGGTGTCTCGGCACCGCGCTTCTGCCACACCACGACCTTCTCCCAGTCGTGGCGGTGACCGGTGAGCCCGCCGGTGCCCTGGTCCTTCTCGAAGTACAGCGTGTACATGTACGCGCACCAGTTGGCGTCGCACGCGGACCGGACGTAGGTGTTCGCCTGACCGAGATGGTCGGTGTGGCAGCCGCCGGCGGTGGTGCCGGTCGTGTTGAGACCGCCGTTGCGGGTGCCGTTGATGTCGACGGCGGCGGCCGGGTAGCAGCTGTTCTGCGTGTAGTCGAAGTGCGGCTGGTACTTGGCCTGGAAGGCGGAGGACCGGGCGTTCAGCGGCTGGAGGATCTGGGCGGAGGCACTCGTGGCCAAGCCGATGGTCAGGGCGGCGACGCCGCCCGCCACGACCGCGATCTCGCCGAGCCGGGACTTCGCCTTGTTCTTGGGTGTCTGGGGCATGCGGTCTCTCCGGTTGATGTTCGGGGCCCACGCCGGAATGCGGCGAGGTGAGGCCGAGACTGGCAACCGGAGAGTTGATAGGCACGTCTCCTCATCAGGAGTATCAATCTCACGGCGCGCGGTCGCCCGGAACGTATGGGCGCGGGCGTCACGGACCTCACACTTCGGGCCGGTCTACGCGGGATCGTCAGGAAACGTACGTTGATCGTCCCTGAACCTCGTCTTGTCCGCCGCACCGGAAGTTGGTGGGCCGTGGGACGTCCCGAACGGCCGCTGGACCCTCAGGCCGGTCCCGTCCAGCGCCTCGCGCACGAGTTGCGCGAGCTGCGCAGGGCGGCCGGCGGCCCGACAACATCGACGCCTGTGCGCCCGGTACGACGCTGTCGCTGGTGGCCGACGCGGGCAGCGGCACCCGGTTCGCGGCCGTCACCCCCGGCATGACCCGCGTCTGGGACGTCCGGTCCGGCGACGAGGTCGCCCAGATCCTCGACGAGGACATCGCGTGGACCTCCTTCAGCAGGGACGGAGCCTTCCTCGCCACGGCCGACGGCCAGGAACTGCGCGTATGGCGGCTCTCGGACCCCGAGACCCCGTCTTCCGCCGCTCCCTCGACAACCAGCACCTGTCCGGCGGCCCGGCCTGGGACCCGGACCGTCCCGTCCCGCGCTACATCGAAGGCGGCACCGTCCACACCCTCGATGTCGCGGGCGCCCTCACCTCCGCGTGGCAGGACAGGCCCGTGGACGACGTACGGTTCAGCCCCGACGGCGGCACGTTCGCGTACGGCGTCTCCGCACCCGGCGCGAACGCCCCGGCCCGGTCTCTGACCACCCTGTGGGACCTGCGCCGACAGGGCGTGGGGCGAGGTGTGGGACACCGACCGTCACCGCCGGACGACGGTGCTCCGCGGAATGGCCGGCGGTCACCTGGCCGCAGACCCGGACGGCGGGCTGCTCGTCGGGGACGGGCAGGCCGCGCGCCTGCCGTCGGGACGGCTCACCCGCCGCGACCTCGTCCAGGGCGACCACGTCGGCAGCCTCGCCTTCGACGCCGCCGGCTCCTTGCTCGCCACGGACGACCTGGCGGGCCGGGTCACCCTGTGGGACGGAGAACTGCGCCGTCGCGTCGGCGGGCCGCGCAACACCTTCCCCGCCCCGCTCGGCGACACCCCGGAGGCCGTCACCGCCCTCGCCTTCAGCCCCGACGGCACGACCCTGTACGCGGGCAGCCCGCACGTCCCGCTCCAGCGGTACGTCATCGACCCCGACCGGGCCGTCACCGAACTCTGCGCCCGCGCGGGTACCGGCCTGACCCGCGCCCAGTGGCAGACGTACGTGCCCGACGCACCGTACCGACGGTTGTGCGACTGACCTCACGCGTTCGGGAAGGACTCCGTATCCCCTGGTCCCCAACTGGTCCCCAAAAACACATCGGAGGCCGTGTCAGATCTCTCTGACACGGCCTCCGACCTGCGACTTCTCCAGTCGGGACGACAGGATTTGAACCTGCGACCCCTTGACCCCCAGTCAAGTGCGCTACCAAGCTGCGCCACGTCCCGATGCGCTGCCCCACAGATGTGTGATCGCGCGAACAGAACTCTACCCCACCCACGGCACCGCCCCGAAGGCGGGACAATCGGGGTATGACGCAGGCGCGGGGCCGGGACAGGGACGATGCGGGGCGGGCGCGGAGCGCGCGGCCGAGGGACGGGCTGGGCCGCCCCCTGCCGTACGGCGAACCGGGTGTGCCGAGGCAGCCGGAGGGGATCGTCCGGAGCCCGGAGCGGACCGTGACGGAGGCGCAGGCGCTGCTGGACTCCGGCAGACCCTTCCACGCGCACGAGGTCTTCGAGGACGCCTGGAAGACCGGCCCCGAGGAGGAACGCCCCCTGTGGCGGGCCCTCGCGCAGCTCGCCGTGGGCCTGACCCACGCGGCCCGGGGCAACCCGACGGGCGGCGTACGGCTGCTGCGGCGCGGCGCGGACGAGATCGCGCGGTGGACGGGGCCGGCGTACGGCATGGACCTCCCCGGCGTGACCGGCTGGGCGCGGGCCCTGGCGGACGAGGTGGCGCTCGACGAACGCCCCGTGGACCCGGCGAGGCGAGCACCGCGCCTGCGCTGACCGGGCTGTCAGTGCCGTACGGCACACTCGGAGGCGTGCGAAGGATTCATGTCATCGGTATCGGCGCGGGCGACCCGGAACACCTGACCCTCCAGGCGGTCAGGTCGATGCGGGAGGCGGACGTGTTCTTCGTCCTGGACAAGGGCGAGGCGAAGAGCGACCTCACGGACCTGCGCCGGGAGATGCTGCGGACGCATGTGCCGGAGGGGACGTACCGGGTCGTCGAGGCCCGCGACCCGGAGCGGGACCGTACGGCGGGCGGCGCCGCGTACTCCCCCGCCGTGGACGACTGGCGCAGCGCCCGCGCGGACATCTACGAGCGGCTGATCACGGACGAGCTGGGCGAGGCGGAGACGGGCGCGTTCCTGGTCTGGGGCGACCCCGCGCTGTACGACAGCACGATCGGGATCCTCGACGAGGTCCTCGCGCGCGGGCGGGTCGAGTTCGGGTACGACGTCGTCCCGGGCGTCAGCAGTGTCTCCGCGCTGGTCGCGCGGCACCGTACGGGGCTGAACCGGGTGGCGAGGCCGGTGCAGATCACCACCGGGCGGCGGCTCGCGGAGGGGTTCCCGGAGGGGGTGGACGACGTGGTGGTGATGCTGGACGCACGCCAGGCGTTCCGGGGGCTCGCGGAGGAGGACGTACACATCTACTGGGGCGCATACATCGGCACCCCGGACGAGATCCTCGTGTCCGGCCCGATCGCGGAGACGGCGCCCCGGATCGAGGAGCTGCGGTCCGAGGCTCGGGAGCGCAAGGGCTGGATCATGGACACGTACCTGCTGCGGCGCAGGCCGAAGGAGGACTGACCTCCCCCACCCGGCCCTCCCCGCGTGCGTCCCCGTCCCCCCGGCGCGATCGTGTCCCCGTGACCGTCACCCAGGATTCCCCACCGGCCGCGCAGCCCCCCGTACTGGACCCCCGCCGCCGCAACGTCGTCTTCGTGACGATCGTGCTGGGCATGCTGCTCGCGGCCCTGGACCAGACGATCGTCGGGACGGCCCTGCCGACGATCGTGTCGGATCTCGGCGGCGCCTCCCACATGTCGTGGGTGGTGACGTCGTACCTCCTCGCGGAGACCGTCGCGACGGTCCTGGTCGGCAAGTTCGGTGACCTGTTCGGCCGCAAGGTGGTCTTCCAGGTCTCGGCGATCGTGTTCATCACGGGCTCGTTCCTGTGCGGTCTGGCGACGAACATGCCGCTGCTGATCGCGTGGCGGGCGGTGCAGGGCGTCGGCGCGGGCGGGCTGATGGTGACGGCGATGGCGCTGATCGCGGACGTCATCCCGCTGCGCGAGCGCGGCAAGTACCAGGGCGCGATCGGCGCGGTGTTCGGCGTGGCGACGGTGATCGGCCCGCTGCTCGGCGGCCTGTTCACGGACCACCTGTCGTGGCGGTGGGCGTTCTACGTCAACGTCCCGATCGCGGTCGTCGTCGTCATCGCCGCCGCGCGCACGATCCCGGTGGTCAAGTCGGCGTCCCGCCCGGTCGTCGACTACCTCGGCATCGCGTGGGTCGCGCTCGGCGCGAGCGCCCTGATCCTGGCGACGAGCTGGGGCGGCAACGAGTACGCGTGGGGCTCCGGGGTGATCGTCGGCCTGTTCGTGGGCGGCGTGATCGCGCTCGGCCTGTTCTGCTGGACGGAGACGCGGGCGGCGGAGCCGATGCTGCCGATGCGGCTGTTCGGGAACCCGGTGTTCACGGTGTGCTCGGTGCTGAGCTTCATCGTCGGGTTCGCGATGCTCGGCGCGATGACGTACCTGCCGAGCTATCTCCAGTACGTGGACGGCGATTCGGCGACCGTCTCCGGGGTACGGACGTTGCCGATGGTGATCGGCCTGCTCATCGCGTCCATCGGCAGCGGCAACGTGATCAGCCAGACCGGGAAGTACCGGATGTTCCCGATCGCCGGCTCGCTGGTGATGGGCCTCGGCCTGTTCCTGATGTCGCGGATGGGGCCGGGGACGGGCGCCTGGCTGGAGTCGCTGTACATGTTCGTCCTCGGCTTCGGGATCGGCCTGTGCATGCAGGTCCTGACGATCGCCGTGCAGAACACGGTCGAGTACGCCGACCTCGGCACCGCGACCTCCGGCGTCACCTTCTTCCGCACCCTGGGCAGCTCCTTCGGCACAGCCGTCTTCGGCACGATCTACACGAACGCGCTGACCCCCAACCTCCGCGACGGCGTCCAGGAGGCGGCGGCGACGGGTACGGCGGACGCGGCGACCCTCACGAAGGCCGCGACCAGCCCCGACGGCGTCCACCAGCTGCCCGCGCGGGCCGCCGGGCCGATCATCGACGCGTACGCCGACACCATCCAGACGGTGTTCCTGTGGACGGTCCCGGTCGCGGCGCTCGGCTTCCTGGTCGCCCTGCTCCTCAAACAGGTCCCCCTGCGCGACAGCGCCCGCGCCGGCTCCACCGACCTCGGCGAGGGCTTCGCCTCCCCCAGCGGAGCGGACTCCCGGCGGGTCCTGGAGACGTCGGTCGCCAAGATCATCGGCAGCACCGACCTCGAAACCACCCGCCGTATCGTCGAGGACTCCGACACCCGCCTCGACATCGCCGGCGCCTGGGCCGTCATGCAGGTCGAACTCCACACCCGCATGGTCGGCCACGCGAGCCTCGGCCTCATCGCCGCGCGCCGCCACCTGCCCCCTGAGGTCCTCCTCCCCGTCTTCGACCGCATGGTCGACGAGGGCTACCTCACCCGCACCGGCACTCTGCTCTCTCACACCGACGCGGGCGCCCGCGAGGCCCACGTCATCTCGGAAGCCTGGAGCGACTGGCTGAAGGACCACGTCGAACGCGACCTCGGCCGCCCGTCGAGCGGCGAGCTGCACGCGGCGGTGGACGCGATCGCGAAGCGACTGCTGGTGGAGGACCTGAGCAGCGGGATGCGGGAGCGGAAGGAAGTGACGGCGGGGGCGAGCTGAAAAAGCCCGGGAACCGTACGCACCGGGCGCCCTACACTCCCCCCATGCCGCCCGTCCGCTTCTACGACACCCGCACGGAGCTGTTCCACCACTCCGGCTCGGCCCTCGTCCACTGCCCGCGCTGCGACCGCCTCGCCCGCCGCGAGCGCCGGACGTGCCACGAGGCGCGGGTGGTCTGCCGTTCCTGCGGTTTCGCGGCCGTCGGCGGCCGGGTGGGACGCCTGTGGCTGGAGGCCGACACCCGGCACGGCACGATCTGGGCCTACAACCTCGAACACCTCACCGTCCTGCGGAACTTCGTCGCCGCCGGCCTCCGCGAACACGCCCCCTGGCACGAGCACCGACACCGCTGCCTAATGCTGAAGTCAAGCCACGAGACGAAGAGGTGGCCGGGCCTCGTAGGGGCGGCGGTCACGCAGGATG